>JAIUOC010000010.1 GCA_020161265.1 Chloroflexota bacterium | reverse complement strand
GATGATCCACCGCCACCGCCACCTGCCGATCAGCCACCGCCACCTGACGATGAGCCGCCGCCACCGCCACCTGACGATGAGCCGCCGCCACCGCCACCCGACGATGAGCCACCGCCGCCACCAGCAGCAACACCTGCGCCGCCACCAGTAGCACCTGCATTATCGCCACCGCTACCACTGCCACCATCGGCGTTGCCGCCGCCACCACCAGCGCTAGCAGTGCCATTGCCGCCGCCAGATGGTGCGCCGCTGCCATCAAAGGTGATGCCTTTGGCAGCTTCTTCTTCGGCTTGGCCGAAAATTTGTGAGATTTGTTTGGTTACAGCGCTAGCAGTGGTTAAGGCTGTTTGCAAGCGCTTGAGGGTTGGGAAAACTTCATCGGTCATCTCAGCAAAGAATGCCTGAGCTGCATCCCCTTGCCAACCACCATTGCGAAGTTGCTCGTACATTTGGCGAATCATCGATTCCATCTGCACTTGTTGGTCGTGCAATTTTTGGAAGCGTGATCCAACTTGTTCCATGTCATCAGCCTTATGCTGGACGATATCTGCGGCCATGCAGCCTCCCTAGCAAGCACCGTCACAAATGCGACGGTAACAAAAAAATACCACGAACCCTCCACGATTCCTGTTCTCTCACAAGACGGGCCATACCAAATGGGATTTCCAAGACTTTGGACAAGAAAAAGACGATGGGTACTAATCCCTAGGCGGGATTAATACGCCATTAGAATACTAAATGAAGCTCTTACTTGTCAACACGTTTTTAAGAATGTTTCGGGGCAATTTTGCGGTTTGGGTTTCGATTTAACCAAAGACTTCGGGGAATGGGTAGCTATACCTATTTAACATAAACCAACGCCAACTCAGTAAGGCCAATGCAACCAGCAACAAGTCACACTTAATCCAACTAAAACACTGATTGCGCCGACGAATTGCCCGAACCAACCAGAGGCTAACAGGCACAATTAAGCCTGCCACAAACCACTGGATCACCAAAACCGTATCAGGAGCATAAGACCGGAATGGCTTGGGCTGAACGATATTCGCTGCTGGGAAAAAGGTAGCAAAACCCAATTAGTAAGCCAATCAGGCTATAGCCAAGTATTGTTAGTTGTTGTTTGATCATCTGCCTCGATCTGCTTTTCAAATGCATCAAAAACCCTTATCAAAGCCGTTGATAAGGGTTTTTAGTTGAGCATTAGCGATTTAGTTATTGCAATGGTGTAGCTGGCAAAACCAAACGTTGCTGCTCGGTCAAACTTGTACTATCCCAAATTAGGATAAATGGTTCTTTGCCGCCTGAGGCCAATTGGCTGCCATCAGCATTCCACGCCAAGCTGGTAACCCTCTCAGTATGGCCTTTGAGGCTGTTGCTGACTTGTTTGCTGGTCAGATCATACAACTCGATCAGGCCACTACTACTGCCAATCGCCAAGGTTGGAGCCATTGGATGAAAGGCCAAACCCGCAAACTGGTGCTCGCTGCTGCGATGTGTGGCATAGATTGTCCATGAACGGGTATCCCAAATTGCTACACCACCACCGTTTTTATCGCCGCTGCTGGCTGCTAGCCATTGGCCATCGTGGCTCCAAGCCAATTTGCCTGGTTGATAGTTAAGGCTGGCTTCTTTGAATGAATGTAATTGCTGACCACTGGCTACATCCCAAATCTGCACTACGCCACTAAAATCGTTGCTAGCCAGCAGTTGGCCATTGGGGCTGAGCGCAATTTCAACAATTGAGCCAGTTTTGGCTGGAGCACCAAAGGTTGTTGTTGCCGCCCCAGTCGCTACATCCCAAGCTTGGAGCATACTGCCTTTGTTGTAGGCTGCAATAATTTGCTGCTGATCAGGGGTGATTGCTAGGGCACTGACTTCAAAGGCAGTGGTTTGGCTAGGCAGTTGCAATGGTTTGGCATTCCACGCCAGGATTTTTTGGCCATCAGTGCTATTCCAGGTCGTCAGCGTTTTACGATCAGTGCTTACAATCAATGGCTCTGAATTTGAAAAGGCTAGGTAAATTTGTTTGGCGGCAAGGGTTTGTTCAATTGTGCTCGTAGCAAGATTCCAACGATAAACTCCATCGTAGCCAACCCCGACCAAAAGTTGTTGGTTGGGCAGAAACTGGAGCGCCACAATATCGCCGCGAAAGTTAACCCCTGGCCCGACATCAATGCCAATTGTAGGCAATGGATTAGAACTTGCAGTGCTACAGGCAGTTAATGTTCCAAGCATTACGCCGACCAGCAGCACAATTGATAATTGATTGCAGACAACGTTTGACATCGTTGGCGAGGGGTTAACATAACGCATGAACCTATTTTCCTTCTAAAACAATCAGCGAACTGACTTCAAACCAAACCCAACTTTGATCTTCGCAGATGTGTAAATCGAGGTTTTGGTCTTGATCGTGGACGAGGGTTTGGCGTTGGCTTTGTTTGCCCAAAAAGCCCAAAACATCGTACTCATCTTGGATTGAGAGCACATAGTAGGGCTGTTCACGGCTACCATCGCCAGTCATCAAAATTCCATCCATAACGGTTTTGGCCATGGTTGCTTCGCGCAAGGTGTTTTCCTTGTCACCAAGCTCGTTGTAGGCGGTCGCCAACAAATTATGTAGCCCAGGGCTAAGCAATGCGCCTGGCAACAAACTGCGTAATTGCCGAATGACCGTTGGGTAATCACCCTTGGTAAAAGCTGCACTGGCGACCTCGTTGGGCGAGATATTTGGCGAATAATTAGCACTCGCCATTACTGCCTCACGCAACGCCATAAAATGCTCACGCGATGGTTGCGACCAGTATTGATACGCTACATCATTTAATGTCATAACCTTGGTATCCTTGTGATTAAACTGTTATTTTGTTTTGCCGACTGGCGTTGGCGTTGGGGTGGCAGTCGGCGGCGTTGGCGTTGGGCCTGGTGTCGGCACTGGCACTGGCTCAGGCTTTGGCGTTGGAATATGACGCTCAAAATCACTCAAGGTCAAATTATCGCGATAGGTTTCGCCATAATTACGGGCATCAGTTTCCAATGGTTGGCTTTCATAGCCCGCAAAATCGCTTTCTGGGGTAATGTAGTTATTGAAGTTTTCGTGCCATTCGTTGGCCATCGCCTCAGTGACATCATTCATCGGCCATGTGGGTTCAGCTTGGATGCCAATTGAGCGCAAGAATTTATCGAAGTTGCTAGGGTTGGCTAAATTAGCCATTTGGCGTTGAACCTCATGGCGAACTTCATGGGCCACGGTATTCAAAACCCGATCAGGATCACCCATGTTATCAAGGTCGATAAACACGCCTTGATCATTGCGATAGCCGAACAAATCTAGGCCTGGTGGGTCGGCCAAATCGGAAACCGTGACTGGCACATGCTCAATCCCATATTTATCGCAGATTTCGTTGGAGATGCTTTGGAGCACCGCCGCTTGTTCTGCTGGAGTAAGGGTTGCCCACCGTGCACTAATCGCCGGATCAAGCCCACCGCCACCACCACCACCAGCATCAAATGACCCACCTTCAGCCGAAAAACTAGCGCCAGCGCCAGCCCCGCCACCAGCTGCTACGCCAGCGCCATCAAATTTAATCCCTTTGGCGGCTTCTTCTTCGGCTTGGCGAAAGGTTTGGGAAATTTGGGTGGTTAGGGCGCTGGCGGCGGTCAACGTGGTTTGCAACCGCTTGAGGGCGGGGAAAATGCTGTCATCCATTTCGCCAAAAAAGGCCACGGCAGCATCGCCCTTCCAATCGTTGCGCAATTGCTGATAGGTTTGGCGCAACATAGCTTCCATCTGGGTTTGCTGATCGTGCAACTTTTGAAAGCGCGTTGCCACTTGACCGAGCTGTTCGTAATCGCTTTGTACTACGTCTGCTGCCATCTTGGCTCCTTGTGATCGCCATGGAAAACCCATGACGCTAAAATAGCGGGTTTGCTGTGCAAACCAAAAAAAGAGGAATATAGCATCCTCCTAAACAGCTCGTCGTCCTAGAATCAATAAAACGGATAATGGAGCAGCAGCCTGGGGTGAGAGATTGTCTGCTACCCAATAATAGAGGGACTAACAGAGTGTTTAGGCGCGATGTTGCGTTCAGCATAGCCAACTATTCGCAGGTTTGTCAAGAGGGTTTAGCCTAGAATTTTGAGGGATTTTTAATTTCTACGCTTGGATATTCAGCCCTCTTTCCTTCAACGTGTAAGGAAAGAGGGCATTGGTCGTGATTAGGCCAACTGTTTATTCAAGTGATTAATTGGTCGCAATTGATAAAAACACATCACCAGCCGGAGTAATAAAAAAGCTGCCTGCATGGCTAGGGCTAAATACGGGGATGGCATCATAGACTGGCACTGTCAGCTTAAAAACATCGCCATCAGTCTCAAATGCATCACGAACTGATTGGGGATGCCATGGTTTAAAGGTTGATTCTTTCCATTGGACACTCCAACCCAAGGGCTGGGCTTGGGTTTTCAGCTGTTCAAGGTCAGCTGCCGCAAAGCTCATCACGGCCTCAACTTGCATATCGGTAGGGCCAGGTACTGAACGATCAGTATTAGGATTAAGAATCGTGGTTGTCCACTGAACGCTAGTTGGTTGGGCTGGTAAGCTAATAAATGCTGCCAAACCATCGAGATCAGTGCGAACTTGGGCCACTTCCACTGGCATTGATGACTCCTTCGTTACCGTTGGGCTAGCTGATTGAGCGGCACACCCAATTAAAAAACAACTCACAATTAATAATCGAACCAAACGCATTACCGTCCTACTTTCTCGCGAACCATATCATTGAGTGGGCGTTGGCTATCGCCTTCAGTCCGAATCCCACGTGGGGCAGGCCGTGGACTATTGATTCCACGACGATCACCAAGATCGCGACTATCAGGATCGGTGGTACTCATCCCAGGCAGTGGATCACCTTCGTTCCACTCAACCACACGCGTTGTATCGCCATAGTTCATATATTGATGGGCCAACCCGGTAATCTCAAAGCGACCATTGGCCGAATCGGGAATACCCGTTGTAATATCATTGGCACCTGGGTTGAAATTATAGCGATCCTCGGCATGGACTGTCATTTCCATGCGATAGTGGCGCGTACCATCGGGATTGATGGTCACCTGCACATTGGAGCTTGTCCAAGCGCTATGTGCACCAATCGCTTTTTGCCAATTTTCGGTTTCAGGGTACGGAAAGCGTCCATAATCAGGGTGGTTAGGGTCGCCAACCCCAACCGCATAGGCCCGATTTGAGGTCATCTGGAATGAATCGCGGCCAGGGCCAATATTCTCGGCTGCAAGCATGGCATCACGGGTCATATTATCGAGCGCCATCTTGCCACTAGGATCTTCAGCAATATATTCATCGAGATTAAAGCGTCGATCTGCTCCATTGCCATCTAAAAAGTGTTCATAGGCATCATTCGCGTCATCGAGATCTTTAATTCCAAGCCGAGTAGCGGCTTTAGAACCATGCAATAAAGCCCTCCATTCGGTCAGGGTGAGATAATCTTCGACCGTCGGCGAGGTTGGCTTAAATTTATCCAAAAAGCCATTATCATGATGAATATTTGGCCGTTGCGGTGGGCCAACCTTAAAATCGCCATAACTATCAGGCCCAACTGGCGTTGTCGGCCCGGCAGCTGCACTGGCATTTGCGGTCTCTGCCCCTGCTCCAGTTGCTCCAGCGGCACTAGCAGCAGCCCCAGCGCTTCCCCCACCATCAAATTTGATGCCCTTGGCAGCTTCTTCTTCGGCTTGGCGGAAGATTTGCGAGATCTGGGTAGTCACGGTGCTCGCCGTGGTTAAGGCTGTTTGCAACCGCTTGAGGGTTGGGAAAATACTATCATCCATTTCAGCAAAAAACGCCACCGCCGCATCACCCTGCCATGTGCTGCGTAGTTGCTGGTAGGTCTGGCGGACCATGGCTTCCATCTGGGTTTGGTGATCGTGCAGCTTTTGGAGCTGCTTCGCCACTTGAGCTAAGCGTTCGTAATCGCTTTGTACAACATCTGCTGCCATTTCGGCTCCTTGTCAGCGTTATGGGGTTGGCCATAACATTAAAATAGCGGGTTTGCATTGCAAACCAAAAATACACCTTACTCTTAGCAAACACCACATTGGTACGTTAGCCGAGTAGGCCACTAAATGAAGCAACGATGGTGGGCAGCGATGGATTTAGGGTTCTCTCAGATCTAAGTACTAATCAGCCACTAGGAGTAATGGCGCATGCAGCATAGCCAATGATCTTATGTTTTGTCAAGAGTGATCTTGATCAAGACATATGTGCTAAAATAAGGTTACTACATTGGTTACAAGGAGTTAAGTATGAGCGATACTGATCAAGAATGGGTTGAACGTTTAGAGGCAATCCAAGCGCAATTGGGCGATTTATATACCAATATCGAGGAACTACGCGGGATTGTACGCGAGGCTGGGCGCAAAACCGATGCCCAAGCTTTCAACGAGCCACTTGAGCGTTTAGCCCGTTATGGTCGCTTATTTAGTGATATTCATAGCAGTTGGACAGCCGTCGAATAAGCTAAAATGCCCCGCCGTTGGTAATTCCAGCGGCGGGGCAACCCTTAAGCTTTACGGCTGAATTTCAATTCGATAGTTGACAGCACTATCGCCATTAGTAATTTGAAGATAGTAATCGCCATCACCTTCGGGCGCGTTGAGGCTAGCGGGCGAACCAGCAATAATCGATTTGGCACTTTCGGCGTAATTACGCTCTTGATTATAGAGTTGCACATCGATCAAACCATCGCCGATCACCGTCACGCTAATTTTGCGCCCAAGGCTTGCTGGAATTCGCAGATAATCATCGCGATCATCGTTGCCAATTCGGCCTTCGATTGGCGATGCAGCAACCACAACCGCTGCTGGAATCTCATCGCCAGCATCTTTATTACTACCAGCATCATTTTGGGCGATGGTCACCAATTCAAGCTGATATTCGCCTTCACCCAAGACTTTGACAAACCAGCGTGGGCCACGTTCGCCAGGCAACGTTCGGCCAACCACAACGGGCGCATCACTGGTAAAATCGGCTTGATCCATATAGTTTTGCGAGTTATCCAAGGTTTGGATGGTTAGGCTACCTTGTTTGGTGCTGGCAGTCAGGGTATAGGCAAAGCCTGTTTGCGGCACTTCAACGCTAAAAATATCGCCGCGATCATCGCCACCAAGCATGCCAGTAATTGTGCCGGCCTCAACTTTCACTGCGCGATCGATCTCGTCGGGAGCATCGCCAGCGCTTGCTCCATCAGTTTGCGCTGTAAAATCTAAGGTCAAATCGTAGCTGCCCGTGCCATCGACCCGCACAAACCAACGGCCACCTTGCTCGCTATTCAAAATGCGGTTTAAGCTAACCGGAGTATTCGCTGAAGCGCTAGCATTATTCAAGTAGTTTTGAGTTTCATCGAACAACTGAAGCTGTACATCGCCATTAGTTTTAGCATCAACCGTCAATGTGCCACCTTTTTTGGGCACATCAAGGCTAAAATAATCGGTCATATCGGCATCGCCTAGGCTGCCAGCCAGCGTCCCAAACTTGGCATTGACCGCTTGACCAAAATCGTCGCCAGCATCGCCCTTGCTGCCCGCATCGGCTTGCTCAGCGGCAGAGCCAGTCAAACTAAATAAGGCATTGCCGCTGATTTCCCAGACCACCTGGCCGCCATTGGGCAGGCCAAATTGATAGCCCAACATGCCTGTTTCGCCTGGCGCAAGATTGATCGATTTTAGGAAACTTTGGTTTTTGTCATACAAAATGGCGCTGAGGCCTTGCGGCGATTGACCATCAACTTTGATCGTGCTGGTCACAACCCCACCACTTGGCACATCGAGTCGATAATAAAGATTTGATTCGTTCACACTGGCCTTGATTTGACCATCGAGCGGGGCGGCGCTCGCAAAGCTTGTGTTAGTAGCGCTGGCATCAACCGTGGCAACTGTATTATTGGGAGTGTTGGTAGCGGCGGCAGTCGCCGCCGCTGAAGTTGGCTCGCTTGATTGGGCGGTTGGCTCGCTGGCTCCACCACCACAAGCAACTAAAAAACTTGCTAAAAGCATCAATATGCTCAACCGTCGCATTGTTGTACTCCTTACAACAGCGATGGTTGGCGCATCGCTGTTAGCTTGATTGTTCTTCTTCGCTCATGCCGAGCACGTTATAGCCACCATCGACATACACGACTTCGCCAGTTACGCCGCTGGCCAGCTCCGAGCACAGCCACAAAGCCGTATTGCCCACATCTTCAATCGTGATTGCACGGCGCATAGGGTTGGCGCTGGTAAAGGCGCGATGTAACCGTCGGAAGTTGCCAATGCCCGAGGCCGAAAGCGTGCGGATCGGGCCAGCACTAATCGCATTGACCCGTAATCCATCGGGGCCAAGATCGGCGGCCAAATAGCGGACTGTGGCCTCAAGCGCGGCTTTGGCGACACCCATCACGTTGTAGTTAGGAATAACCTTCTCTGCGCCGTAGTAGCTCAAGGTCAAAATACTGGCGTTAGGATTGAGCAATGGCATGGCGGCCTTGGTGAGCGCTACCAACGAAAAAGCACTGACATCCATCGCGATTCGCCAGCCATCGCGGCTACTATTAACAAAGCGGCCCGAAAGATCTTCGCGTTTGGCGTAAGCCACGCTGTGCACCAAAATATCGAACGAGCCAAATTCAGCTCCCAGCCGCTCGAACAGCGTGGCAATTTGGGCATCGTCGCTCACATCGCATTGCTGCACAAAACTCACACCAAGCTGCTCGGCCAACGGGCGCACGCGGCGTTCTAAGCTCTCGCCAGCATACGAAAAGGCCAATTCGGCTCCAGCCTGTTTCAAGGCTTGGGCAATCCCCCAAGCAATTGAATGATCATTGGCAATTCCAACGATTAAGGCTTTTTTCCCTTTGAGCAAATCCATTGTGTCTCCTGAACTAGCACATTGTTCAGTGGCACGCCACCACTGTAACAAACCTCAACGGCAAATATATGACAAAACTTGTCAATCTCCCCTGAATGACATAAGTAGATTTAGGCTTGATTTGCTAGATCGAGTTGTTGGCAAACCCAACTCAAACTAGCCGCTAAATTTTCATCACAATAACGCCACGTATGGCCGCCTGGGCGTTCGCGGTAGATATGCGGAATATGCTGTTGGCGCAGCGCATGATGAAACAAGCGATTCTCCTCAACCAAAAAATCGTCAATTCCGCAATCAAAATGCATCGCCGGAATTGGCACGACCAATTGTTCAAGCATCCGAAACAGGCTATATTCTTGGCGAATGGGGCTATCGACTGGTCCGAAAATCACCATATTCGAGGGATCGTCGATCCAGCGCGGGGCATCAACTGCCCCACTATGGCTAAAAACGGCGCTCCAATGCTGCGGATAGCGCAATCCCAAGCGTAATGCTCCATAGCCGCCCATCGAAACACCGCCAATTGCGCGGCCCTCACGTTGCTTGATTGTCGTATACTGAGCATCAATCAATTGAGGCAACTCAGCGGCGAGAAACTCCTCAATCTGCTGGCCACCAAGGCCGTTGGCATAAAATGAGCGCCCACAATGCGGCATTACCACAATTAAGCGCGTCGCAGCAATATATTGCCGAATATTTGTATAATCCAACCAGCACATATAACTATCTGACAAACCGTGGAGCAAGGTTACGACCGGACAGGCAGGCCCGTCGGCTGAATGGTCGGGCGGTACAAGCACTGCGATCGGCACAACCATATCGAGCATCGTACTGCTGCAAGAAACGACCTCTAACTGATGCATGGTGGCTGCTCGCCTCCATCCGAGATGCTGGAACTAAGCCCAAGCATACCGCAGGCTTTAGCGGCTCGTCAACTACGCGGCGCGTCATTCCAACCAAATTTAGTTATGGAGTTATGGCAATGTATAAGGCAGGAGAGTTGGTCAAAAAATCGATCGTTCGGGTCGATACTGGTAATATCATCGGCTCAGTTGCCGATCTTTTGGTCAATCACGATGCGGGGCGAATCGTTGGGCTGTTAACCAGCACGGGCGGCCTGTTTCGCGAAGCGACTATCGTTGAATGGTCACAGGTATTGGTGTGGGTTGGCGATGTAATTTTGGTTAAAGCTGGCTGCGAAGTGCTGCGTGCCAATGCCATCCCCCATGTTCATGCCCTGCTCGAAAAGAAAATTCACCTCACGGGCACGCCCGCGATTGGCCGATCGGGCAATAAATTGGGAACGATTGGCGAATTATTGCTCGATGAAACTGGCCTGATTGTTGGTTATGTGATCACCCGTGGAGTGTTAAAAGGCGAACGTCAATATGTGCTCAGCAGCGGCATCGCGGGCATCGGCAGTGATGCAGTGGTAGTGCATGATGAAGCTTTGCGCGATACGCTCGAAGGGCTTGAGCAGATAATTCCCGACCCCAAATTGACCATGGTCATGCCATTAACTGGCACGCGTTTGAGCGTTGAAGCCCCAGCAACACCCGCCAATCCAGCCGAATCTAAGCCTAGTCCAACTGATATCCAACGTTTGTCCTCGAATGAAATTGATGCTATCCTGCGCGGCGATCAACCTATACCTGGAGCAACGAGTGAACATTGACGATCTATCAGCCACGATTGCCGAGCTTGATTCTGCCGTAATTCAGCAAGCTCAGCAACGCCAAGATCAACTGACCAAGCCGCAGGGAGCACTAGGCCTGCTCGAAACCTTGTCAATTCAATTAGCAGGCATCACACAGCAATGCCCGCCGAGCGTGCAAAAGCCGATGATTGTGGTAGCAGCTGCCGATCATGGTGTGGCTGAACATGGGGTGAGCGCTTATCCCTCAAGCGTCACAGCCCAAATGGTGGCGAATTTTTTGGCGGGCGGCGCGGCGGTGAGCGTTTTAGCTCGCCATGTCGGAGCCGAACTCTTAATTATTGATGCAGGTGTCCAAATCGCGATCACCAGCGAGGCTGCTAATTTTCGCAGCGAATGGCTTGGGGCTGGCACGCACAACTTGGCAATTGAGCCAGCAATGAGCCAAGCCCAAGCCCAATCAGCACTTGAACGCGGTATACGCATTGCCCATGAGTTGGCTGATGCAGGCCACGATTTGATTGCGCTCGGCGAGATGGGCATTGGCAATACGACCGCCGCCGCCTGTTTAACCGCGATCTATTGCCAGCAAGCTGCTGCTGCGGTTACGGGTCATGGCACTGGCGTGCAATCCGAGCACTATCAACGCAAAATTGAGGTTGTGGCCCAAGCCGTCGCCCGGGTTGGCAGCAATATTAACGGACTTCAGCCATTGAGTGAAGTTGGTGGCTTTGAAATTGGCATGTTGGTAGGCATTATTGTGGGTGCTGCACAGCGGCGCGTGCCAATTTTAGTTGATGGTTTTATCACTACGGCGGCGGCTTTGGTAGCCCAAGCGCTTGCGCCAAAGGCGATTGATTATTGTATTGCGGCGCATTGTGGAGCTGAGCCAGGCCATCGGATTGCGCTGCAACAATTAGGTTTGCGGCCATTGCTTCAGCTTGATTTACGGCTCGGTGAGGGCAGCGGCGCAGCGTTGGCGATTCCGTTGGTGCAAGCAGCCTGTCGCATTTTAAGCGAAATGGCTACCTTTGCTAGCGCCCAAGTCGATACTGCACTCTAAGCATCAAGCATTAGGTTTCTGAAAACACGACCTCGATTTGGGGCTTGGAGCAAGCCAGCAGCTCAAATCGAGGTCGGGCAGTTAAACAGTAGAACGAGCAATTCTAGGCTTGTTCGACCAATTCATGCACTAATTTGCGGACTAATTCAGGGTCAACGTGTGATTCAACTTGCGCATGGCCGATGCGGGTTGGCAGTACCCAGCGTACACTGCCTTTGGCGCGTTTTTTATCCAAATTGAGCGCTGCTAGGGTCGCTTCAATATCCAAATCACGCGGCAGGGCGGTTGGCAATTCGAGTGCTTGCAACAAAGCTCGTTGGCGCTCGGCCTCGGCGCTAGACCACATGCCAAGTTGCACCGCCAGATTAGCAGCAAAGGTCATGCCAATCGCTACCGCTTCGCCATGCACATAGCGTTTGTATTGGGTCGCGGCCTCGACAGCTTGACCCAACGTATGGCCATAATTGAGCAACATACGTTCACCGGTTTCGCGTTCGTCGCGATTGACCACGCCAATTTTGACCGCCGCCGAGCGTACCAACAGATCGCTGGTGATCTTGGCGGGCACATCATTGAGGCTTGCCCCTGCTTGCTCCAAATCGGCGAACAATTGCGCATCAGCAATCACGCCATGTTTGACGGCTTCGGCCCAGCCTGCTGCCCGTTCGCGACGTGGCAAACTGCTCAGCACCGCATCATCAATTAACACCAAACGTGGCGGATGAAACGCCCCAATTAAATTTTTGCCACGCGGGTGATTAATGCCCGTTTTGCCACCAATGCTGCTATCGATCATTGCCAAAATGGTGGTTGGCAGTTGCACCACCGCGATGCCACGCAAAATTGAGGCCGCGATAAAGCCTGCTAAATCGCCAACCACGCCACCGCCCAATGCCAACACCGTATCGCCACGCTGCACCCCATTTTCGAGCAGCCATGTATACAGTTCACCTGCTTGCTGCCATGATTTGCTGGCCTCTTGCGCCGAAATATCGTAGCGTTGGCATGTGAAACCGGAGTTTTCCAAGGCTCGAATCAAGGCTGGCGCATACATCGGCCCAACATGGCTATCGCTGATTAGCCAGCATGTGCCAGTGAGACCAAGATTAGCTAATTCATTGGGCAGGGCTGCCAGTGCGCCGCTTTTGACATAATAACGACTGTTGAATGAGCTAAACACTTCGCTGACCTGCGGTTTGCCCACCAAACCCCAAGCCCGAATCAGTTGTTCGACCACAATTTGCGGAGCCAAGCCATCGGTCTGAATCGTCCAGTTGGCGAGGGTGCTGTAAAGTGGCAAACGCTCGGCAAGTTGAATGACCAGTTGCTCATTAATATCGCTCGCCAGTAATGGCCGAGGATTGGCTTGATCGGCAGTTAAACGTTTAACCAAGGTGCTGATGGCGCTGGTGAGATAGACACACCAAGCCTGTTCGCGCAGCAATTGCCGATTAACTTCGCGCAAAACGATGCCGCCGCCACAGGCGATAACGGCTTGATCTGTTTGTAGTGCTTGGACCAAAGCGGCGGTTTCGCGCTCACGAAAGCCTGCTTCGCCCTCTTGGCTAAAAATATCGCTAATACTTTTTTCAGCGCGTTCGATAATCAGTTGATCTAAATCGATAAAACGCCAGCCGAGCGCTTGGGCTAAACCTACGCCAACCGTACTTTTGCCTGCGCCGCTTGGGCCAATTAACGCAATCGATTGCCCAGATGGTTGCATGTTTGTATCCTTCCATTACCAATAATGCCAAACTTGGCATCCCATCTGTGGCGAATGGTAGCACCTTTGGCAATGCTCAGGCAAATTGTTGGATCAAAAGTTGAGCAGTGGTCATGGCATTAGCCTGATCATCACCGCCAGTTGCCACAACCAGCAAAAGAATCAAGAGTATAATAACCACCAACAACATAAAAAAAATCACACCACGATCCATAATGCAACCTCCTTGGGAGTGTGAAACAGCCGCGCCTGCGGGTGCTATGCGGGTTTGTTTGCTGCTAGCACAATGATGCCTGATTCGCCTAGGAGTCTCTAGATGTGCAGATTACGAGTGCATTACGTAGGTATCGCAATAAGCTGAGGAATTCCTGAGATGGCTATAACAACTGTGCGCGAGGCATTAATTGAGGCAGCTAACCATTTGATCAGCGCTTCGCTGACCCCGCAACTTGATGCTCGCGTGCTGCTAGCCCATATGCTCGGTCTTACGCCGACCCAAATGTTGGCTGCATTCAACGATCAGCTCTCGACTGAACAAGTTACTCAATTTCAAGGCTTAATTGAGCGGCGCAGCAGCTTAGAGCCAATCGCCTATCTGATTGGCTCGCGTGAGTTTTATGGCTTAACGTTTAATGTTGATCGACGGGTTTTGGTGCCACGGCCTGATACTGAGATTTTGGTGGAGCAGGCATTAACCTGGATCAAACAGCAGCAACGCCCATTAGTTGTAGCCGATATTGGCACGGGCAGCGGTTGTATTGCGGTGGCGGTGGCCAAACATGCACCCAATATTAAAATGTATGCGGTTGATCTTTCGCCCGCTGCCTTGGCCGTGGCTCAAAGTAATGTGGAGCGTCATGGCTTGCAGCAACAGATTGAGCTGATTCATGGCGATGGTGCCAACCAATTACCAGAACCAATTGATTTGCTTTTGAGCAACCCACCCTATACCTTGCTCGACGAAATTGAGCCTGGAGTACGCTTGCATGAGCCAACTCTGGCGCTCGATGGCGGCCCCGATGGGCTTGATTGCTATCGTCAATTATTGCCAGCAACGGCGGCAATTTTGCGCCAAGGCCTGCCGAGTGCAGCGCTATTTGAGATTGGGGCTTGGCAAGGGGCAGACGTTATTGCCCTTGCGCAAGCCAGTTTTCCGCAGGCCAAGATTCAGCTTGTGCGCGATTTGGCCGCCCGCGATCGGGTTGTGCAGATCGAGCAGGCCTAGCGTGCGCCGAAGTTGACTGTCCAGTAAATTTGGTATTCTGAATTGGGATTACGGGCGATCCCAACCCCAATTTCGCTGACATCGGCATACAGAATGTTGGCGCGATGACCTGGACTTTGCATCCATGCATCGATAATTGCTTGAGCATCGGTATAGCCAGCCGCTAAATTTTCGGCCCAAGCTCGCCATGTGTAGCCTACCCGTTGCATGCGCTGGCCTGCGTTCGAGCCATCGCTACCAGTGTGCTCGAAAAAGTTGTTACGAGCCATATCGTCGCTATGAATTTGGGCAGCTTGGTTGAGGGTTGAATTGATCGTCAAGCTGCTTAATCCAGCTTGGCTGCGTTGACGATTGATTGCGTCAACCAAGGCTGTGATTTCGCTCGGATAGCTTGGGGCTGGCTGGGGCTTGAGTTCAGCTCCTAAACGGCCAAGCAGCACGCCTTTTGCGCTATGATCTTCCAGCCGAGCGCGTTCAAACCACTGGGTCATCACCCAATCGCCATCGGGGTTTTGTTCGAGGCGTGGCTCGGTCAGCGGCAAGCCTAGCAAACTCAACGACTGTTCGTAGGCATTCAACGAGCCATCAAGTAAGCCATGATTTACCCAATAGCTCAAAAATGGTTCGCAAACTGAGCGCCCAGTTTCGTTAAATACTAAACAGCCTTGGGTGCTTGGGTTGGTTTTAGGAGAATTGCGCCAGTTGCCGTGGTTGCGTTCGTAGATTTCGGCTCCCAACCGCCCCAGCAGCACATCATAGGGCGCAGCCAATTCAGGGTGTAACTCAAAGCGTTGGCGTTCAAAATATTGAGTTGTAAATGTGCCATTAGCAGTTGTTTCGCTTTGAGCAGGCGAGAGCGGATAGCCAAACACTGCCAAACCACCATTTTGTTGCCAATAGCTCAAAAAACGCCCACTAATACAATTGCTAATGCCTGGCACATCGGCAAAACACAGGCTGGTTTGGGCAGCAGCAGGTTTGGGGCTAAAACTCAAACTGCCGATAATTAGCATCAAAATTAACATAAAACGCAGGCGCATAGGTGCTCCTTGGTGCGAAGGTCGCCGTCAGTAACTTTATTGTACCGAGGCCTGGCCTGAATCAACGCGGTACTTTCTGGCTAAAAGCGACTAGCACAAACTGCTACCGCTAGTCCTAGTATGATTGGCAGATTTAGCCTAGGCTAGACCTTTGTTTTTACAGCGGTTTTGCGGCATACTCGACAAACAACCAAACTACGGGAGATCAGGTTATGCAACGCATTGGCTTTCCAACCTTCACGACACCATTAATTGGCCGCGATGCTGATGTTGCAGCGCTGGTGACACGTTTGCGCCAATCGCCAACCCGTTTTACCACTTTGCTCGGCCCAAGTGGCACTGGCAAAACCCGCCTGAGCATTCAAATTGCTGATCGCTTGCACGCTGAGTTTCGTGATGGCGTGGCCTTTATTTCGTTAGCAACCCTCGACGACCCCGATTTGGTGATTCCAACGATTGCTCGCACATTTGGCTTGGCTGAACGCGGTAGTTTGGTGTATGAAGAAGCGTTGGTACAATTTTTACGCGAACGTCAATACTTAATTGTGCTCGATAATATGGAGCAAGTGATCGAGGCTGCACCGCATGTGATTGGCTTGCTGAGCCAAACCGAGCATGTGCGAGTGCTGGTAACCAGCCAACAAGCTGCCAACGATCCCCAAGAAGAAGTGATTCCGATTCCACCATTGGCGATTCCGCTGGGCGGTGGCTCAGTCCAAATCGAAACCATCAGCATGAGTCCGGCGGTCGCGCTCTTTTTGGATCGGATTCGGCGCGTGCGACCCGAATTTATGCTTGATCACAATAATGCTTTGCATATTGTTGAGATTTGTCGGCGTTTGCGCGGCTTGCCCTTGGCGATTGAGTTGGTAGCAGCGCATAGCGATAAATTACGCCCCGCCGATTTGCTCTTGTTGTTGCGCAATTATCTGCCTGCTGAGCAACATGTGGGAGCCGCGCCAGCCCCCGAACAAGTGCTGCACCCGGTTTTGGATTGGTGTATTTCTTACAGTATTCCGGCGATTCGCTGGTTGTTGCCACGCTTGGGGGTCTTCCAAGGCGAGTGGACGCTGAACCAAGTTCAATTATTGGCCAATGAAGCGCCAAACACAATTGATATTGCCAAAACGCTCCAAGCCATGGTTGCCAAAGGCCTGCTGCTGAGCAACGCCGCCTCGGAAGAGCCAACCTATAGCATGCTCGATACAATTCGCCAATATGCGGCCCGCCAACTCAAGCGCAATGCCCAACTCGACCATGCTTGTCACGAGTTGCATGCCAAGGCTTTTCAACAATTGGCAATCGATATTGATACTGGCATTCGCCAAGGCCAAGGCATGGTCTGGAGCAAACGCCTGAATCAAGCGATGCCCAATGTGCGCAGTGCTTTGCAATGGCTCTATCAACAACAGCGCTACAGCGAAATTGCCCGCTTAATTTCGAGCATGGTGCTGCCATTATTTCAACAAGGCTACATTCGCGAAGGATTAAGCTGGATCGCTCGGATTGGGGCGCATGCTGCTAGCTTCGAGCCGGAAATCCAACTGCATTTTGGCTATGCCAACGGTCTACTTTCCTATGCAATTAGCGATTATCCCTCGGCCTTGCAGGCCTATGGAGCGGCGCTGACCCATGCCAAGACGCTCGGCGATTTGGATTATCAGGCGCGTTTGTTGAACAACCAAGGCATGATTTACGCCGAGCAAACCAATTATGCGGCGGCACGCCAAGCCTATGAAGCAGCCTTAACGATTCGCCAACAACAATCCAATGTCTGGGGCGAGGCGATTATTTTGAACAATCTTGGCTCAGTCACCCAATTTCAAGCTGAACACCAAGCCGCCCGTGAATATTTCCAAGCGAGTTTGGCAATTTACCAACAAATGGGTGACCAGATGAGCCAAGCGGTCTCGTTTCAAAATATTGCTAGCACCCATTTGAATATGCACGAATATGCCGAGGCTGAGCACTTATATCGTGAGAGCATCGCGATTCATCGCCAAAACGAAGAATCACCACCATTAATTATGGCTTTGTATGGCTTGGGCTTAGCCTTGCTGCGCCAGAATGCTGATGAACGCCGTGAATCAGGCGAAATGTTGCATCAAGCAGTCACGATGGCGGCTCGGCTGAATGTCCAACGTTCATTGGCAATTGCCCTGGAAGGCTTTGCTGAATGGCTGGCAACGCCCAATCCTGAGCATGCGGCCTATTTGGTTGGTGGTGCGGCCAGTTTGCGCAATGCCTGCGATGTTGGCTACTCGGCAGTTAGTTGGCACGATATAACCAGTTTGCGCGAACAACTTGATCGCAGTTTGGGTCAGGCTGAGCGTCAAGCCGCCGAAGCTACAGGCGAAGCCTTGAGCCAAGCCGAATTGCTGCTGCTGGTTTCTCAAGCCTGATTTGGCTCTAAATCGAGCAGCCAACAGCGTAACAGCGTGGCTAATTGTTCGCGCTGCTCGCTACTCAAACTGGCAATCAAGCGTTGTTCGTTGGCAAGATGCGCCTCGACGGCTCGATTGATCAGATCTAACCCCTCGGCTGTGAGCTGCACCAACAGGCTGCGCCGATCGTGCGGATCGGGAATGCGCTCGATCAAGCCCCGCGCGGCCAAGCGATCAAGCCGATTGGTCATGGCTCCTGATGAGAGCATCAAGGTATTGAACAAGGCGGTTGGGCTACGCTGATAGGGCGCTCCCGACCGCCGCAAACTGGCCAGCACATCAAATTCCCCGCGTTGTAAGCCAAATTGGCCGAATATCCGCGCCAAATCACGGCTCAAATGTTGTTCCAACCGCGCAATTCGCCCAATCAAGCCCATCGGCGTAGCATCAAGCTCTGGTCGTTCACGCTGCCACTCAGCAATAAAACTATCAACTTGGTCGTGCATAGATTATCTCGATATAAAGATACTTGACATGAAGATAGATTAATTATATCTTGATGTCAAGATAAATACTCAATACCATCAGCATAGCATATCTGGGGTGCTGGTGACATCTAGCGAAGTTTGTGTTGATCGGCTAATGATGGAATATGCTCTTTGATTATCCCGAATCGGCAGCTAGAGGATTGGATTTTAGTGCTAGTGGAGGATATTGGCTATAGTGTGTAGGCTGGTTGGTTATCTCGAATGCTGCATCCAAATCACTGCGTTTCATTTCCCTGTTTTGGAGAGCCGGCGGGCACCAATTAATGTTTCAACGTTGGCGACGAGGTGGCTAAACTGGCCGGAAGTTCGAGCACATCGCAGCCAGCTGCTTGTAAAAAGGCTTGCTTACCTTGTATAAAAGCATGATCAACCGTCGTAACCAGAACGGGGATCTACACCGTATTTGGATCAAAATGGAGTAATTTAAGTAATGGCCAGCCTGGAGCGGATGCTTGAAGGCCTACATCGAGAATAATTAAGCTCGGTTGACTATCCCGTAACTGTTGATAGGTCAGGTCGGTGGTCAGGTAGGTGGTTGTAGCATAGCCGGCTTCGAGCAAGAGTTCCTGTAATAAATCTAATAATGCCACATCATTATTAACAACAGCAATCGTTTGGGGCACCATAGGATGCTGCTTTATGATGGACTAGCGTAGGCAGCAATTGTCTGCGCATTGTGATCGATGCGGAAATTCCGCAGCCGATCATGGTTTCCGCTTGCATTGGGTCAACCCAACGCAAGCGGGATGGATTAGGCATACGACTCCGGTTGACTCTCGGCGGTGCGCGTAGAGGATGGATTAACCAGCCTCAGTCGCATTGGTCGGAGGGTAGTAACCAGCAGCGATGAATGACACGTCGCACAGATCACGATGCTGCCGCAATGCAAGACCCCCGAGAGTCCTTGTTTAGCACGACAGACGGGACAGGCAACCACGGTTATGCGCGCATAGGTGCTCATACCGTACGCTTTGGCACATCATCGATCCATGGATCAAGGCGCTCACCGGTTTGTGGATTATAGTGTTGTGGCCCAGCCTCGACGGCGAGTGGCATGGTTGTTGTTGGTGGCATCGCAGCATCAATGGGAATCAATGGTCGTTGGACAGGAGCGGCCTGCCCACGCTGGCGGAGGTTCGTATAGTAGGTCTCGATCTGGCGTGGAAAGGCAAACAAGCCAACCACCAGCATCCCACTGGCCAAGGCAGTCAATAGGAGCATCCATAGAGGTAGGGCTGGTGTTTGCCAATCGAAGAGGTGAATCGAAATCGCCGTTGTGTTTTGGAAGCCGATTGCTGCAAAGA
Source organism: Chloroflexota bacterium (assembly GCA_020161265.1). NCBI lineage: Bacteria > Bacillati > Chloroflexota > Chloroflexota bacterium. The sequence continues at coordinate 306,219 of JAIUOC010000010.1, read as the reverse complement.
GCAAGATTAAGATTCCAGTAATAATGCCAAGAATGGCTTTCATGAGGAGGACTCCTTTGCCCATGGTCGCACTGTGCTGCATGCTGGGGAGCTGGATATTGATCCAACCAGTCCAACAACGCAGGAACAGAAATTCCACGGCAATAGTAGATCCATTCAGGAGCAGTTCCTGAATAGGTGGTAGGTGGTGCAGCCATCGATGACGATGGAGACACGCAACCCATAGATGTGGGTTATCACCATAGAAGAGAAGGGGAACTCGGTGTGATAGGATAACCAACGGTTATCGATGGGGGAGTGGCCGAGTTGAGGAGCACGATGCGCTTGAAGTGATACACAAGAGCATCTATGTATCACTATAGCACGCTTTCCATAATAAACAAGCTGCTGGGTATCGTTTCGCCTCAACAATCATAAACCCGTTTCAATCATCTCGCTACTCTCCCTATTGAGATAGTGCCTACTCTTTAATTGCATGGATTTAAGTGGAACAGGGTTATCAAAGAACTTAACGGATGGCTCTCATTCATCGTTCAGCACGAACCATTCGAACGCCACAATCCTGATGCTGAACGTGCATGACACTATAGCGCTATGGTTTTTCATCGACGTTATGACAAAGCGATGATCGATGAGCTCCCGCTTGATGCAATAATCACGGCAATAACGTGAGCCAAGTGGTGCCTGTCGTTGTGTTTATCATGCGATAGTGCTATACTAGGTAGGTGAAGTATATCAACTGTATTTCACCTACCTACCTCTTAACTCGGCCATATCCCCCACTCGATAACTATTTTGGTTATCCTATCATTCCGAGTTTTCACTCTTCAGATGGATGTTAATAATTGTCGGTGTGTTGAACACCATCATTGTTGCTGGCGAAAACGCTACCATACCATAATGGTCGCTTGATAGCTGCAATTGCTGGTGATGCCCACCGACAAGAATCCCGCATGGTGACGCGCAGTTGCATCGGCATGTACTTAAAGGGATACGTCATCAAGCTCCGAATCATCCACTAGGGATGGCTTGGAATTAATTGTTGTTGTATGCACCCCTGTTGCTGTATGCACGTTCAATCAACCCGCTGGCTGCGCCGCGAGATAGGACATATTGATGAAGCCGAAAGGGATGCAGATCTTATTAATTGACCATGATGGGCATGGCATACCCATCATTGCGTCGATCATCACGGCAATTCAAACCGTCCAGTATCGCCTGGTTGCGGTAGCCGACCTCCACCATGGCCTGAGTATGCTGGCAACTCGTCAGATCGATGTTATTCTCGTGCGGCTTCCATTGATGGATAATACCGGCATGATCATCCAAACGCTGTCTGATCATGCATCAACCTATCCACTCATTCTCTCCGCCCCAAACACCGATGATCATACCCTGATCCCTATGCTGCACGTCGGGGTTCATGCCACGCTGTTCGACGATGAACTTACGCCAGCACTTTTTCAGCGGACACTCGACTATGGGTTTGCCCGTGTCGCTCAATTAGCAGCAGAAGATCATGTCCAAACCCTCACCAGCACGCTGGCAGTATCGCTTGACATAACCCATCAGATTGAACATCATCTGGCAATTGCGATCCATGAACTCCAAACGCCCATCAGTATTTTGCTCGGCTATATCGACTTATTTGAGCGACGGGTTGCGACATGGGGCGGAATTCCGCTGCGCGAACGGCAAATGATTAATACGATGCGGATGCAAGCGATTCACGTAGGACGATTGGTTCCAACGTTGCTTGATAGCACGCTGATGACGCACGAGCTTGGGCCGATTCAGCGGCGTTCGCTTGAACTAAGTGCGGTGCTACGAACGGTCGTTGGAGCCATGCAAGGCATGCGAGCCTCGCATCTCTTAGTGCTGCGGGTGCCCGATGGAGCTGTGTGGATTGAGGGCGATTATGGGCGCTTAGTTCAAATTTTTCAGAATCTCTTGCTCAATGCCCTGCACTATAGCGGGATTCATAGTGAAATTACCATCACCCTCGCTGCTGATGGGCAGATCACCATTCAGGATTATGGGGTCGGGATCTCCGCCGATGCTCTTGTGCAAATTGCCCGCCCATTTTTTGACACTGCTGATCCCCATGGGGCAGCACGGATTGGTCAAGGACTTGGCTTGGCAATTGTGCAAGAACTCATCCAACAACACGAGGGCAGCATCACGATTGCCAGCGCGGTTGATAGTGGAACAACCATCACCATCCAGTTTCCCTGTAGTGTCCGGCCAACCCGCCTACCGGAACATACTGCATCAATGCTGGTGAACTATCCCAACATTGCTGGTATTCAAGGGAGCACGCTATGAAAAAACGCTATGTTCTGCTCTGGCTGAGCCTGATTGGTGGGCTGATGCTGTTGGGGAGTGCTAGCCCACAACCACAGGTGACGATTGGTGGGCTGAACATTCTCGTGTGGCACCTGCTCATGGCGATCGTTCTCACCATGCTGAGTGAGTTAGCGCTGCGGTTCATTGCTTTCCAATATCATGAGTATCGCACACTCTACAACCACCCATCCACCCATTGGAATCAATGGCCAGATGATCCGCTGCCATCGAAACCAAGCATTCGCTAACCCAACGGCTGTGTTGGAAGGGAGTTCGTTATGGTGGCCTTTTCGCCCACCACGCTCATCGAAACTGTCCTGATGGCTATGCCTTGTCCTGATACGCTGGGCACATGTACGGTGCAAACGGTGTTTGACCGTGAGCAACAGCAGTATATGGTGGTGGTTGCTGGTTGGCACGGGCAGCATCGGATTCATCAGTGTCTGGTGCATATCGCCTATCACGATGAGCGGGTTTGGATTCATTGTGATCATACAATCCATGGAATTTCTGAGCGCTTAATCGCCGCAGGAATTCCTGCCAGTCACATTTTGCAGGTTTTTCCGCTGGTTGACCTCCGCATGCCCTAGCGGCCTATGACGCTCCCGATCATTTAAGAAAGGGGCTATCGATGGATAGTCATTGGTTTACCCCCGATCATCAGCACTATTTTCAGGTAGGGATTGATTCCTATCCGCATCCTGTTCCGGTTACCAATGCCCTGCGTTGTCTCTTGTTTGGGTTTAGTCAGCAGGATCATCCGCTGGTGATCCATCCCCTGACCTTTGCTGAGCCGAATCATTTTGGCACCTTCACGCAGCGCTGGATGAGTCCTCAGCTGCAAGGGAATGCCATCGCAGGCTGGACAGGCTTTATGGCCTTACGCTATTTGTTGGGCTACTTTAGCCAGTGGGTGCTGCTCCCAGCGACGATTCGCTATCAGGCGTGGCATCCGACCGCCCGCACGGTTACGCCGCCAGTGCAGGTGATTGCCGCCATTCGGGCCTGGGATGTGGGCTGGGAACAGCAGCTTGATCCCCTTTTGCCACGGATTGAAACATTGCGCCACCCGCAATATGCCGCTCTGGCAGGGTGATTGCTTCCCGTTAGTATAGGAGGTGTGGCATGCCGACACCGATTCGCTCAATCTTAATCATTGGAAATTATGCTCCACGCCAGTGTGGCATAGCAACCTATACCACCGATTTACGCATGGCCTTGCTTGACGCGTATCCGCAGAGCAGGATCGACGTGATGGCCATGAATGATACGCCCGCAGGCTATGACTACCCCGATTCAGTCGTCTTTACGATTGATCAGGATGACCCCTATGCCTATTACCAAGCTGCCGATTTTATCCGTTTGAGTTCCTATGACCTTGTGTGTATTCAGCACGAATATGGGATTTTTGGTGGGGCATCGGGGCGGAATCTGCTCTTGCTCATTCGTGCGATCACGATTCCAATTGTGACCACCTTGCATACGGTGTTACGCGAACCAACCGCCGATCAACAGACGATTCTGTGGGAGCTTGCGCAACGATCACAACGGATCATCGTGATGAGTTCGCATGCGGTCGATCTCATGCATACGATGTATGGTATTCCATTGGCTCAGATTGATTGTATTCCGCATGGCATTCCTGATCTGCCGTTTCGCGATGGCGATGAGGATAAACAACACGCGAATCTGATTGGCAAGCAGGTTTTGCTGACCTTCGGCTTGCTTTCGCCAAATAAAGGGATTGAAGATGTCTTACATGCGTTGCCATTGCTGATCAAACAGCATCCGCATGTGCTGTATCTGATCGTTGGCGCAACCCATCCAACCGTTCGTCAAACTTTTGGCGAGGCCTATCGGGAGATGCTTCAGGCCTTAGTCGAGCAACTTGGAATTCAAGCGCATGTGCGGTTTCACGACCAATTTGTGAGTCCTAGCGCTTTAGCAATGTATATGGGTGCGGCTGATATTTATATTACGCCCTATCATACCCAAGAACAAAGCGTCTCGGGTACTTTAGCCTATGCGATTGGGGCAGGCAAGGCGATTGTCTCGACACCCTATTGGTATGCAACCGAACTCTTGGCCCATGGTGGTGGCATGCTGGTTCCGTTTCATGATCCAGCGATGCTTGCTGAGCAGGTTAACACGCTTTTAGCCGAACCCCAGTTGCGTCAAACCATCCGCGAACGCGCCTATCAACGTGGGCGCACGATGCTCTGGTCGGTTGTTGCCACGCACTCTATGCACAGTTTTATGCAGGCACGGACTCACCCCCTCCATCCCGTGCTCGTGCTGGCGAATCAACCAATCAAGCCCGATTCGCCGATCATCCCGCCGTTATGTCTTGATCATCTGATCGCCATGACTGACGATATGGGCTTGATCCAACATGCGATCTTGAATATTCCCAATCATCACGAAGGCTATGCGACCGATGATAATGCGCGGGCCTTGATTGCCACGATGCTGCTTGATCCTATCCAAGAACCACAGGCCCAGCGCTTGGCAATGCGCTATATAGCGTTTCTCTGGTATGCCTTTAATCCAGCGACCCAACGGTTTCGCAACTTTATGGGGGCAAATCGGCAGTGGGGAGAGGCGACCGGCTCGGAAGATGCCCATGCGCGCAGTATCTGGGCACTTGGCACGGTACTTGAACAGAGCCATGATCCGGGTTTGTGTGGCGTTGCGCAACGACTCCTCCGTTTTGCGCTTCCAGCGGTGGCTCAGCTGACTCACCCACGGCCATGGGCCTTCGCATTGTTGGGGTTCGCTGCCTATCGTCAACGTTTTCCTGGTGATCGCACGGTTATGGCCAGCCAATTGCACCTCGCTGAACACTTATTAGCCCGCTTTCAAGCGGCGCATCAGCCTGATTGGGAATGGTTTGATGACCATCTGACCTATGATAATGCGGTGCTGCCGCATGCATTAATTGTCAGCGGTCAAACCCTTCAGCGCCCCGATATGGTCGAGGCTGGATTAACGGCCTTGACCTGGCTCTGTGCGATCCAGCGGCCTGAGGCTGACCATTTCAAGCCCATTGGTTCGAATGGATTTTTCCAGCGTGGGCACGCTCCAGCCCACTATGATCAACAGCCAATTGAGGCGCAGGCAACCGTGCTGGCCGCATGTGCCGCTTTTGAAAGCACCGGCGATTCAGGCTGGTACGATGAAGCCCAGCATGCCTTTTATTGGTTTCTCGGCCACAACGATGCGGGTGTAGCGCTCTACGATCAGCGCACTGGTGGCTGTGCTGATGGGCTGGAAATTGATCGGATTAATCAAAATCAGGGGGCCGAATCCACCCTCGCATTTTTAATTGGCCGATTGACGATTCAAACACTTACACCACCAATCAGGCGCGGAACAGCGGAAAACACGTCAGCTAGCGTGACCCGACCACCGCGCATTCGGGCGGATTTAATTCCGCCACGTGATTCAAGTTTATCAAGGCCATTGTAGTGTCTCTTGGCGAGGCAGTCTGGAATAAATGATGATGCAACCTAATCGACTCGATCTCTTCGCACGCCATCCAGCCAACCCGATTTTACAAGCAAGCGATTGGCCGTACCCGATTAATAGCGTGTTTAACCCTGGTGCAACCGTGCTCGCCGATGGGACAACCTTGTTATTATGCCGCGTTGAAGATCGGCGTGGCCATTCGCATTTTTGTGCAGCTCGCTCGGCCAATGGGCTTGATCAGTGGCAAATTGATGCCCACCCAACCTTTGCCCCCGATCCACAGCAGTATCCTGAAGAACGCTGGGGGATTGAAGATCCACGCATTACCTATCTTGAGGAATTAGCGGCCTATGGGGTTGTGTATACCTCCTATGCGACTGGTGGGCCTGGGGTTTCCTTGGCAACAACCACCGATTTCAAGACCTTTACCCGCTATGGGGTCGTGATGCAGCCCGAAAATAAAGATGCGGCGCTCTTTCCGGTGCGGATTAACGGCTTATGGGCGATGATCCATCGTCCAATTGGCGCACAAGGGTCGCATATTTGGATGTCGCTCTCACCGGATTTGCGCCATTGGGGCCAACACCAATGTATGCTTGAGGCTCGTAAAGGCGGATGGTGGGATGCCAATAAAATTGGATTGTCGCCACCGCCGATCGCCACCGAGGAAGGCTGGTTGATGATCTATCATGGCGTTCGGATGACTCCTGGTGGGTGTCTCTATCGGATTGGCGTAGCCCTGTTTGATACCGACCATCCTGAGCGTTGTCTGCGGCGTGGTGAACCATGGGTCTTGAGTCCGCACACGGAGTATGAACGCCATGGTGATGTCCCCAATGTGATTTTCCCCTGTGGCGTGACCGTCCTGCCGGATGGCGATACGCTGCATGTCTATTATGGAGCCGCCGATAGCTGCATTGCGGTTGCGATTGGGAGTATTCGCCAGATTCTCGATTGGCTGACAATCTATGGAGTGGCGACATAAGCCCAGGCCGCTGGATTGCTCGAAGGCTGGTTGGTCAACTGAACCGCGAACATGGTATCTAGCTAATTGGAAGAAGATCGAGGTTCAATCGTTCTCGTAGGCACTCAACCAAAAACTATTAACCTCGTCGCGCATGAAACTGTCTCGATATAAAGATACTTGACATGAAGATAAATTACTTATATTTTGATGTCAAGATAAATTATCAATCCCATCACTATTGTTATTAGGATAGTGCTGATGGGATTTAGCGAAGGCGGCGGCGATGCAACGACTATGGAATATGCTCTTGACCGCGATTGCTCCAATCTTATGGGGCACAACCTATGTCATTACCACCGAGTGGTTGCCAGCCAACCGTCCGTTGTTGGTCGGCGTAATGCGAGCCTTGCCCATTGGCTTGATCTTTTTGGCCTTGGGGCGGCAATTGCCCAAAGGCATTTGGTGGTGGCGCTCGTTGGTGCTGGGCGCGTTGAATATTGGCTTCTTCTTCCCATTATTATTTATTGCAGCCTATCGCTTGCCTGGTGGCATCGCCGCCACGTTGGGCGCATTGCAACCATTTATCGTGGCGTTTTGGGGCTGGGTGGTGCTCAAAGAGCGGGTCAGTTCGCGCTTGCTGTTGATGGCGGGTTTAGGTGTGGTTGGGGTTGGCATGATGCTGCTCAATCCACAGGCTCAACTTGATGCTTGGGGCATGCTGGCAGCCTTTGGTGGCGCGATGCTCTATGGCGTGGGCATTACCCTCAACAAACATTGGGGGCGACCAGTGCCATTATTGACCTACACCGCTTGGCAATTGGTGGTTGGCGGCCTGATGATTGTGCCAATTGCCCTGTTGATTGAAGGCCCACCCCCCGCCTTTACGACCAGCAATTGGTTGGGTTTTGGCTTGATTGGCCTCGTTAACACAGGCGTGGCGTATCTCTTTTGGTTTCGCGGCATCGAGCGCCTTAAAACCTCCACCATGTCGTTTTTGATTTTGCTTAGCCCAGTTTCAGCGACCGTGCTGGGCTGGCTGGTGCTCGATCAGCGCCTGAGTTGGTTGCAAATGTTGGGCGCGTTGGTGGTACTGGCTAGCATCGTATTAAGCCAACTGCCGAGCCGCCAGCCAACACCGCGTTTGCAGGTGGCATGCGAGGCTAGCGGTCAGGGGTAAGCGATCAGTAGCATTGAGAATCCTCGCTGCGTACAAAGCTCGTTAAGTTCATCGCACGCTGCCTGCCAACCACCAATCGTCCTTGAGGGGTGCAGGGGATTAAAGCCCCTGCGTCTCCCGCCTTGAGGTTCGACGGAAGGGTGGTGACCAATCCAAATCACGGCTTGAATAAGATTTCCGTGAGCCAATTTAGGTTGTTATAGCCTTCGCGATAGTGCCACCAATAACGATGTGGCTCATAGGCCATATTTGGTGCTCGGGGTGTATCAATCGATTCTAATTCGTTAATAAATGCTTTGGGCATGGCAATCGTCAAGGCAAGATTGAGCATGATTGCTTCGATTTGCCATTGCGCTGGGTCATCTGCAAAACAGTGTGGCCCCAATGCATCCATTAAATCGCGGACTGAGAGCAAATTGTACAAAAGGTAGCCACAGGCCTCAGTGTATTTATGCGCATTCGCGCCATATTCATCTTCAAGTGTACCAAAAAAGCGCTTCTGATACTGCTGATAATCCTTGACCAAATCCAAACGCTGCTCATCTGTCCAAGGGTGAGCTTGTACAAGGCTGTGCATAATTTCCCACTGTTTGCGGTAGCGCTGGTTCTCAGGATCAGCGGAATCTTCAAGTAGGTAGCCTTCGCTTTCGATTTCCATCGTTTTATCGGCAATAATCAACTGGCTCATCAAGGCTTGGTTGTGGTGATTTAGTTGCACACCCAGCCATTTACTTTGCGGCGAACGATAACCGCGCATAACTGCCAGTAAGGCACTTAATTGAGCGTCACGAGAGAATAAGAGTAGTGGGGCAAATACACGAGGTTCATGGGTCATTGTTGCTCCAAAATATGTAGAAATACTATTCTCGCTATTGCCAAATGATTAAACCACGCGACCTTTGGCAATCGTCTGGTCAGCAATTCGCAAGACAAATTTTGAGCCTCTTGGCAACGCTTTGATATGCTCTTTAATTCCATGCAGATCGAGATGACCACGTACAGGCTGTCCAAGCGTGACCGTTTGATCTTCCTCAAGCAATAGCAGCCGCTCAGTCCCATTCAACTCATAATTCTCACCCTCGAAAAGCCTGCCATAGATAAAGCCATAATGCATATACGAGGCCTTTTGAAATTGCTCCAGTTGCTTGGCTGCAATCGTTAAGTTTGCCACGATTGATCGCCCATGATCTTCAAGCAGCTGAATACCTTGGCCTTTGGCCAGAATGGGGTTATTTATTTTTGGAAGTGTTGCGTCGTTGACGTAGTTTTCAGTAATCATCCATTGCTGTTGTTCTGCAAGCCAATGTTGATTGTGGATTGCGGATTGATTCAGGCTACTATTCTTGATTTTAAATGCTACTGGAATATGCTTCGGCTTAGTAGCGATTGATGCGTGCCCCGCTGCGAGTGTGATGTAACCGTTGTGCAGATCATACTCATTTAAATGCTTGCCATAGAATAATGAATAGACTCGGTTTGGATTATTCGCTGGTAGTGATAAGAATGTGACTTCAACTGGCAGATCATAATGGGCATATTTGCGAACAGCCTGCTCTAAATTCAACATCTGGGTTACATGGCCTGTACCATCAAGCCGTTGTGCTGAACGAAGCCAAAACGGTGTTCCGACTGTTAGTTGCCCTAGATGATAGTATGGGCTAAGAAATGCAAGATAGGCTTGGATAGTTTCGCCTGGCATGACATAGCGATCTTCATCGAGCAGCATCATAAAGCACCATGCTTGCTGATCATCGGCTCCATAATACAATTCGGCTCGGTAATAGTAATGCGCAAAGTGCTTTCGGCTTGGGTTTTGGTCAAACGTAATTTCAACCGCAATATGATGATTCAATGTTGTGCTCATCTGTCTCTCCTTTGCTTGAATTAGCTTATTCTAAAGCATAAATCCCCTCATGAGCCAGTGTTCCCTGCATCTCTCCAACCCGTATTGAGCAAATATCAGCAAGCTGCCCGATTCGCCGACTTCTACGGATCGGCTTGCAGGAGCGAATTTTTAGCTTTAAATTTCTAATCTAAAATTAATATAAGATAGATTGACATTTATTATCAACTTGAGTTACACTTTTTATCAGATGAACTGATACTTCGCGAGGTATTGATGAATCCTATCTTGACTCAGTGCCCGGTTTGTTCGGGCGAACTAACCAGTACCCGTTTGGAATGTGCAATTTGCAACACGGCGATTGAAGGCCAATTTACCCTAGGACGCTTGGGTCGCTTGACCCGCGAGCAACTGAGCTTTGTGGAACTCTTGGCACAACATCGAGGCAACGTCAACCAAGTCGCCACTTCGTTGAGTGTCTCATACACCACTGCTCGTATGCGTATGGACGAAATTGCCGCCGCTTTAGGTGCACCGCCTTCAATCACGCGGCCTGATTCGCGTGAGGTGTTGCGTCAACTTGAAACAGGCGAACTGAGTGCTGAAGAAGCGCTCAAACTGTTACAAGGCTAGGGAGGTATTTCAAATGGCAACCGAAGAACGCATGCGCATTTTGCGCCTGATTGAAAATGGCCAGTTGACTGCCGAAGAAGGTGCGCGTTTGCTTGGCGTGATGGAGCCAAACAATCGAGTTTCGCGCCCGCCACGTGCCCAGTGGGTGCGCATTCGGGTCACCGATTTGAAATCCAACCATCACAAAATCAACGTCAATATTCCGGTTGGCTTGATTAGCATTGGTTTGAAACTCGGTGCACGCTTTGCTTCCAACAAGCATACAACCCTGAACTTCGATGAAATGCTTGAGGCAATTCGCGGCGGCATGACTGGCAAAATTGTCGATATGGAAGATCTTGAAGACGGCGAACGAATTGAAATTGTGGTTGAATAAGGAGTCTGGACGATGCAACAACGAATTAATGTCGGTATGAATCCAACCGTAGCGGTCCGCATTTGTGAAGGTAGTTTGCGGGTAATTGCCCACGATTTGCCCGAAGCTTGGTTTGATGTTGATGAAGATGAAATTAGTTTTCGCGCCCAAGAAGGCCATCTCTCGATCGAGCGCTGCTCTGATGATTTGGAATTACGCTTGCCCCATGGCGCAGTTTTAACCATTGATGTGGTTCAAGGTGACGTTGATCTGACTGGTTTGAGCGCTGTACATACCCGCCAAATTGAAGGCGATATTAGCGCCCGTGATGTGCAAACCTTTGAAAGCGACTCGGTGCACGGCGATGCTAGCTTTACTAAAAGCGCCAAACTTAGCCTTGCCAACGTTGATGGTGATCTCAAAATCTATGAGAACACTGATACTGTGGTGATTAAAAATGTCAATGGCGATGCCAAAATTAGCCAAGCCCACAATTTGACAATCATCAATGTGAATGGCGATTTGAGTGCGAGCGATCTGTTTGGCGATGTGGCGATTACCCGCGTCAGTGGCGATGCAACCCTGCGTGGTGCGATCAAGAGCCTTGCACCAATCCATGTTGATGGCGATTTGAAATTAGGCATCAACTGGCTACCTGAGCAAGTCTATCGCGCTAGTGCCAATGGCGATGTTGTGTTAGAAGTTGCCGATGACGCTAATTTGAGCATCAATGGTTTTGTGCAAGGCGATGTCTCGGGTATGGGTGATCGCGAGCCTGGCTCGATTAGCCTGACTTGGGGCACGGGTACGGCTCGCTTAGAATTGAATGTTCAAGGCGATTTGAGCATTCGCGGCGCGGCCGCAGCAGGCCAATCGAAGAGCGTTGGTGGCAATAATTGGAGTGGCAACTGGAATTGGAATAACGACGATTTCAATCGGGCTATTCGCGATTTCACCGATGACTTAGCCTCGATGGGCCGCGATATTGCCGCTCAATTCCGTGAAATGAGCCGCGATTGGCGTGATGGTAAGGGCGAACGCACCGCTGAACGGGCACGTCAAGCCACTGAACGCGCCACCGAACGCGCAGCCAAAGCCGCCGAACGCATGAGTGTGCGAATCAACGAACGCGAATATCGTTTTGATCCTGAGCGAATTGAACGTTTGAAAGAGCAAGCCAAGCGGGCTGCTGATGAAGGCATTAGCCGTGCTTACGAAGCAATTGGTCAAGCCTTAGGCAATATCGAAAAAAATATTGCTAGCCCAAATGCGCCACGCCCGCCAGCACCACCAGCGCCACCAGCACCGCCAGCCGCACCGCATGCACCTCAAGCGCCAAACGCGCCGCATCGGGTGTCGATCAGCGAAGATGATGGCTCATCATCAAGCCAACATGTGGCCTACACTGGCGATACCGTGCGGATTTCGCCAGAGCAAGCTGCCGCTGCCCAAGCTGCCACCGCAGCCCCAGCCGAAACGCCAGCCGTCGATAAAACCCAAGAACGCTTGGCAATTTTGAAGATGGTGCAAAGTGGCAAGATTAGCGCTGACGAAGCCGCACTCTTACTCGAAGCCTTAGGCTAAACTGTTCGTTCAACAGGTGGGCTGGCTTGCTAGCTCGCCTGTTGCCTTTTAAGCTTCATTAACTGAATTGCGAACCTCAGCGATGCTCATGGTTGAAAGTAATTGCAAAAATACTTCAACGACTAATGGATCAAAATGCTTGCCCGCCTCGCCCGCCAAATAGTCCATAATCCGCTGATCCGACCAGCCTTTGCGATATGGCCGATCAGAACGCAAGGCATCCCAAACATCAACCACGGCAAATACTCGCGCCGCCAAAGGAATTTCTTCGGCCTGCAAGCCTTTGGGGTAGCCGCCACCATCCCAGCGCTCATGATGATAGTGCGGAATATCCAGTGAGCCTTGTAGGTAGCCAATTGGCGCAAGCAGTTGATACGCATAGACCGGATGCCGCCGCATAATCACCCATTCTTCATCGTTGAGCGGCCCTGGTTTGTGCAAAATTGCGTCGGGCACGCCCATTTTGCCAATATCGTGCAGCAAAGCGCCTCGCCGCACATGGATTAACTCTTCGGCGCTAAATTGACCCATCGCGGCGGCCAGCCGTTCAGTCATCCAGGTAACCCGTTGGGTATGGCCCTCAGTCTCGTGATCACGCAAATCTAAGGCGCGAGACCAACCCTCAATCGTCATATCGTAGGCGCTGGTAACTTCACGGTTGATTTGTTGCAAATGTTGGAACATGAGCGCGTTATCCAAGGCGGCGGCGACCTGGCTGGCATAGGTTTGCAGCATATCGTTGCGCTCAGCTTGAAAGAAATCAGCTTGGTTGCTCTGCAAATTGAGCATCCCAAAGGTGTGATTATGGCTGACCAATGGGAAGGCCATGGTTTGAATTGGCTCATTATGCGTAGCAGGTTGGGTCGATTCAATCTCAATTTGAATGCTGGGCAACGGTTGCTCAGCGTTATGTTCGTGATACTTGAGCTGATCAGCCTGATTGAGCGTGAGCCAAGCCCGTTGTGCGCCAAAAATGCTAACACAACTATCGGCTACATCGCGGGCCAATTCCTCGACTTTAAGCTTGGTTGTTAGGCGTTGTGAGCTGTAGTAGAGCGCTGTCAGAGTTTGCATTTGCAAGTCAAGTTGGGCTTGGGTATCTTTATACGAGCTAAGATCCTCAATCATCGCAATCATAAATAATGGCTGATCAGCTGCATCTTGGACTAATGAGGCACACAAACGACCCCAAACAATCCCACCATCAGAGCGAATAAACCGTTGCTCAATTTGATACGAATCGCATAATCCGGCGCGAAGTTCTTGATTTAAGCTCATTTCAAATTGGCGATCATCGGGATGGGTGAAATTAACAAAGGCTTGTTGTTGCAATTCAGCTTCACTGAAATTAAGCAACATACAAGCAGTTGGGTTGGCGCTAAAGACCACGCCATTATTATCAATTAAGACAATCCCGATTGCTGCATGCTCGAAGATTGCCCGAAAACGAGCTTCGTTGGTGCGCAAGGCTTGTTCTGCTGCGCGTTGGGTGGTGTTATCGCGCAGCGTGGCAATCGTCACCGCCTCACCATTAATTAACCCAAGATCAAGATTGACCAACGCCCAAACCAACTCGCCGTCATTGCGCCGAAAAGCCATCTCGCGGTCGCGAATCTTGCCTGTTTGCTGGGCTTGCTGAATTAAACTAGCCCGTTGATCGGGATTGGCATATAACTGTTCGAGCTTGATTTGCATCAATTCGGCATGGCTATAGCCCATCATTTGGCTGCCAGCTGGGTTGATGGCGATGACCGTGCCATCGAGTTTGGCCATGCCAATGCCAATTGGAATAGTATCGAACAAAAGACGATATTGGGCTTCAGAATGGCGTAATTCTGCTTCGATACGTTGCCGTTCGAGTAACTCGGCTTGGGCTTTTTGCATGGCTTTATAGACCAAGCGCCCGCTGACCATCTGAAATACCAGCATAATGCCAAGGTAAAAGCTATAACTGAGCCAACGCGAAACTGGGGTATAAACAAGCGCTGGAGTTGGTAAAAGCTGATTCAACTCGAGCAGCACGGCCACAAATGTTGCCGCTAAACTCAGACAGCCAATAATTACACTTGCCAGTTCGCTCAACAAAAAGCTAGCGGTAAAAATGACGAAAAAATAGGCAATAATCGAAGGCGAGCTAATGCCACCAGTGCTCAACATCAAACCCGTAAATAACAACCAAAACAACCCAACAAATAGTTTTCCCGCTAGATCCAGCTTGTCGCGTTTGATTAAGAGCCAGATTCCACCACAAATCAGGTTGACAATCGCTAGCAACAACAGGCGTGGCCAGCTCGTGGTTGTCAAGGTAAAGCTCAAGATAACTTGGATGGGAGTAAAGACCCAAATAACGCTTTTGAGCATGACAACCAATAACTGTTGACGTGATTGGGAATCGGCTAGTGTGCGTGGAATAAACGAGCGCCAGTGCATAACTCTCACCATAGATAGACTAGCGTGGTTGAGCAATGTTGGGCAGCAATGTAGCTAGGGTATTCGCAGAACGTAGTGAGTTAAGTATACTATAGGCTTGGTATAAGTCGATGGGCTAAATTTGCCAACTTCTTGACAAACCTAGAAAATCGACAGACCATACTCTTTGTTTGTGTGAGGGCCGTTCCCATGCATTTTCCTAGCGATCTCCGCGCCTATGGAATTGAATCGCATTGGCTGAATACTGCGCCAATGACCCGCCGTCTGTTGTTTGTTTATGCTCACCCCGATGATGAGAGTTTTGGTAATGCTGGCACAATTGCCTACTATGCTCATCATGGTGTGAGTGTGCATTATATTTGTGCAACGCGTGGCGAGGCTGGCGATGTTGACCCAAGTTTGTTACAAGGCTATGGCGATATTGCAACGCTCCGCTCAACCGAGTTGGGCGAGGCGGCGAGTGCTATGGGTTTGGCGGCCTACCATTTCTTAAATTATCGTGATTCGGGCATGCCTAATACGCTTGCTAACGAGCATCCCGAGGCTTTAGTGCAAGCCCCAGTCGAGGCAGTTGCCGCCAAAGTCACCGCCGCCATTCGCGCAATTCAGCCGCAAGTGGTAATAACCTTTAATGAATATGGAGGGTATGGCCATCCTGATCATATTGCCATGCATCATGCCACCCACTTGGCCTTTGCGCGGGCGGGCGATGGCGCTTGGCTACCTGAGCAGCTTGATGCAGGCTTGCCAACCTGGACACCGCGCAAACTCTATTACTCAACTTTTAATCCATTAATGATCAAAATGATGCTGCGTTTGTGGCGACTTTCAGGCCGTGACCCACGTAAGGGCGGCAATAATGGTGATATCGATTTTGTGAAAATTTTAGAAGCAGTGAACCCGCCAACTGCCAGCGTCGATTGTTCTAGTGTGGTTGACCAAAAAGTTGCTGCTTGGCAAGCCCATCGTAGCCAGCTGGGCCAAATGGGGCTGAGCCTTAAATTGCCACGCCTGTTGCGCCAACGCTTTCTTGGCCGCGAACAATTTAGCCGGGTCGCACCCCAGCCCAACGGCTACGAACGCGATTTGTTCGAAGGAATATGATAGAAGAACATAGAGCATAGAACATAGAGCATAGAACATAGAGCATAGAACATAGCGGCGCAGAGTTCCAAAGGATGCAGGATAAAAGATCAGGGATGAAATGCACGAACAACGGAATCATAACCTTTCGCGTTCTTCGCGCTCTTCGCGGTTCCGTTCTTCGTGTTTTCAACGCTTTATGACTCAATTCCTGGTTCTGATCCCTCGCGCCTTCGTGCTCTTCGTGCCCTTCGTGGATCAAATAATTAATCGTAGGAGAAGTAGAGTATGCAGCCACATCGTGAGCGGGCTACCCCAAAAACTGAACGCAATTGGTGGCGGTTTTTGCCTGTCTTGGGCGCAATTGGCTTAATTGGCTTGATGCTGGTATTGACCTTCATGCCAAGCAGCCTTGATGAAACCAGCCCAAACCCCGGCGAGGTCGCATTGCTTGGCTCAGCCACGCCAAGCATACAACCAAGCGCGACGATTGTTGCCGCGCCATTTCCAACCACGATTCTTGAGCAACCCCCAATTCAAGTTGTGCCAACCTTGCCAACTGAAGTCAGTCAACCGCCAACACAACCAATTGGCACGATTACGCTTGTGCCAACCCCAGAACCAAGCGATCTGGCCGTTTTACCAACGATTGTCCCCATAATTGAGCAGCCAGCGGTTGCTTTGCCTTCAGCAACTGTCGTGTTGCAAACGACCACTCCCTTACCAACCTCAACCGCTCGGCCTGCTGCTGGCGAAACCGAACTCTATGCCATTATCAACAATGCCAACCTGGAGCAATATCAATTGGTGCAGCTTGAGCCAACTGGCTTGGTAACGATTGCGACTGTTGATCAAAATGCCGAAGAGCTAAGCGCCATTTTGCCTGAACAACAAAGCTTGTTCTTGGCCCGCAACCAAACCCTATTTGCGATTGACCTGACGACTGGATTGCCACGTTGGAGTTACCCATTACTGCCGAAAAGTAACTATGATTATCAAAGTAGCTTAACAGTCGATCAAGCCGGAACTGGGGTTTATCTGCTTGATCATAGTAGTTTAGATCAGAGCTGGCGTTTGAGTCATCTCAATCTTGCAGATGGGCGGTTGCTTAATCCGCCTCAACAGCTATCCCCAATGTTGCATAGCATTTCGTTGGTCGGTGATGGCAAGTTGTGGTTTGTTGACGATGACAAACTGTATCGACTAGATCCTGAAACCCAAACCCAACGCGATTTTGGAGCAGTCAGCGATACCCAGATTCTTAGTGATGGGCGGCAAGCAGCACTGGCAGTTTTTCGCTCGCCAACCAAGCTTAGCTTAATCGATTGGGCCAACAGCACTGAGCACGATGTTACGCTTGCTACGCCTTTTCAGGGCACTATGCTGAGTGCCAAACTCTCGTATGATCAAACCATTCTGTTAGTAAAGAGTTTTGTTGAAAATGTGAATCCTCGGCTTGGGACGAAATATTTCTACGCGGCCTATGATCTGCAGAATGGAGCTTTGATTGCAATTCGCGAAGTTGATAGCTGGACGTTCGTCTACCCAACCACTATCGGCGATCAATGGCTGATAAAAACGATTGATTTTGATCGCTCACAACAAACCTTACACACCTGGAACGTGGCAACGAATAGCTTAACCAAGCGGATCGAACCTAGCGTACTGGGCGAACATGGCGTTGCTTGGATTGGCGAAGTGGCAGGGGCAACACTTACCCCGCTTAATCAAGAATTACAAGTAGCAGTTGCGCCATTACCAACGCAAGTGCCGATCTTTGAGCAACCCGCCTTGCCTACAATTCAGCCGCCAGTCGAGCAGCCAATTGCCATATTTAGCGATATTCGGGTTTCGAGTTTGCAGTTACGGCAATTTAATAGCGATCAATCGGTAGAGTTGCTTTCTGAACAAGGCATGGGTGTATTTCCACGCTATAACCAATCCCCACTATTGTTGCAACGCCCGCAATCAAAAATATGGCAATTGACCGACCTCGTAACCCAACAAAGTGCCCAATGGGAATTTGAAAAGCCGATCAATCCTGAGAATTTTAATTCCTTGCTAGCGCCGAGTGCCCAAAGCATGTTGGCCGTTGTGGGCCAAGATCTGCGTAGCAACGACCAATTTACAGGAGCAAGCCAGCTGATTCACATTAATGTACAAACCGGTCAATGGGATATTGTTGCCGATTCGCGCACATGGTCGGATTTAAAGTGGTCGTATCCAATTGCATGGCAAGGCGATACGGTTTATTTTCTCCAAACCAGCAAAAATCCGCAGATCCTTTGGCGCGTACAGCTAGGGCCGCCATTTCAAGCCGAAAAAATCGCTGAAATTCCGAGTATTCTGGCCAATATCCCCGATGTTGATTCGGCGATTATGGCCCAGGTGTATATTTCGCCCAACCAACGTTGGTTGCTCTATCCTTTAGCGACTGGTAATAAAACGATGGTGATTCGGGTGCTTGATTTGAGCAATCAACGCAGCCATGATATTGCCTTACCCTTAATGAGTTTGTATGGACTTAGCTTTTCGCCTGAGGGCAATAGTTTTGCCTTTATGCTGCCCCATGCCGAGCGCGGGCGCTATCCAGCGTTATATCAATTTGAACAACAACGCTGGTATCAACTTGATGCCAACAGCTATCCTGATAGTGGCGAAAGCCCGTTTTTGTGGTCGCCCGATGGCCATTGGTTGGCATTGGATTTGAGCAATATTGGCGGAGAATCGCAGTTAAGTGTCTATAATGCCCAACAACCAAGCTTGGCCTTTACCACAAATTTTGACTCAATCAACGAGCCATTGGCCTTGTATAACGATGGGAAAACGATTTTGGCTCGCCATTTTTGGCAAACAAACCTTGAACAACTAACCTGGAATAGGCAAGAATGGCAGATTAATTGGCGGGTTAATGATGATATTGTGCATTCGGATAGCTTGTATTATGTGTATCCACGTTAATGGGCTTTAGGTTATTGGAACGTTTTGTGACATGGCTGGCGATAATTCCAAAAGCCAGTAGCTAAAAGCACATAGACAAATCTCCTGTGTGCCCTGCGTTTAACGGAAAGGTTTTGACGATGGAAGAGCGTTCTCAACGGGCCAAGATTAGTGGTTCGGGCCGACGCTGGCAGGTTGTGCCAGTGTTTGCTGGCGTTGGTTTGTTAATTGCGATGTTGTTGGTGTCGCGAACTCCTGAGCCACCTGCGCCGCTACCAACTGCCACTGTCGTAGCCGAAACTATCGTTACTCCGAGTATTTCAACCCAACCCACGCCAAATAACCCAATTGCTTCGCTACCAAAGGTCGATTTGGCCGATCAACAATTATTATTGATCGATGTAAGTGCCGAGATTAAGTTCTGGAATGGTACTGATCCTATCCAAGCGCGGGGCGAGATTGAGCACTTCTTTAGCACAAACAGTGAAGGCCTAACCATTGATCGGCAACGTGAAATGCTGTTTATTCGCAGTTTTTATTGGCTCGAAGCCCGTTCGTTGCGTGATAATCGGCGTTTGTGGCAAATCCCGATCATCGAGCGCGAAGCCGATGTTGAAACCAAAATCTTGGATGTGGTGAGCGATCCATTTAATCAATTGGTCTGGCTCGTCGAAAAACAACGTGCGAGCGATCCATTTCAGCCGGCAACCGTGCGTTTGCGTGGCCTTGATAGCCGCAGTGGCTTGGAGTTACGCCGTTATCAAGCCCCGTTGTTGAACGATCAGCCCCACGTTTTGCCAACTATCAATGGCCCTTGGCTTTTGGCTGATGGCCAGTTATGGCCGTTTGACCCAACGAGCAAGGCCTTTGGTGCGCCATTGTTGGATAAACTGGAGTTTGCCCAAGTTGCTCCTGATGGCAAGCGGGCTTTGGTTTTTGGTGATGGCCTGCTGACTGAATTGGATTTGATTAACCAGCAAACCCTCAACCAAACCGAAGTAATCAATTTGCCCCGAGCAAATTCGATTGGGCGCATCATCGCCTCGCCCAACCTTGATTATGTAGTGATTATTGACACAGTGTTCGGAGAATCAGATGTATGGCAGGAAATTATCGTCTATGATCGCGCTGGTAAGCTTTTCGCCGGTTGGCAACGCCAATTATTGGCGTATCGTGATCATGGATTTGAAACTGATGTCAGTGACCGCATTCGCTTTCTCGATGATCAACGTTTAGTGCTGCTCCATCGCACGGGCGATCTGGAAATCATTGATTTGGTGACTGATTCAAATCAATTGATTAGCCTACGAGCAGATGATAATCTCGCTGAAC
The DNA here is from genome assembly GCA_020161265.1 of Chloroflexota bacterium. NCBI lineage: Bacteria > Bacillati > Chloroflexota > Chloroflexota bacterium. Next base: position 286,061 of record JAIUOC010000010.1, on the reverse strand, counting down.
GGCTAGAGTATTGGGATGGGTTTACATTAATTCCCGATCTAACACCCCAGGCGTTGATCGAAAATCCTGAGCTAGCATCCTTGGAGAGCACAACAGTTTTTTTTGAGCCACCACTTGAAAGCGATATTGATATTCCACTGGCCCCGACCGCCGATCCGCAACCACTTGGCTTGGCGATCGTGCGCGATCAAGTGCTCGAATTGTGGGATGATAGTCGGGTTAAAACGATCGATCAATCAAGTAATTATTCGATTACCCGCAATAATGCCCCGCCGCTGTTTGTTGATCGGGCTGGTGCTGATTTGGCATTTTTTGACCCGACCAGCCAAACCACGTTTACCCTCGTTTTGGAGCCAGCCGAAGCCAAAAGTCTGAGTGATTTTGCGGGGATAAGTTCGTCCGATAATCAAAGCGTGGCATTCTGCTATAGCTATCATCTTGATGTCAGTGCCGATTCGCGGGTCAATCGCTGTCGTGAGCTTGATGTGCAAACTGGCCAAACTACGCTGTTTGCTGAATTGCCTGCTGCCACGTTCCTAACCCCGATTTACTGGGATGGGCGGCAATTAACGATTGTTGGCAAAACCTCTCGTGAAGCCAACCAAGCCGATGAATACTTGGTGTGGCAAACTTTAGCCGATGATCGAACGCAAGGCCAAATGCTGTTGCAAGCGCTTGATCTCAAGCAGCTTTGGTATGTGGTTGGTTCGCCTACCGTCATTTATCAGTCCACTGCTGATGAAATAATTTATAGCTATGATGTGCTTGAACAAACCAGCCATTTGCTCACTCAGGGCATGTTTAATCACAGTTTGCACGTCGATTTAGCACCCAACGGCCAGAGTGTAGCCGTGCTTGAGCGCGAATATCCTTTGAAATATGGCAAACTGCGCATGTTTGATACCGCTACAGGTGCAGAATTATGGCACGATAGCGCGATTAACCATCAATTTGGCGATTGGTCGGGTGATAGCCAATTCTATTTGACTCGACGCTATCACCCAATTAATTCAGTCATCAATACGCACACCCGCCAAGGTAAAATTGGCCACTCGTTACTGGTTGGTGAAGGATTTGGCGATAGTACACTCGATTGGTCTGGGCAACGGATTGTGCTCGAAATGTATGATGAGCTGTTTTTGTTAGAGCGGGTCAACGAACATTGGTTGCCCTTGCGCAAATTTTCCGGTTTGCAAGCCATCTCTGATCGGAGTTTCCCATTGACGATGGCATATGTGTATCCACAGCCCTAGCTTAATCAGCATTTGGCTAGCCAGCCGAAGGCGCGGTTGATACCCAATTTAGTAGCGTGTCCGCCCGTAAAACCGCTAGTCGCGGCGGCACGCTGCTGATCGCTATGGAGTTAATTGTGGCCGAATCAACTTGTTTTGCCGCTTAGAACAGGTATAATGGCAAAACATTTGAGCGACATCGAGCTTGCTAGCGAGGAGCATCTGTGGAACCGATATATATCGCCTTGGATTTGGAAACAACTGGCTTAGAACCAGGGCGCGATGAGATTATTGAAGTCGGAGCAGTTAAATTTCGAGGCAACGAAGTTCTCGAAACCTACCAAACCTTGGTCAAACCCAAACAGGTGCTGCCGATTAAAATCGCCCGTTTAACTGGTATCGATGCCCATGAATTGACCACGGCTCCCACATTTAATAGTATTGGTGGACAATTAGCCAAATTTCTCAAAAGCTATCCAATTATTGGCCATTCAGTCGATAACGATTTGCGCTTTTTGCAACAACAAGGGCTAAAAGTTACCCAGCCGCATTACGATACTTTTGATTTGGCAACCTTGTTAATTCCCCAATTGCCCAATTATTCGCTTTCAACCATTGCCGAACACTTGCAAATTCAACACCCTGATGCGCACCGCGCCTTGGCCGATGCTGAAGCTAGTCGCTTGGTGTTTAGTGCATTGCTCGATAAATTAGCCGAATTATCGGCTGCCGAATTACATAGCATCGCTCAAACCACCCAAAAATTACAGTGGCCGCTAGCCAAACTATTTGGTGAAATTGCTAAACGCCGCGTGCAAACGCTTTGGCAAGCGCCGATCGAATTTCAACCAAAGCCGCTGGTGCGCCCCGTAGCTCTCGAACCAACGGGCAATCAGCAAGAACTCGATGCCCAAGCCATTGGCGCGATGTTTGGTGCAGATGGTGGGTTTAGCCGCATGTTCCCAGGCTACGAGCCACGCCAGCCCCAAATTGAAATGACCGAGGCGATCGCCGAAGCGCTCAATCAAGGCGATACCTTGATGATCGAAGCACCAACCGGCACTGGCAAAAGCTTGGCTTACCTTGTGCCCGCTGCTCAATGGGCACGCCAGCGCGGCGAACGAGTGGTCATCTCAACCAACACGATCAATCTCCAAGATCAGCTTTGCTCCAAAGATATTCCCACAGTGCAAGCGTTGTTGGCCGAGCAACCCGACCAATGGCCTGCCTTGCGGGCGGTGCAACTCAAAGGCCGCAGTAATTACCTATGTTTGAAGCGCTATGAATCCTTTCGTGCCCACCCCGACCACAACGAAGATCAGACCCGTGGGTTGTTGAAACTTCAACTTTGGCTGCCCTCGACCAACAGCGGCGATCGCGCCGAATTGATGTTGATTCAAGGCGAGCAACAAGTTTGGAACAATGTTAATGTTGATCCTGACCAATGTTTGCGCCAACGCTGCTCGCTCTATAATGAATGTTTCTTCTTCAAAGCCCGTGCTGAGGCTGAAAATGCCCATATCGTGGTGGCGAACCATGCTTTGCTAATGTCGGATGTCAAATCGCCTGGGATTTTGCCACGCTACGATCATTTGATTATCGACGAAGCGCATAATCTCGAAGATGTGGCGACTGATCAGTTGGGTTTTACGATTTCACAGCATAGCCTAACTGGTTTGCTCAACGATATGCATAGCGCTGGCGGCGTGCGTTTGGCGGGTGGCGTGCTTAACGAATGGACCCAAATTTTTCGTTTGAGCACTGTTGATCATAAAGAGCAGCGCAAACTCGAAGATCTCAGCGCCGATTTACGGCCAAATGTTGATAAAGCCCGCGAAGCAGCTCAGCAATTGTTCAGTATTTTCAACGATATTATGGCCAAAGATCGCAGCGTGACCCAATACGATCCCCAGCTGCGGATTACCAGCAAAGTGCGCCGCCACACCGAATGGACCCAAGTTGAGCAAACATGGGAAAATTTGAGCATCAATTTGCGCAAGTTAGGCGATGGTTTTGGCAAGCTCCAAGCAATTTTGGATAATCTCGAAGGCCGCGATATCAATGGCTACGACGATTTGGTGATGCGGGTCAAGGGCATGGTCAATGCTTGCACTGAATTGCAACGCCAATTTGATTTGGTGATTTATGGCAATGAAGAAACCGTCGCATGGCTGACTGCCGATCAACGCCGCCGCGAATTGTTGGTGCAGGCAGCGCCAATTCACGTTGGGCCATTGCTTACAGAAGATTTATGGCTGAAAAAACGCGCTAGCATCTTGGTGTCGGCAACGCTTTCGGTCAGCAACAGCTTCGACTACCCCAAACAACGCTTGGGTTTGGATGAAGCCACAACGATGCAACTCGATTCGCCCTTCGATTACAGCAAATCAACCTTGATCTACTTGCCAACCGATATGCCCGAACCCAACGAGCGCAATTATCAACGGGCCATGGAAGATGCCCTGATCAATTTATGCAAAGCGACTGGCGGGCGCACCTTGGCGCTGTTTACCGCCAATGCCTCGCTCAAACAAACCTATCATGGTATTAGCGAAAGCCTTGAGCAAGCCGATATTTCAACCTTAGCCCAAGGCATGGATGGCTCACGCCGTTCGCTGATCCAGCGCTTCAAATCTGACCCACGCACGGTTTTGTTGGGCACTGCCTCGTTTTGGGAAGGCGTTGATGTGGTTGGCGATGCTTTGAGTGTGCTGGTGATTACCAAATTGCCCTTTAGCGTGCCAAATGATCCAGTCTTTTCGGCACGATCTGAGGGCTTTGATGATGCTTTTGCTGAATATTCAGTGCCTCAGGCAATTTTGCGCTTCAAGCAAGGCTTTGGTCGCCTAATTCGCTCCAAGGATGATCGCGGGATTGTGGTGGTGCTTGATCGGCGCTTGCTTAGCAAAAATTATGGGCGGCAATTCCTCGAATCATTGCCCGATTGCACGATTCAACGCAAACCGCTGGCCGAATTGGCAACAACTGCCGCTCGTTGGTTGGTTTAATCAGTATAAAAACGAGGATGAATCCAAACCATTCATCCTCGTTTTTGTTATTGCAATATTCTGATTATTTGACGCTCAGCACGCTAACACTGCTGGTTGCGCGATTGCCTGCTTGATCAATTGCCGTGGCCACAACCCGATAATTTCCAGCTTGGGTTGGGCTGAAATCAAGGCTATACGGTGCTTGATCGCGCATAAACACCTCGCCATTAACCGTCCACTCAACTTTAGCTAGCTGCCGATCATCTTGGGCAGTGACTTGGAATTGCAGTGGTTGGCCGCGTAAGGCCGAGGCTGGTACATTAATTGAAATCGTTGGCGCAGTTCGATCAAGATAGATTGTTACCCGTTGTTCATTCATTCCGTTGCTTTGCTTGACCAACAAACGCAGGCTATAGGCTCCCTCAGGCAAGCCATCGGCGTTCCACATTGCCAACAAACCATTGGAAATTCCGCCAAAGCCTTCGATAATTGTCGTCCAACTGCTGGGATTAGTGCCAGTGCCCCAGGCTACGCTGTAATCGCCAGCCGCGCTGCCGCGAATTCGAATGGGCGAGGCCAACGCCGCGCCATCACTTGGCTCGATCAAAGCAATTGCCACATTTGCGCCACCAGCACTGCTCGAATTTACCAACGGGCAAGGCTTGGTTGGCGGAGTACCTAAGCCGCCAGTTTCGCCCCAATTACCTGCCTCATCGGGATAGATTGCAAAAACTCGATCTTCACCTGGCTGATTGGGCAGCGCTACACAATCGCCACTTGGCCCAATGCGCACGGTGCGATAGACGTTTTCGGTTTCGACAGGCTCCGTGCCATTGACAAAATATTCAGTGCGAATGTTGGGGCAGGCGGCTGATGGCTTGGTGCCAGTTGGAATACAAACTTCATGCTCGGAAACATTTGAAGGCGGGGTAAATTGCTCTATCGGCAAGCCTTCGTGATATTTGGTCATCAGCCGATTCCAAATCACCGCCGCACCAAACGAGCCTGGTACTGCTTGCATCGGGCTATTATCGCTGTTGCCGACCCATGCGCCAATCACCACGCTCGGCGTATAGCCAACCGTCCAACTATCGCGGTCGTCGTCGGTTGTGCCAGTTTTGACCGCCGCAGGCCGATCGTTGGGCAATTCCATGGCATTATCTGGCCCAAACATCCATTCGCGGGCTTTGTTATCGCTGAGCATGCTCGAAATAATAAAGGCAAGCCCATTGCCATCGGGGCCGAGCACTGCTTGCTCTGGTGGTTCGCTCCAAGCCTCAAGCACCTCGCCACGAGTATTCACCACCTTCAAAATGGTTGAGGCTGGGCGATAATTACCCTCGTTGGCAAAAACACTGTAGGCCGTGGTCAATTCAAGCAGCTTGACCTCGCCACCGCCCAGTGCCAACGAAAGACCATAGCGTGGGCGATCATCCAAGGTGCTGATGCCAACCCGCTGCATCAAACGCAAAAACTCATCAATGCCGACATGATCGAGGGTTTTGACTGCTGGCACATTGAATGAATTGGCCAATGCGACGCGAATTGAAACTGGGCCGTGGAAGCTGCGATCATAATTTTTGGGCGCATAAACTTCGCCGCCTGCAAAACGATATTCGGTTGGCACATCCCATAGCACGCTGGCGGCAGTCCAATCGCGGAGCATGGCTGCCGCATAAACAAACGGTTTGAGTGCTGAACCAGGTTGCCGTTCGGCCAACGCCACATTAACTTGACCATCAATCGCCGTATTGTTGTAATCGGCTGAGCCAACGAGTGCCAACACTTGGTTAGTTTTGCGATCAAGCATCACAACCGAGCCATTGGTCGCGTTTTGGGCAGCGATTTCGCTAATGCGTTGTTGCACTTCTTGTTGGGCAACCGCTTGCCAATGTGGATCAAGCGTCGTGGTGACCCGCAAGCCGCCACGATAGAGCAATTCGGGGCCGTAACGAGCTTCAAGCAATTCGCGCACATAAAACACAAAATGCGGCGCGGTTAAATTAACTTGAGCTGGCTTGACATACAACACCTCGGCAAAAGCTTGCTCGGCTTGTTGCGGCGTAATCACCCCATTGCGCACCATTGCCGCCAACACGATCTCTTGGCGTTTTTTTGCTGCATCGGCATTAACTAACGGGTCAAGTTGCGACGGCGATTGCGGCAAGCCTGCCAACATCGCTGATTGAGCCAAGCTCAAATCGCTCACGCTAACCCCAAAATAGGCTTGGGCAGCGGCCTCAGCGCCATAGGCATTATTGCCATAAGGAATTTCATTCAAATACAAGGCCAAAATTTGATCTTTGGAATAGCGTTGGCTAATTTGATAGGCCAAAATTGCTTCGCGAATTTTACGTTGCGGGGTTTGCTGGCTGCGTTCATCGGGCGAAAGCAACACATTGCGCACCAATTGCTGAGTAATGGTTGATGCTCCACCTTGACCAGATTCTTGATCGGTCAAATTGGCTAGCGCAGCGCGGGCAATCGAAGGCAAATTAACCCCAGGATTGGTATAAAAATTACTATCTTCGACCGCAATGGTGGCCTGTTTCAAATATTCGGAGAAGGCGCTGAATGGCACGACCGTGCGTTGACCAGCATTGGGATCGAAAATTTCATAGAGCAAGGTTGTGCCATCGCGGGCATATAATTTGGTGGTTTCAAAGGCGCGATGGGTGCCCAAATTATCAATTGAGGGCAAATTACGGCTAAAATACCAATAACCGCCCAAGCCTGCCGCAAGTACACAAAATACGCCAATGAGCAGCAGTTCAACCAGCAGGATGAGTGCTTTGAGCCACCACGGGCGGGCTTGACGACGGGCAACCCGCGCCAAGCGCCGTTCTTGGCGCGGAGTTAATTGAGTTTGATTGCTGTTTGATTGTGCCATAGTCTTTTGGGGACTGGTCGCTGGGGAATGGGGGCTGGTTAACATCAGCATATTCCCGATCCCTGACCCCTGATCCCCAACCCCCACAAATAGATTTTGCGATAAAATTATAGCATGCAGCCTACACCAACTTCGGGTGATTATGCAGAAAGGATGGTTTGCATGAAGCAACGCAGCATGCGTATTTTGATTCCAGCATTTCTTATTCCACTAGGCCTTTGTATTGTGGCAAGCCTGTTGATTTGGATCTTTGCTCCAGATGGAGAAAGCTCAAATAGTGATTCGAGTCTTTCAGTTGAAGCAACGCCAGTTCCGGTTAGTGCCTTGAGCGAAGCCCCAAGCAATGATTTGAGCGACGAACAAGCGCGGATCGATTTGTATAAGCGGGTTGGCCCAGCAGTTGTCAGCATCGATACCGAAGTTGTCGGTGAGGGCAGCGACGATCTAACTGGCGAGGCACTTGGCTCGGGCTTTTTGGTTGACGATCAAGGCCATATTGCTACCAACAACCATGTAATCGAAGGCGCAACCCGCATTTTCGTCACCTTTGCTGATGGCCGACAAGTGCCAGCTACTCTGCGCGGAGCCGACGAAGATAACGATATTGCGGTGATTAAGGTTGATGCCGCGACCGTGAGCGAGATTGCGCCGATGGTGTTTGGCAACTCACGCGAAGTCCAAGTTGGTCAAGATACGATTGCAATTGGCAATCCGTTTGGCTTGCAAAATACCATGACTTTGGGGATTGTGAGCGCGGTCGAAGGGCGTTCGTTGCCAGGTCGTACCCTTGCTAATGGTGGTCAATTCCGCATCAGCCGAATTATTCAGACCGATGCGGCGATCAATCCAGGCAATAGCGGTGGGCCATTGCTTAACAGTAAAGGCGAAGTGATTGGGATCAACACCGCGATTCGGGTGAGTGATCCAACCGCTGCGCCAGCCTTTGCTGGAGTTGGCTATGCCGTGCCTGCTAACACAGTCAAAATTATTGTTGATGATCTGATTAAAACTGGCAAGCACGATTCGGCTTACCTTGGCGTGAGCATGTTGACGATCAGCGCCCAATTGGCGCAAGAATTGAAATTACCAGTCAGCCAAGGCGCGTTGGTCACCAATGTAGTCGTCGATGGCCCCGCCGATCAAGCTGGAATTCGCTTGGGTACAAAAAGCATTCAAGTTGAAGGTTCTGCATTAATTATTGATAGCGACATTGTGACGGCCTTCAACGGCGAAAGCATTCGTTCAAGCGACGATCTGATTGCCCATATCAACGATTCGCGGGTTGGCGATAAGGTCACTTTGACGATCATTCGGGGGGATGAAGAGCAAACGATCGAGGTAACGTTGGGGGCACGCCCTTAAACCCAGCAGGTTAGATCTATTTTATCACCCCTTGGGGGGATCTTTCGAGAATCTGGATCAAGAGCCGTATCTTTTTTGCAGGCTGCACGGTTTCCCTTATGCCAGACCTCTCCACACAGCAAACACGGGCGGGTGCAATCGACTGATAGCACCCGCCCGATGTTTTTAGTAATAAGTTTGATAATCAAACAGATAAACCTCTGCATCTGATCCCATTTTGCTCCCATTTCAATTCAGTAACTAGGTAGCACCGAAAATTCGCCATGAATTTTGGCAATTCTCGCGGTATAATTAAACACCCGAGCTTGCCATCAATCATCAGCCCAACGACGCATCAACGCTGACTACAGCCTGCCCGATACCCCACATTAGCATACTGGAGTTCGCCATGCATCATCTTCCCCAGTATTCGACCCGCTTAATTGGCCGCAACCGTGTGGTTTCCGCCTTAGTTGCTCTATTTCAAGAGCAAGCGCATCGGCTTGTGAGCTTGATCGGCGCGAGTGGCACTGGCAAAACCCGGCTGGGGCTTGAAGCAACCGAAACTATCCGCGATAGTTTTACTGATGGTTGCTATTTTATCAATTTAGCGCCAGTTGATGATGCGGTCTTTGTGCTGCCAACCATCGCCCATACCTTGGGCGTGCATGAAACAGCCAATCAATCGTTGCTCGATAGCGTGGTAAATTTTCTGCGCGGCAAGCGAGTATTGTTGATCCTCGATAATTTCGAGCAGGTCAAACGGGCTGCTGATGAGCTTAAATTGCTGATCGAACGCACCGATCAGGCTCAATTTATGGTGACGAGCCAAGTTGCGTTGGGCTTGGCTGATGAATATGAGTTTAGTGTGCCACCGCTCGAAGTGCCCGAGCAGTCCAATCTGCCAGCCAATCAATTATTAGAATATTCAGCGATTGCCTTGTTTGTTGATCGCATGCAGGCGATTCAGCCGCGCTTTGTGTTGACCGACACCCAAGCCAAGGCTGTGGTCGAAATTTGTCGGTTGTTGCATGGCTTGCCCTTGGCGATTGAATTAATTGCTGCCCATAGTTCGGCGCTCTCGCCGACCGATTTGCTGTTGCTCGTGCGCAATTATTTGGCACTTGGCCGAGGCACAACAATTGCCAAACCTGCCCGCCATCATGTGCTCTACCCTGTGCTCGATTGGTGCTTTAGCCGTTTGTCAGCGCCGCAACAAACCTTATTTAGCCGCTTGGGCGCGTTTATTGGCGGTTGCTCCAACGATGCAGTGATGGCGCTCTATCAAACAGTTGGCGAATTCGCGACCGCTGTTGATCCAGGTATTACCAGTTTGAAGCAAAAACATTTGCTCTTGGAAGAAACCATGCCTGGTCAGCAATCACGCTACATTATGCTCGATGCTGTGCGTGAATATGCTCACCAGCGTTTGCGCAAACGCAAAGAAGCCCATCAAATTGATCTGTATCATGCCCAGTATTACCGTGATTTGAGCATAACTGCCAAAGCTGAGTTGGGCGGCCCCAAGCATGAATACTGGACAAATCGACTGCTCAGCGAAATTCACAATATTCGTTCAGCGATTCAATGGGCTTTGAGTCATAACGAAGCCAATTTGGCCTTGCAATTAAGCAGCAATTTGGTGATGTTTTGGGTACGTCAAGGCTATCTCACCGAAGGTCGCCGCTGGATCACCGCCGCGTTAGAACACCAAGCCAAGGCCGACCCCATAATTGTGCGGCCAGCGTTGGGTGCAGCCGCAGGCATGGCTTGGTCGCAAAGCTGCTATCAAGAAGCCAAACAATACCTTGAGGCAGCCTTAGCGATTGAATCAACCAACCAAGCCGAAACTGCGCGGCTACTCAATACGATGGGCTTAGTGCTCTATGAACAAGGCTTGCATCAACCAGCCAGCGACTATTTCGCGCAAGCCTTGGCAATCTATCGCACCCTCGATGATCAGACGATGCTGGGGATTACGCTCAACAATTTGGGTTTGGTTGAGATTGATCGTGGCAACTTGGCGGCAGCACGTCAAATTTATGCTGAAGTTTTAGCCTTATTCCGCCCAGCCAATAATCCCTTTAATTTGACCATGCCACTGAGCAACTTGGCCTTGATTGAAATTCTCGAATATCGTTATGCCGAGGCCGAACCCTTGCTAGAAGAGGGCTTAGCGCTTTGTCGTGATAATCGCGATTACAATGGCTTGGGCTATTTTCTGACCAATTTAGCTGCTTGTTTGGGCGGCCAAGGTCGTTTTGAGCGAGCGCGGGATTGCTTGGTTGAAGCGTTGATTTTACGCAAAAATGCCCAAGCCAAAATTGGCATGTTGGTTGGAGCCAAAACCGCTAGCGAAATCTTGCTCAAGGCTGGCTTGGCTGAAGCAGCGGCGCTGGCATGGGGCTATGCTAGCGCCTTGTTCAGCGAACTGCAATTAACCCCACTTTGGTACGATGAGCGTCAACAAACAATGCTCGAAACAGAATTAAGCACGATGCTTGGTAACGAACGCTTGGCAAGCCTCAAACAAACCGGTGCAAGCCAAACCATCGACGAAATTATTAGCCTGATGCAAACAGCGAAGTTCTAAGCACATAGCATTAACTAGATGCTGCAATCTCTTGTATACTAATCTCGCTGCAACGATTTGTTATTACTTGAGATTGGAGTGCTATTAATGCAAATTACTGCGGAGTTAAGCTACGAGGTAGCGCTTGAGCAACTACGGCAATCATTAAATAACCCTCATGCCAACTTTCGTGATGGGCAATGGTCGGCGATCGATCGGCTGATTAATGACAATCAACAACTGCTGGTGGTTCAGCGCACAGGCTGGGGTAAAAGTTGGGTTTATTTTATCGCAGCCCAACATATCCGCCAGCAACGTGGCAAAATGACCCTGATTATTTCACCCTTGTTAGCATTAATTCACAATCAAATCGAAGCCGCCCAACGCTTTGGCTTAACTGCCGTCAGTATTAATTCAAGCAATCCCGAAGATTGGGACCGCATAAAGAGCAGTGTGCGCCAAAATCAAGTTGATGTATTGTTGATTGCCCCTGAGCGCTTTGCCAATGAAGCCTTTATGGAAGAGGTGTTATCGCCAATCAGCCAGCAAATTGGCTTGTTGGTGATTGATGAGGCTCATTGTATTTCCGATTGGGGCCATGATTTTCGCCCCGACTATCGCCGAATCGTTCAAACACTCCAAGGAATGCCAAAAAATTTGCCGATGTTAGCCACAACTGCTACTGCCAACCAGCGCGTGATTGATGATATTTGCCAACATTTGGGGAATTTTGCGGTTGAACGTGGCCCTTTAATGCGTGAAAGCCTGAGTTTGCAAACAATTCGCTTGCCTGATGCTGCGAGCCGTTTGGCATGGTTGGCGCACTATTTGCCTCAATTACCAGGCACAGGCATTATCTATACCCTAACTCAGGCCGATACAGAATACGTGACTACGTGGCTTAACCGGCAGGATATTAGTGCTTGTGCTTATCATGCGGGTTTGGATGCGGAGACTCGCGCCAGTTTTGAAAAACGTTTAGCCCACAATCAAATCAAAGTTTTGGTGGCAACCAGTGCCTTGGGAATGGGCTACGATAAGCCAGATTTGGGATTCGTGATTCATTATCAAGCGCCCAGCTCGATTATTGCCTACTATCAGCAGGTTGGGCGGGCTGGCCGCGCCATTGAACAAGCCTATGGCATTTTGTTGGCTGGCGAAGAAGATGCAGCAATTCATGAGTATTTTCGGCGTGAAGCTTTTCCGAGCCAAGCCACAATTGCAGCAGTTTTGCACGAGATCAATCAGCATGATGGGGCAAAACTGAATCAGATTCTGCAAAAAATTAATGTGCGTCGAGGCAAACTGGAGCATGCCCTAAAATTTTTGTCGGTGGAAGCCAATCCACCAGTCATCTACAATCAAAAAAAATGGCATCCAACCATCAACGCCAGCAACTATCAGCTTGATCAGGCCAAAATCGAGCGCCTGAATCAGCGGCGCATCCAAGAATGGCAAGCAATTCAAACTTATGTTGATACGCCAAAATGCTTGATGCGCCATTTAGCTGAAGCCCTTGATGACGCGCAAAGTAATGATTGTGGGCGCTGTGCCAATTGTCGTGGCCGATTATTGAGCAATGAGCCAGCACCCAATTTAATCAACCAAGCAGCGCGATTTCTCAAGCACTCGGAACAAATATTAGAACCAAGAAAAATTGCTGCTCCCAATATTCCAAGTATTTACCGCCAACTGGCTAGTCTCCCCGAACATTTGCGAGCAGAACCAGGTCGGGTTTTAGCTCGCTGGGGTCATGCTGGTTGGGGCGCAATGGTTAGCCACGATAAAAAGCAGGGGCGGTTTCGCGATGATTTAGTCGATGCTCTCGTGGAAATGATTCAACAGCGCTGGCAACCACAACCATTTCCAACATGGGTTACTTCCATCCCTTCGACCAGAAATCCCCGTTTAGTTGAAGATTTTGCCCAACGAGTAGCCCAACAACTGGGCTTACCATGGCTTGCAGCGGTTGTCAAAATCCATAATAATGAGCCGCAGAAATCCCAGCATAATGCTTTTCATCAACAAATGAATGTGCTTAATGCCTTCAAGATTGTAGAATCGAAGGCTGAGCCAGTGTTATTAATTGATGATATTGTTGATTCACGCTGGACGTTAACCATCGTTGCCAAATTATTAAAAGAAGCTGGAGCCACAGCGGTTTATCCCTGTGCCTTAGCCTCGACAGCAAGTGATGACGAAGAATGAATATCAATGCCCAAACCCATGCAATTCTGTTGCTAACAACCCATTTAGGCAAGCAAACCGAGGTTAAGCCATTAACCACCAGCGAGTGGGGCCGCTTTGCAGCGTGGTTACGCAGCCAACAACTCCAGCCAGAACAGCTCTTAAGCCATCAATTACCACAGCTCTTGAGCGAATGGAGCGATCCAAACATCAGCCTTGAGCGAATTCAACGGCTGTTGGATCGTGCGGCAGCCCTCGGTTTTGCCCTAGAGAAATGGCAACGAGCGGGAATTTGGGTAATCATTCGCTCAGATCCGCGCTATCCTCAACAGTTAAAACAACGGCTCAAGCAGCTCGCGCCACCAGCGCTATTTGGCTGTGGCAATGCTGAACTCTTAAATGCTGGGGGCATTGCCGTGATTGGTTCGCGGCATAGCACTCCTGCCGAGCTTGAATGGACTGCCGAGCTTGGAACAACGCTCGCTAACCACGGCGCAGTTGTCGTTTCTGGGGGTGCACGCGGGGTTGATCAAGCGGTGATGCAGGCTGGATTGGCCGCAAATGGTCAAGTGGTTGGCATTTTAGCCGATAGTTTGTTGAAAACAGCATTAGCCGCAACCTATCGCCAAGCATTGCAACAGCACCAACTGGTTTTGGTCTCACCGTTTAATCCTGAGGCTGGCTTTGATGTGGGCAATGCGATGGGGCGTAACAAATATATCTATTGTTTGGCCGATGCGGCAATTGTGGTCAATAGCACCCCAAATAAAGGTGGCACTTGGCATGGCGCACTCGAAAACCTCAAAGCTCAATGGGTTCCGCTCTGGGTCAAGCCAAATTCTGCCGCCAGCAGTGGCAATGCCGCCTTGCTCAAACAAGGTGCGCAAGCCTTAGTCGAGCCAATCGCCGATTTGCGCCAACTGATCAATCAACCTGTGATGCTTGAAGCAGCTCCGCTAAGTTTATTTGATTTACTGCCTACTGAACCCAACCCAGCGCCTGTTGCAGTCAAACCAGCAACCATCGATCAACCAGGAACAATTAATTTCTATCAGCTATTTCTCAATTACCTTGAGCAAACAGCCAAAACTCCATTAACCATTGAACAAATAATGCAAAGCCTGCAACTAACCAAGCAACAGGTTAGCGAATGGCTCAAACGGGCGATTGAGGCTGGCTATATTGTAAAAATCAACAAGCCAGTCCGTTATCTTTGGAATAATCCTATAATTCAATAGGTATTGGTCATAGTTATGTGCGATAGCTTAATGTTGTGCCATCAGAATTCCAGCGACAACGATTCCATTTGGCTTTAATTGCTGCAACCTTAGGCTGATCAGGAATATATTCATCTTCTTGAATAAAATAAGCTCCTACTGCATAACATTCTTCGATTGCAGCCAACATTGTGCTTAATGAATCATAGACTTGTCCAGAACTGTGAAAACAGAACCAGATTGATCCATAGTCATCGCGATTTTCATCCATTTGAACCATATAATATTCACCTTCAAAATCAAATAATGGAAATAGAAATGGTTCATAGGCTTCAAATTCAATTTCCCGATTTGTTTGCATCAGATCTTGATAGATTTGATAGGCATCTTCGACTGAAAGAAAATGATGATAATAAAATAAATTTTTATGGGAAATAATATCAGTTCCGTTATGCCACGCATAGAGTTCGAGAATCTCTGCTGGTAACCTAAATGGAATGATTTCTGCAATCTGCTCCGCACTATAACCTGGCTGTAAGTCAGTTAATAAGTCAGGATCAACTTGCACAGTGTAGTGGGCAATTGCTTGAAGCAAATTTTGAATGGTCAATGTTTGCGCCATTCTATACCTCAACCTGCAAGGTTTGCATCACTTTAGCCCGACCACCAGCCAACAAGCTCTGAATTGCCCCATCAACCACCTTGAGTTGCACCTCGATGACACTGGGCGAGGCTGGTTGCATCAGCCAACCTTGCTCGATTAACAAGCTGGTTTGCTGCAAACCCAGTTGATCGTGCAAATAACAAGCCAATGGGCCAGCCGCCATGCCTGTGCCTGCTTCCTCACGAATGCCATAGCGTGGCGCGAACATGCGCGTGCCAGCCGAGCGCCCAGTTTGCTTGGTAGCAGGCGTAAAGACATAGTAGCCAATCAAATCGAGTTGCTCACTGATTTGCTGAATCTGGGCAAAATCGGCTTGCAATTCCACCAGCGTTTGCTCACTCGCCAGCCCAATAATCAAAAAGCTATTGCCAGTATTGACCAAGGTTGGCACAGTGCCATTCAGTAAATCGCCGCTGGTGATGTTGAGCGACTGCAAAGCCTGTTGTGCAATTGGCTCAGTGAGCGCAAATGCTTGATAGCGCGGGGCCAGCTGCTGCATAAATGCCTGATCATCCGCTACAATAATCTCGCGCAGACCATCGATCGTTTCTTTGGCCAGCTGACCAGTTGGCACGCGGTTGAGTTGACGTAATAAACTAAATGTGGCAATCGTGGCATGGCCGCAATGGGCAATTTGGCGGGTTGGGGTAAAAAATTCTAGCTTAATCGTCGCCACATCCGATTTGCTCACAAAAGCGGTTTCAGATAAACCAACCTGCTGGGCCACGGCCAATTTCTGCTCACCACTCAATCCATCAGCCTGCAACACCACCCCAGCTGGATTACCACCAATGTCGCCATCAATAAAAGCATTGACAATCTGCACTTCAATCTGCATAGTAATTCCTCAAATAGAGATTTTAGAGCTTTGGGAGTATGTATGCTTGTACAATATCAGCGGGCCTTCGAAAAACTTAAGCTATCGCCATCGCAAACTTGGCCTGAAAGCACTCACTTTCGAGCACCCTATAAACCATTGATGCTCCTTGCGGTCAGCGACTTGATTGCAGTTGGCACACTCACTCATAATTTTATCGAGTATTCGGAGCTTTTGCTTGAAACCTTTGACCGATATTGGCGGATTATTTTTGATTCGACGAAGTTTGCCAATCCGATTCAGCCATTTTTCTATCTCAAAAGCGAGGGATTTTGGCATTTGCAAGCACAACCAGGCATGCAGCAACGATTGGCAGATGCACAAAATATCAAAACAATCGGCCAATTAAATCAACTTGTGCTTGGGGCAACGCTTGATCAAGCATTATTTGAGTTGTTGCAACAGCCATTTGCCCGCGAACAACTTCGCCAAAGCTTGATTCAACAGTATTTTACGCCGGAATTATGGCCAGCCCTCGGCATGATTGCTCAAATCAATACTGAGATTTTCGACTATGGCAAACTGTTAATTCAGCAAAGCCAGCGCACGTTTCGCGAAATTCCCGCAACTGATGCGCCATACCAAGTTGAAGTACGTTCTAGCGCATTTCGCCAAATTGTCGTGCCTAGTTATGATTATTGCTGTGCCATTTGTGGCATCCGAATTATTACTCCTGAGGGGCGGAGTGCAGCCGAGGCGGCTCATATCATTCCGTGGAGCCGGAGTTATAACGATGATCCGCGCAATGGGATTGCGTTGTGTGGATTGCATCATTGGGTATTCGATCAAGGCTTATTGACGATCACGCCAATCTACAAAGTGCAAATTTCACCGCTTGTCGATGATCAACCACCTGCTAACCAAGCGCTGCTCGCATTCGCCCGCCAATCAATCCAATTGCCAAATCAAGTGCACTTATATCCTGATCCGATTGCACTCAAATGGCATTACGAGCATATCTATCGTAACGATTAAATCCACATTTGTGCCCTAGAGTGTTGCTAAAGTAACTCCAACAATCAGTTGAAGTATTGAAGGAGTTCATCGATGCAACGTTTTCTTGGTTTTATGCTGATCAGTTTGCTATTGCTGGCTTGTGGTCAAACAACTGGGCAACAAATCGAATCGGCGGCGAGTGTGGCTCAAGTAGCCCAGACTGAGCCAACCGATGAGCCAACGGCCAAACCGACGCGCACGCCACGGCCAACTAACACACCACGCCCGACCGCTAAGCCCAAGCCAACTCGCACGCCACGGCCAACCGCGACCGCCACGCCAATTCCTGAGCCAGTTGTGCTGAGCGGTGTGGGCCAAACCGTGACTGATGCATTTATGCCACCTAGTGCAGTCAGCATCATTAAATTGACCCATACTGGGCGACGTAACTTCATTGTCAAAGCTTATAACGCTGAGGGCGATGAAAGCTATTTGGTCAACGAAATTGGGCGTTACGCTGGTTCGCGAGTGTTGTATGGCGATAGCAGTACATTTTTAGAAATTGATGCCGATGGCGAGTGGACAGCCGAAATTGTGCCAATTGGCTTGGAAGCTAGCGCCGCCGATGGACTAAGTGGCACTGGCGATCAGGTCAGTGGCCTGTTTATGCCTAACCAAGAAGGGCCAATTCCCTTCAATTTCACCCACAATGGCGATAGTAATTTTATCGTGCAAGTGACTTGCCAAGGCGGCATGGATTACGCCCAAAACGAGATTGGCACGGTTGCTGGCTCAGCGATTGTCAAATTCTCCGAAGGCCCATGCTTGTGGGATGTGCAGGCCGATGGCGATTGGACGATTAGCCCCAAATAAACCAACAGCCCGCAAATCATGGTTTGATTTGCGGGCTTGGCTTTTACTGCGGAGTCGCAAGTTGGGCAATTGTGGCTTCAAGCTCGTTGATCTGACGAGTTGTGGCTTCATGCTGGCTGATCACGTCTAACGGGGCACGTTGGCGACCGCCAAAATGAGCAATTTGCAACTCCAATCGTTGTAATTGCTGCTGATAGGTTGCTAATACACTTTGGACATGTTGCAATTGCTGGCTTGGATTTGGATTAGATGCTGGTAATTTAGCCTGTAACTCGCGAATTTGTTGGGCCAGTGCTTCATGTTGACTGATCAAATGCAGTGGAGCCGAACGCATGCCGCCAAAATTGGCAATCTGCTGATCGAGCCGATTCAACTGTTGCTGATAGATATTCAATTGTTCTTGAAGATGGGCTGTCTCGGTCATTAACCCCCCGGGGCTATGTGATTTATGAGCATAGGCTAAACCTAACAGAACAGGTAATAAAATTCAATCTTATTAGTGGGATTAAACGGAGCCGCAATTGAAACATTTTGTGTCCATTACAAAATAATGGACACAAAATGCAGAAGCAGAGGTTTGATCCTCTTAATTTTAATTAGATGCAATGTGAATAGCTTTTTTGCATGCAATATCGGGACTGATATATCTATAAGAAGCAGAAGATCCTCACAGTTACATTGGCAGCATTGACAAGCATAAGGAGGTTCGTATAGCAGTAAAGCATCTGGCGGTACTTCCAGCCTGACATGGTACTTACATTCCGCCAATTTTAGGTTTTGTAGCAATTTGGAGGCGTTATCAATGAATAGTTCGTAGTTTGTTAGTGTCCAACAAGGAGCATTATATGAGTTTGTCCAATGCGTGTAGCTATGTCGTTATCCTGCTCCAACAGCAAAACCCACGGGTGCTTGAATGTTTCAGAATCCACTTTCATACACCCTTAAAAATGCATCTACATAAACTTTATCCATGGATCGTAGAAGAAGATTTGGATGATATCATTAACAATGGCTTTATCCGTGCCTTAGACCGAGGAAGTCGCTTCAATCCCGATATTGCAAAAATTCACACATTTGTGAGCATGCATGTGCACTATGAAGCAAAGAATTTCCTTATGAGCCATGGATATACTACCCGCTTCAATCCTGATCTTGATGTTCCTGAAACGGTAACTGAACAACAACCATTTCATAATCAACAACCTAGTTTGGCAATGGAAGAGCAATTTGCCAAAGCCAAACTAACGCCTCAAGAACGCTTTGTCGTGATTGCTTTTTATTATCAATGTCTCACGATTGCCGATATTGCTGCTGAATGTGGCATTCAAGAATCGACTGTGCGGCAGCAATTAAGTCGCGCTTATGCCAAACTTCGCAATGGCTCATAATCGGGTATAGATTAAGGAACTGGTGGCCACGGCATGTTGCCAGTTTCTTCTCTCTACAACGGTATAGCAGAGAAGTACACGATGGTGTGTATTGAGTTAATCTAGCCTTTTAGCAGGAGATTACCGTATGGAATCGAATAAAAGAATCGCTCGGGAATGTGTAGGGGATCTTTTCGTTTTATTATTTTCGCCCGAGGAGCTTGAACAACTAACCCCTGCCGATAAGCGATTTATAGTTCAGTGTTATGGATGGGTGGAATCGGATTTTCAGCTTCAAAGTGTGCCTCTAGAAGATTATTTCGAAGCTGAATTTCAAGATGATCTCCCAAATTCATCAGAGTTAAGCACGTTATTTCCTTGTCAAGGATTAATTTACAATGAAGTAAATCTTGATCCCTTGGCATGCTATGAGAAAATCTATACTTCGTAGATTAAACCCAACGTAAATCGTGCTATGCGTTCTAGAGTATACCTAGAACGCATAGCTGGAGGAATAGCTATGAATAACGTAATTATAGCTGCACTAATCGGATTATCTAGTACGTTCATAGTTTTTATTATGCGTGATGTTGTAGTTGCCCGTAAAAATGAGATCAACCAATTGCGAAGAATATTTTTACAGAATCAACTAGAGTATGTTTATAGCCCTCTAGCACATCAGATTCAACGCTATATTACGGCAACTGATATTGAGCAACAAATTGATAGTGTATCATCTGTTCTGTAAATTCAATGCGCCTGCTTAACCGCAGATGGCCATGGGGTATCCTTGGAATAACCACAAACACAAGGAGCACCACCATGACCACCCAATCGCATTGTACCCTATCCGATACCGTGTTGGAACATTTAACCAGCCAGGGGTTGGATGCCCTGCCAGAGTTGCTGCGCGTGCTGCTCAACACCGCGATGGAAGCGGAACGCCAACAATTTCTTGGGGCAAGCCGCTATGAACGGACGGACGAGCGCCGTGGCTATGCCAATGGCTACAAACCCAAAACCCTGACCACCCGTGTTGGCCAGCTTGACTTGGCCATTCCCCAAGTGCGCGGTGGCGGCTTCTATCCCAGCGCCTTGGAGCGCGGCCTTCGCAGTGAACGAGCGCTGACCTTGGCCTTGGCTGAGATGTACGTCCAAGGGGTTTCCACCCGCAAAGTTGCGGCCATTACTGAACAGCTCTGTGGGGTCGAATTGACCTCCATGCAGGTCAGTCGGGCGGCGGCACAGCTTGATGGGGTGCTGGAGCAGTGGCGCACCCGCCCACTTCCCGAAACCCGGTATGTGTATTTGGATGCCCGCTACGAAAAAGTCCGGCAGGATGGCCGGGTGCGCGACGCGGCGGTCTTGATCGCCACGGGCGTGGATACCTATGGCAAACGCCTGGTCTTGGGCGTATCGGTTGCGTTGAGTGAGCAGGAAGCCCACTGGCGCAGCTTCTTGCAGGGCTTGGTGGAACGCGGGATGACGGGTGTCCAGCTCGTGGTGAGTGATGCGCATGCGGGACTTCAGCAGGCACGGCGAGCGGTGTTGGGCGGTGTGCCATGGCAGCGATGCCAATTCCACCTCCAACAGAATGCGGGCGCGTATCTGCCACGGCAAGCCATGCGTGCGGAGGTCGCTGCGGATATTCGCGCGATCTTCACCGCGTTGAATCAGCATGAAGCCACCACCCTGCTGGCGAAAACCGTGCAAAAATATGCCCAATCCGCGCCGAAATTGAGCACCTGGCTGGAAACGGCGATTCCGGAAGGCTTGACGGTCTTTGGCTTTCCTGCCGCCCATCGGCGATTGCTCCGAACCACGAATGGGGTGGAACGGCTGAACAAGGAACTGCGCCGCCGAACGCGGGTGGTGGGGGTATTTCCCAACGAGGCTGCATGTCTTCGGTTGGTGAGTGCGCTCGTGATGGAAGTCAGCGAGGAGTGGGAAACCGGACGAACCTACCTGACCATGGACGACAACGCCTAGCCGACGATTCGCCAAGGAACCCGTGGGAATTTACAGAAAAATAGTTGCATTATCAACAAATTGCTATCAGAGATAGTATTTATGCCATATTAAATAAATATAGTTACTTAATGCCTAAACAAACCGAAGCGATGATGTACTTATTATTTGAAAATACGTCGCTAGCCTCGGAATTGATTAATCGTGAATTTTTCATCGAATTCGATCGGATTAGAGATCGTTATTATAAATTATATTATGTTGGCTAAGTTAAATCCTGTTCTGGATATTCGGTCAAGTGCGTTGGCAAGCCATCAATACTCGCAAGATTTTTCTCGGCGCGATACGTTGCTAGGCCTTGTTCGCCCTTGGCCTCAGCCCAACGTAAGGCAGTATCGCGCTGCCCAACCAACTCCATCAAGGGCACACCAAAACCACACGATGTTTGCACCCGCTCGACTGCAACCAACACAATTTGGCGAATGCCTGGATAGTGCGGAAACTGCGCTAGCTCGGGTTCCCATTCAGCCATCGTTGGCACAATTACCCGCCCACGGCCATACAAACGCAAGATCCGTGGTGCTCCCACAAAAGCACAAAACATCAAGGTAATCCGGCCATTTTCCAAAATATGGGCTGAGGTTTCATTGCCGCTGCCGGTTAAATCCAAGTAGGCGACCTGTTGTGGCGAGTGAATACGCAGGCAATCCAAGCCTTTGGGCGAAAGATTGACATGGCCAGCGGCTGCCAAGGGAGCACTCGCCACAAAAAATAGTGGTTGTTGGGCGATAAATGTCTGCAATTCAGGGGTTAGCTCAGGGTGCAATTTAGCCATTGAATTCTCCATCAAGCAAGCAATCCTGCTATTGCTTCAATTGTAGCGCGATCGGCAAATCATTCCCTCATCGCACGTAGCAAATTTAGCTTTTGCAAACAAATGTTTCAAAAACCCTTGACATGTGACTATTTAGTCACATATAATAGAGCTATGGAACAAGAACTTATCTTTCGTGCTTTGGCCGACCCATCGCGGCGGCAGTTGCTTGATCTACTGTTTGAGCGCGATGGCCGCACGCTCAAGGAGTTAGAAGCGGCACTACCGATGACCCGTTTTGGGGTGATGAAACATTTACGAGTGCTTGAAGAAGCTAGCCTGATTGTCACCCGTAAAGTTGGCCGCGAACGCTTGCACTATCTTAATCCCGTCCCAATTCAGCTCATTTCCGACCGTTGGATCAGCAAATATGCCGCAGCACGAGCGATGGCCTTAGTTGATCTCAAAATGGCGCTTGAAGGAGGAAGTAGCATGACCACAGCAGCAAAGCCAAAGCTGGTCTATCAAACCATTATCCGAGCCTCACAGCAACAGGTCTGGGAGGCAATCATCAAGCCAGAGTTCACCACGCGTTACTATTATGGCTGCACAGTTGACACCAATTTAGCGGTTGGTTCAGCCTTCAACTACCAGCGCAGCAATGGAGCAGCGATTGTTGAAGGCCAAGTGGTTGAGGTCGATGCCCCCAATCGCTTAGTGCATACCTACCACTCGCTCTGGCCACCGATGAACGAAGATGCGCCAACCAAAGTAACGTGGGAACTAGAAGCAATGCCTGGTGGCATCACCAAAGTGACAGTTGTGCACGAAGATTTCCAAGGCGAAACCGCTACCTACCAAGGGCTAAACAGCGGTGGCTGGACGTGGATTCTGAGCAACTTGAAAACCTTGCTCGAAACTGGCGAAGCCTTGCCCGAAGCATACTAGCATTCACTGCAAGTCGTATCACGCTTGATAATTCATGTTTCACGCCTCAGCGGCTCACTTTTAGCGAGTCGCTGCTGGCGTTTTAGCAATCGGGAGCTTTGTTGAATGATTATTAACCAAGCGATGCTCTGGCGACAGTTCGACACGACGATTACCAACCTTGAACAGGCGCTTAACTCTTGCCCCGATCACCTGTGGGAACACCAATTATGGCCAGATGAGCCTGATCAATGGGTTGCGGCGGGCTTTTCGCGCTTCTGGTATCTGGCCTATCACACCCTCTTTTGGCTTGATCTCTATCTGACTGGAGCAGAAGAAGGTTTTATGCCCCCAGTGCCATTTGATTTGGTAGAAATGCAGGCCAACGAAAGCCTTCCACGCACCTATACTCGCGCTGAGTTGCTTGAATATTTAGCCCATTGTCGCCAAGCCTGCCAAATCACGATCAACAATCTCTCAGCCGAGCAAGCCTTGCGCAACTGTAGCTTTGCTTGGGGCGAAGTACCATTTGGTGAGTTATTGCTCTACAATTTGCGCCATGTTCAAGAGCATGCCGCCCATTTACACATGTTTCTTGGTATGCAGGCCTAATTTGAGCATAAAAAAAGAGTTGTCGCTTTTCAGCAACAACTCTGGCTGGTGAGCCGGGTGGGCAGCCAACCACCAACCTGTAACTTCACCATGCCCCAAATATGGACTGCATATCGAACCCCACTGGTCAGAAACGTAGCAATATAACCACCCAAAGCCACCAGTAGCGCACTGGTGGTTTTTCATTTTAGGAGCAACCGATGACAACAAAAACCGCTATTTGGTATTGTCCAGTCTGCCCCCATAGCTCCAGCACACTTGATGCCTATAAGGCGCATAAAGCAACCCACCCAGTGACTGGCGAACAGCATGACCCAACCGCTCAGCCGATGGCATTAATTGAAATACCGATTGTCGCTGCATGGCAACATGCCACTCGTTTGACCGTGGTCAAGCAGAAAGGAGTGGCATGAGCTATCAGATCGATAAGATTGCCGTGCAAATGTCCCGCAAGCCTGCCGAGCTGGTAGAGCTTGAAGCCATTGATCGCCAACAGCAACGCTTTTTCTGGTTGTCGCTCGGCACGATTGTCGTCAGCTTCGCGCATATGGTCGGCGCTCTGGCCTTGTTCAGCGATGGCTCCATCATTGGCAAGATTGTCGCAGGTCTAATGACACTCTTGGTTGACGGTGCGACATGGGTGATTACGGGCTATTACGATTATGCGAAGCGGCGACAGCTCAAGCGCGGCAAATTAGTGGCGCTCCTGCTCGGTGTCGCCCTGATCATTTCGTTTGGGCTGAACTTGATTTACCTGGTCACCCATATGCCGTCAACCATTCCGTCATGGATTGGCTGGTGCATTGCGATTGCCTTCGCGCTCTTCATTCCGCTCTGTATCGCGGTCGCCTCGGCTGAGCGTGGCCAGCTCGAAGATGACAAGATCGGCCTGCAAATCACGCCGCACCCTGTCAACGTTGACAGTCAACCAGCCCTCGAATCGGTTGACACGACCCTTTTGATTGAACACGACCCCAATCACGTACAGACGCTTGAGCCGTCAACCACCGTTGATAAACGCGCCGCTGAATGGTCAACCATGAATGCCCAAGGCATGAGCTACCAACAGATCAGCGACCTGCTCGGGGGTGAGCCAAGTCGTCAACACATCGGGCGACATGTCAAGCGCTATCGTGAATCTCTGTCAACCGCGCAAGGTTGACACTGACCAATTAAAGGTGACAGCGAACCGCGTTCTTGGTTGACGCGGTTCGTTCATGTTTAGGAGCAACCTATGCCAAAGCAGTATGTAATCTTTGCCATGATCGCTGGCGTTCTTTTGGGCTATGGCTTGTATCACTATGTGCCAGCCCCAATCAAGCTAATTATCATCGCGGCCTGCATTTTTCATGTTGCATGGAAGCGGAGCAAAGCATAACTATGACAACGCGAACACCTTTAGGCCCATTGGAATATCGTCGCCGCGTGCGAGTTGCGCGAGGTTTACCCCAAAACGCGACGGTGAAAACACGTTGGCAGTTTGTGAGTCGCAGTCGTTTGATTGCTGAGGCAAGCATGCTGTTGATTTGGGTGGTGTTATGGATTACCAACGGCTTGGCAACCGCCAGTGCAGTCGTGCTCGGCGGTCTCTGGCTCAAATATCACGGCATATGGGTGCAAGCTGGGGTGCTTGATTGGTTCTTTATTGGTTGTTTGGGCCATGTGGTGATCTCATTCGTGGGCCAGCATTTGTGGCGCGGGGTAAACGTGCCAAACGAGCTACGCTGGTATCAGCAAGTACCCTACTTTTTCGTGCATGTTGATCGCATGCGGTTGACCTGTGCCGTGATCGTTGGCTCACTCGATGCCACGGCAACGGGTTGGTACATTCATGAATTCTTGCATACCGTATTTGGTGATCAGTGGTGGTTTGCGATTGTGAGCGGATTGCTCGCGGCACTCGTTGCCTTGAGCGCCGAGCCAATGATTCGCCAATTTGTGGGTGGGGTGCGTGATGTACTGAAAGGGAAGGGTGCATAAATGCAAGGACTAATCGTTGTCGCCACGCTGATCGCACTTGTTGCTTCAATAGTGGTCATCAATAGCCGCCAGAAGCCGATCATCAGGCCCAAGCGCAAGCCAGCGATCAAACGTCAGCCCATCAATATCCGCATGATGAAACGGCGCTACTTAAAACGAACCCAGCGGATACAGCAACACTATCAGCAGGAGCAATTGAGGCTTTTCATGCTGCTGCTCTATCATAGTTACCGCTGTGAACAAACCGCTATCTGCCACAATTAAATGAAGATCAGCCGCGATTCAAATTTGAATCGCGGCTGAGTTTTAGGAGCAATTGATGCTGCGCTTTATTAGCTTATTTGCAGGTATCGGCGGCTTTGACCTCGCCCTGGAAACGATGGGCATGCAGTGCGTCGCCCAAGTGGAGATTGACCCCTATGCAACCAGCATTCTCGAAGCCCACTGGCCAAATGTGCCAAAATATCGCGATATCCGGAGCGTTGGCCGTCACAATCTTCCGTCGTGCGAGGTTCTGGCTGGCGGCTTTCCCTGCCAGCCCCACAGCTTGGCTGGCAGCCGACGTGCAGGAGATGACGAGCGGGATCTTTGGGGAGAGTTTGCCCGACTCATTCGCGAAATTCGACCACGCTATGTGCTTGCGGAAAACGTTGGCGGGATTCGTAGCTCCGATGGCGGACGATTTTTTGCCGCCATTCTGCGAGACTTGGCCCAAGCAGGGTATGATGCGGAATGGCAAACTCTATCCGCTGCCGCCGTTGGAGCCTTCCACAAGCGCGAACGCCTCTGGATTGTGGCCTACCCCAACCGCAAGCGACACCACCAATAGACAGTCTGGCAATCCTGTAGAAACAAAGAATGGCACAATCCGCCATCAAAACAAAGCGGGTGGTCAAAGCTTCATGCGGCTTTCACAGGTAGCAAAACTTTTCCCAACGCCCAACGCCACACTCGGAACCTATGATCTTTATTGGCAAGCAACCGATCAACGGAAAAAACCTAATAAATTAGGTTGGGCGGTTGCTGCTCTGTTCCCAACTCCATGTGCATCGGATGCCCAACGAGTTGATTGTGTATCAGAGCGCAATCGCCGTTCTCCATCATTGGTGAGCGCAGTTCGTTTTCCGACCCCAACTGTGCATGGAAATTACAACCGTCGTGGCGTAAGTTCCAGCAGTGGAGATGGATTGGCCACCATCGTTAATCAATATCCCACACCAACAGCCCAAGATGCGAAGAATGCCTCGCTGCCACCATCACAAGCCGACCGTGAATCTATTCCTGGGCATTTATTGCGTGCGGGAATCGTGGGGCAGCTAAATCCTGACTGGGTTGATGTACTGATGGGTTTTCCTTGTGGTTGGTCTGCTGGGGTTCAAACGTATGTCTCGATCGAGACTACTCAGCAGCAATGGCGTGATGGAACGTGGGAGACTGGCATTCCACGGGTATCTACCAAGATTCCCAATCGAGCGAAACGGCTTCGCTGTTTGGGCAATGCTATCGTGCCGCAATGTGCGGCGGTGATTGCCGCCTATGTGGTGGAGAATTATTTGAAGAGTTTTTGAAAATGTGAAGGTATGCTGAATTAAAAAAGTAATAAGCTTTCGAAAATCTTTGGAATTTTCGAAAGCTTATTACTTTTCGTGTTATTAGGGGGACAAGAGCGGGAGTATGTAATGGTTCACTAACCACACGATACCACCAGATCCTGTAATGAGTCCCGACAGGATAGCGAGCGCTTTTTTGATCGTAACCGACCCACGGAAATTGTAGTAAATTCGGTTACCTATAATGATAAAAGCGGCAAATTGTTTTTTTCGTTGATTGAGAGGGATATCTTCAATAATATCGACCTCTTCAATCAAATCAATAGTATCCTCCTCTAAGATTTTCTTGGCTAATTCATCCAATGACAATTCGTCATTCCGACCCGACTCGCCTTGACGTTGTTTAGGTGCCATAAATAATAAACCTTTCATGCTGAAGTGGACAACCATTCGCACAATAGCAAGGTTACCAAGCTCACTATGGGCAAAAGCTCATTAGAAATAGGAATACGATACAGGTCTATAGGAAAAGCTTCACGGTCACATCTTTTCCATTTTGGCGGAAAATTAATTCTCCGTCAGGCTTATCTTCCAACTCAACCGCGGTTAAACCGAGTTTGATAAATTGGCGCAACAGGGCAACAACAGTCGTTTGCTTTTTATCAGCAAGTTCTTGGAGTTGCCCATAAAGATCATCCGGAAGCGCCAAGTTATATCGTTTCTTCTTTGCTGCGGTTTCCGCCATTACATCACCCCCTTTACAAAAAGTTGATTTTGAGTATTAATAGAAATAATTTATTTCTATCCTCCGTAATCATAGATATCTATCATCGTAAGACTCCTTTATTGTTTCATAGCCATCAGTACCTAGACACCGAGAATCGAAAATTAGGAAATCGACAATGAATTTACTAATAGATATTATTAATTATGTGGTCGAGCTTGGTATCGGGCGTGGTAAAGGCCTGATTTATAGCGGCACCACTGTGTTACACCTCCATTTCAATTACAAGAGCTTTTGGTCATTCCATTCAGCTAGGTTTATTTACTATTGTAGATACCTCCTATATCTACTATTTTTTATCCAGTTATCCTTATTATACACACAGAATGTGTATAGTCAATGCATTTTGCGTACATCTTAAGGAGGATTTACTACCGACTCTAGATCTAATGTGGGTTAAATGAAAAAGGCCCTGCTCTACTTCATCAAGTAGAGCAGGGCCTTTTTCATTTAACCCACCAACTGCCACCGTGCCTCACATCCCACAAGGCACGGCATTATTTTAGCGGGTATTCAATCGCCGAACGTCGCTCACTCTTTATCCCACTGCAAGTTGAGCTAGCAATACATCCAACTGGGGCAAGGGCAGTTCCAACACCACCTCAACCGTATCTGTGGCTGGCAGATATTTCACCTCTCCTACCGTAAAGCTCCGCAACTCTGGCGATGCCAGTAGCGGTGGCAGGTTGCTAATCGTGATCATATCGTTGCGTTGAAGCACATCTACAGGGTAGCGCGTCCCCGCCCGATCGTACAAGCGTTGAATCGCGATTTGTGCTTGCACTGGTCGCGCCTTGCCATCGCTCAAGGCTGTATCTCGGATTAGTTCGGCCTCGCGTTGGCTGGTGGTTGCTGCTTCAAGCATCGAGCGCTTCGTAAATCCATTTTGGGCGATACTGATCGGATCGGTAACCGTCGTGGTGAGTTGATCGGTATTCGCTGCGTCGTGATACACCACGGCAACGCTATTGACCACGGTATCGAGCAACCGACAAACCACCACATCAGCTGCTTGTACCATCCATTCACGGCTAGCAGGGTTGCCAAACCACAAGACCCCATCCTCTTGCACCCCAAAACTAAAACTGCTGGGTTTGGCCAAGGTTTGGAGCACATCGATTGGCTGTGCCAGCTTGAATACGAGATCATCGTAATCGCGTTCGCTGGTGCTGATCAAGATGTTCGATGCACTTAAGCCCATACTTGGGTTGAGCGTCACGGCTTGGGTTAGCGCATCACTCACTACTTCACTATCGCGTACCAGCATGCTCCGCACCGTTGCCCCTGCCAGGTGTGTTTTGGCAAAGGTTGCCGTGAAGGTGGTAGCAGTGGTCGCACTCACGCTCACCATTTCGCTATCGCTGGCTCCGGTGTTGATTACCAACTGCTGACCAAAGCTGATGTTTTGCATTGAGGCTGGGGTAATCACCTGCACGCCTGTGCCGATGGCTCCGGCAACGGTAGTGTTAATCAGATTGGCCGTGGTTGTGACCACCCGCATGCTGGTAATTGTCACAAACTTGGTGGCATTTTCTCCTGCATGGGTATAGTTGGCTCCGCTGCCATTGTAGATTACAACTTCGAGGCCTTCGGTGCTAGCAAAGCTATCACATAACGCTCCACTTATCACGGCTCCCGCGCTGGTGATATTGCGAATCGTTGTGAGATACCCACCTGCGCGGGTTACCCGTTGAAAACTCACCACCCAGCCTGTTGGGAGATCAATGCTATAGCGGCACTGGATTGCCAACAGTTGGCGGGTTGACGTGATCGGGGTGAAATAACTCCAGCCCCAGGCATCTTGGCCATTCCGATATACCACGTTTTTTGTCAGTCCGATGAAGAGCCGATTGTTTTTATCAGCGATATAGAGCTTGGGTGCACGATTGGCAATTGTTTCAGGTGTTTCCAGCCAATTGCCTACATTGCTATCGCTCCACAGGGCCGAGTAACTATCCATTGCCAGCACAGCAATCAGGTTGACTGCCACGCATTGCAGGCCTGTGCTGGCCAAGCT
Source organism: Chloroflexota bacterium (assembly GCA_020161265.1). Taxonomy (NCBI): domain Bacteria; kingdom Bacillati; phylum Chloroflexota; species Chloroflexota bacterium. Next base: position 256,263 of record JAIUOC010000010.1, on the reverse strand, counting down.
GGGGCGTTGCAATTGATAAATACGGGTCACTCCATGCTGATTTACGGTTACCCAGCGCAAACGGTAGTCGTCGATTAAGCATGCGGCAACCGCCAAATCGAGCGGCAACGCAAATGTGCATTCAACATCACTGATTGCAACATCGCGTGCTTGGTCAGTCAGATCAAGGATATGGGTATTGGTCAGGGCATCGCGTAAGGTTAATGTATACATACAGCACCTACCATGGCACGATGGCTGATGGTTGGCGTGATGCCGCAACCGTCAGGCCTGTTAAGCGCGTGCCCGCACTATGTAATGCCCACCCACCACTATTGGAATAGGCTAAGAACAACACGGCGATCGCAGCGGTGGAAGTCCACGGCGTGGCAATGGCATCGAGCGTGGCAAATGGCACTTTTGATGATGGGCTACCCGTTGATTGATAGCGCATCTCAGTGCCATCAGGATGGGTCAGCCAGCGCGGATCAAGCACGATTTCCGCTGTTCCACTCACCGATGTATTAACCGCCCCAAACGCAGTAACGGCGGTTTCAGGGCCATAGGCCACTAAGTAAATCCGATCAATATCAATGGTTCCTCCCGTGCTCGATGCTTGGAGGTTGATTTGCCATTGGGTTGGGGTTGTTGGGCATTGAACAAGACCTAACCCAACCAATTGCACATTGGTCGATGTTGGTTTCACGATCGCCGTGCGCGTTTGGGTACTAAAGCCCCCACCAAGGAAATTCAGTGAGAGCGCATATTCTTTCCCAGCCGTATTATTTCGTATTTCAGCAAAGACTAGGAATTTTCTTAATAATGTGGTTGAGATCAAACCCGTTGAACGCTTCGTTGTGGCGGTTGGCGTAAACCGTAAAATGTTCCCACTTGCAGCCTTGGTTGCATCGGCGACGGCGCTAAAATCGGTGCCCGTATGCCCATCAGCTTCCAAGGTCGTGATTGACTCTGCAACGATCAAAGCTCCACTGGTTGGCCGATAGGTTGCGGTTAATCCATTCCAACTACCAACGCTGATTTGGGTTGGTGCTGAAGTATCAAGCGCCGCGCCAAAATTGATATTCACCACATCACCACAGGTTGCGCCCACAAAATTGGCCGTTTCAGCCGTTTTGGTCAGCATCCGATGGCGAAATTGCACCCGCACATTGCGTTGCAATAATTGGTTTTGGTTGGTCAGAAATGCTGACGAAAATTCAACGCACGGCGGATCATCGGCTTCAACGATCACCAGCGAACGCCATGCCGTGCTGGAGCCATCGAGTTGCACCACAAACCGCACAGGGCTAATGGCATCGGTATCGCCATAGCGGGTTAAGACGCGCATCGCATCGAGCCACACTACGAGTTGGCGATAGCCATCCATTACAGCCTGTTTGGTTTCCCCCTGAATCATCACTTCAAACGATTCTTGCAGATCAAGAAAAGGGGTCGTTTGCAGGGTTGACCAACGCCGCTCGGCTGTTGCAGGTTGCCATGAATCTTCCATCAGGCGAAAAAGCCAATCATTGGTGCCTTGTTGGTTGAGATCAAGCGTGGTGACCACGCTGGTTCCTCGTTCAAATTTAACCACGTGTGCCATAGGATTATCTCCGTGTAAGTTGCCGGATCGATGCCGATACCCCAACCTTGGTCAGGGCGCTGGTGACTTCCTGCTGCGCTACGCGCCGGATTCCTTCGGCGGTAATGCCCGCGTCGAAATATTGATTGATGGTGGTTCCGCTTGCCTGTGGTTGGAACATCGCCGCTGTGGTATCGGCGTTGAAGACCTGTGAGCCACGTGGCAAATCGTAGATCCCAGGCATCAATAAGCCTTCCCCAATCCCAGGCAGATTGGCCCACTCAAGGCCAACTTCAGAAACGATCGCGCTATCGCCAGACCAGTAGGATGTCCCCTTGGCCAACTTGGGAATACGCGCAACATTCCCACCTACGAGGTTCATCCCATCGATCACCAAATTGATGCCATCAATAATCGGGTTGATAATTTTGGCCACAAATGACCGTAACCCATTCAGGCCTTTTGAAATCGCTCCGCTAATCCCATCAGCGATGTTTTGGCCGATAGCCTTCGCAGCATCAAGCGCCTTTTGGGCAGTATCCCCAATCCAAGTACTAATCGCATCCCAAATCTCACCAAGTTTGCTGCCAATGGTTGGCAGCACGGTATCCCCAATCCAACTGAGAAAAGCTTGGCCCAGCTCAGCCAGTTTGGGTACGATTTCGATTAAGACATTGCCGAGGAAGGTTCCGAGCGCATACAGAATTTCGGCTAGTTTGCCCGGTAACGCAGGCAGCACGTCAGTCACAATCCAACTGACAAAGGCCCATGCCAATTCAATCAACCGTGGGCCAACAGCGGTGATGGTGTCACCAATCCACGTTATCAGCGCATTCAGCACATTCCCTAATTGCGTACCCAACGTTGGGAGCGCATCAACCACCCATTGCCATAACTGGTTGCCTAATTGCAACAGGTTGCTGGCCCATTTCGGGACTGAATCCAAGACCCAGGTGATCATGCCTGTGAACACATTTCCGAGATTCGTGATCAATACAGGCAAGGCATCTAAAACCCAACTTACGAGGGCTAGCGCCATTTGTGCTAGGGTGGCAATCCACGTGGGCAGATTGTCCATAATGAAGCCAACGACGATCTGCCAAACCTTCCCTAATGCCGCTGCCACTAAGGGGATCGCATCAAGAATCCATTGGCCCAATTCACTGGCTAAAGGAGCCAGCTCGGCAAGAAACGAGGTTGCAACCTCAGGAATTGCCCCAAAGGCACTGGCAATGTTTGCCCCTGCATTCGTCAGAGTTGGGAGTAGCCCCGTATCAATGGTGGTAGCCGCAGCGGTCGATTGACCAACCAGATGGCCAAGTGCCGCGCCAACATCGGTGCTGGATTGTCCAAGCCCCCGTAACCCGCCCGCTGCTGCACGGGCGCTGCCTGCCATTCCTCCACTGGCCTTTGTGGCTTGCTCTTGTTGGCGTGCCAGTTGCTCCAAAATGCTGACTTGTTGGGCGACCAGCTGATTATTTTCCCGTTGTACCGCTAATGCGCTTTGGGTTGCCTGCATGCGCTCTTGTTCCGCTTGCAAGGCTGCTTGGGCCGTTGCAAGCGTCGCTTGGGCTGCATCTTCATCAGCCTTGGCAGCGTCGATTTTGGCTTGGGCGGCATCAACCGCAACGTCTTTTTCCCGCTCCTTCACGTCGATCATTTGCTCTAAATTGAGCTTTTGTAGCTCTAATCGAGCAATTGCTTTTTCCTCTTCTGAGGCCTCAGCACTATCGACAATTGCTTGCAGCTTGGCTGCCTTTTTGGCATCTTCAAGCGCCTTAAGTTGGCGCTCGGTTTCATCAAGCTGATCGCGCAGTGGGTTTAATTGATCTTCGTACTCGCTGGTTAGCTCATTCAGTTCGGCTTGGGCCTCAGCGACGGCGGCGGTCGCTTGCTCCAGATCCGCTTGGGCTTCGGCAACGTCACGGCTCGCCTGCTCAACCGCAACGAATGCCCGTGCCAGCCGTTCGGCACTTTCCCCAGCTGGTGAAGCCTCGCGTAATACCTTAAACAAGTCTTCACTCACGTCGCCTGTAGTTTGGAGGGAGCTAATAATATCAGCGATCGCAGCGCGGCTGCCAAATAAAGCAGGGATAACCCCATCTTTGGGGAGTGTGCCGAGGCTGGCCATGCTCTCAAGCTGCTGTCTGATGGTATTGGAAAGCGTATTGAATGCCGAGTAATCACCCTCGGCCCAGCCGTCCATATACACGGTTGCGGCATCAGCTCCCCACTGATCGAGGTTGGGGGCAATCTTCGGGGGTGAGTTGGGTTGCAGCCAATAGGCGATGGTATCCCCAATCACGCTTAAGGAATCGATCAGCGACGATGCCGCATCAATGATCCCTGCACTGAGTTGATCGACAATGCCAACACCCCATTCGTAGGCTGCTGTTGCAAGCTCTTCAAAACTCATTTCTCCAGCCAACAGCGACCCTAAGCCACTAATGGCGGCTGAAACCACCGGAATAATCGTGTTGGCAATTGCTAGCAGTTCATCCCCAATCGGCTTGAGAATATCCACTTGCACTTGCCGCCAAACCCCTTGGAATAGCATGCCCAGCGATTCATATTTGACGGCAAGGCTATCAGTTGCCCCAGCCAAATCTTCCATGCTGGTTCCGGTCAGTGACAAGGAACTTGCTACTTGAGGGCCGAGATCTTCCCACTGGGTTCCCAGCAGCTGCACCCCAATTCGGTTCCGCTCGATGGGATCGCTAATCTGGTTGAGGCTTGCCAGCACCAATGAAAAGCCATCAGCCGCTGTGATATTGCCCGTTGCCATGCCTGCATAGAAATCATCGGCGTTGATGCCAAGATCGTTGAGTGCCGCCGCCCCTTCATCGCTCGCTTCAGTGATGCGGATACGGAATTCCTTAAAGGCATCAGCCGCCTTATCCGTGCCCAAGACCCCATTCACAAAGCCGCTATCGAGTAGGCTGAAAAATTGGCTTGCACTGGCTCCCCCAGCGGCCAATTGTGGGGCATACTCCTGAATGCTTTCTAAGAAATCACCAGAGGCATTCAACCCCCGCTGATTGCCTGCCACGATGAAATCGAAGGCTTGATCGCTCGATAGTCCAAATTGGGTCATCAAGACATTGGCAGCGGCGGCGGATTCAGCCACGTCGATGCCGAAGACATCGCGCACCATGATCGCGTTTTGGGTAACGCTTTGCAGATCATCATCGGCCAGCCCACGCATTTGCTGACGAACGGCGATCAAGGCTTGCTTCACATCGTCAAAGTTTTCGCCGAAGTTCGCGCCAAAAATATCAACGGCAACATCACTAAGATGTTGCGCCTCTTCACGGGTGAGGCCAAAGGAGGCTTGAATATCGCGGGTGGCTTGATCAACTTGGCTTGCGAGGTCAAACGAGGCAACCCCAATTCCTGCCAAGGCGGTTGCAACCAGCGCGGCAACCGCTGTGATTCCAACCATGAGTTGATCACGAAAGGCACTGCCTGAGGCTTCCCCTGCCTCAGCAGCAATGTCATCGGTGTTGGCAAGTGATTGCTCAAGGCCTGCATTCAGCTCGTTGTCCATCCCATCAAGGGATTTACCAAGGCCTTTTTCAATGTCTTTATTGACATCGGTGATCGTGCGTTCTAAGGTCTCAAGCGAGGAGCGAAAGTTATCAATGGCAGTATCCGATTGGCCAGTATCAGCCTCTAAATCCGAGAGCGAATCACGCAGCGAATGAATCGCCGCATCAAGCGCTGGTGGCACAACACCATTAAAGGATGCTTCAAGATCATCAAGCTCTGATTCAAGCGCATTAAAATCAACCTGCTCAAAATCCTTGTTAATCGCATCAAGCGCATCGCTGGCAATCGATTTAAGTTTGCGAAAGCTACTATCCCAGGCATGTTGGGCGGCATCGCCTGCTTGCTCAGCCCCGTGGGCCGCCTCTTTTTTGGCCCGATCAAAGCCAGCATCAATATCGCTGGTATCAACCTCAACCTTGATTTTTGCGGTTCCTAAATCATCATTTGCCATACAAAGCGCCCCGTTCTGTATCTCATTGCGAGACCAGAGCGGGGCGCACACTGCGCGGCGGCTCTCTTCATCAGGGCGGGGCTACGCCGAGCGCGGCCCTGATGGATAACGTTCTTCGATCGCGGCACAAATCATTCCCAGTGCGCGACGATAGACGCGATTATTGATGACTGGTTGCACCAGCTTGAGCGCCCGCAGAATGGTGAGCCAAAACAGGCGATCATCCTGCATGAGCAACCTCAATTCCTTGTTGCTGAAACCACTCCGCAGCGGCGGCAGGATTGTGCTCGCTGGCTGGCCAGCGCGAGGTGGCTTTGGTTGGCGGATCAGCCAGCTTTTTCAAGCGGCGAATCATCCGGCGTTGAATGGCAGCCTTGCTATGCGGCATGCTGACGATGTTGATCTGATTGAGTTTTTCACGGGCTTCAGTCGCCGAAAGTTCCTCAATCAGGAGTTCAAGCAACCATTGGGGCGTGTGCCATAGCCCCAATGGGTTGCCTTGAAAGTAGAGCCGCATTAGCCGCGTGATGATGGATGCCGACGGCGGTTCCGGTGTTGCCGATGCTGATTCTGATTCGGCGGTGCCATCGGCGGGTTGAGCTTTGGGTGTTCATCCTTCCACCAAATCAGCATCTGCATTTGCTCTTCAGGATTCATCTTGTTGCGAATCACCTGGGGAATCGCTGGCGCAATCACCTCAATTGCCTCGGCTAATGCTTGCAAGAGCGCATTGGCCGCACCCGTATCATTGGGATTAGCCTTCTGTTTGGTCACAGCAGCACTGATTTGGCGTTGCAGCCGTAGGATGGTTTGCTGATCAACGGTGCTCAAATGTTGCACCCGATTAACGGGGTACAACGTGCCATCACGCGCTTCAAACTCCAAATATTCTGGCAGCTGCGCCGCTAAGGAAAATCGTTTTCCCATAAACCCTCCAGCCATCCAATCGATGTGGATGGTGATTAACTGATTTGCGCTTGGCCCCAACCAAATTTCTTGCCTGCTGGTTGGGTATCGTCCCGTAAGCCATGGAACAGGCATTCCACTTCGGCACGGGTTTCTTTGCCCTTGGTTTGCTCGATGTCACCATCAAAGACACCGCGTGGAATGAAGTTTTGGCCTACATAGCGCCCATAGGGGCTATCCGCTGGCCCGCGTAACAAGAGGGCATATTCCGTTGGAATGTATTCTGCCTCAAAGCCCATTTCTTTAACATTGGTGCTGCCTGAGGTCGTGGTGGTGATGTTGCCGACGGCGTGCAAAATCCGCGCAATTGCTTCATAGGTCATACTGACCACGGTAAATTCAGCTTCTGAGCCAGCATTGATGTTACGGGCCGTCACATCGCCTAACCCATCGTTATCTGACCAGTAGTTGGTTTCTTTGACCATACGGGTGGTTTGATCGCCGTCGGTTGTGCCGAGCTTCACCCAGTTGCCACTGGGAACCGCATCAATCGCCGGAATCGCCGTGCCATACGGTGCAATATAAATATCAGCAGGCCCAATTAATTGGGCAAATGGCTGCATTCCGCTCATACATCCTCCAATGCATAGGCATGCATTTGATAGCGCAAACTGCCTATGAGATAGTCAATAACCAAATCGGTATCAAATTGGGCAAATGGTGAAACATCAAGATTCGTGCTGTACAGCAAGACCTTGCCAAGCGAAGTTTCCACCACCCGCCGATAATCGATCCGACAAAGTTCGTCAAGGGCGGCCCATACGGCATAGCACCGTTGCGGGGTTGCGCCAAACGCATAGACGTTCATGCGGCCTGTCAATAATCCTGCTGTGGTAGCTGCTGCATCATTGGTTGGCACCAAACACAGCGCTTGGCTTGGATGCTCCCATGCCGTGCTCGCTGCCCCATCATTCAATAAAAACTTATGTTGGTTGGCAATTTGTCCACGAGTGAGTTGATGCACTGTGGTGTCAGCAAGACAGAGCCGCAACAAGGTTTCGACCGGATCAATCATCATAGAACGTCCTTCAGGTGCTTTTGTAGGGTTGGCATCACGTTTGGGCTTACCTCACGCATCGCATCGGACAAAAAGGGAATCCCTTTAAAGCCTTTGGTCATGCCTGGGTTGCGTTTTTTTGCACGGCTGGGGCGTGGCTTCCACCCGTTATGAATGCGCAACGCATACTGTTTTGAGCTTTTATCCGTCCCTACCACGCCAACAATCCGTTTACGAATCGTGCGTGGGGCTTTGGCGTTGATGCTCCGGCGCAGCGTCCCCGTTTTCACGCCCCGCCCCGGGACGAGTGAGGTCATCGCCTTCGCGACGATTTGTTGATCGATCGCGTCGATGGCCCGCGTGATCGCTGCGAGCACTTGGGTTTTCTTGTGTTGATTCCAGTCCAGCGTGCTCATGAAGCAATTCCTCTAATGCCGAAAGTTCAACATGAATCTTGCCTCGGATACTGTGGTGAGGCAGCGCCATAAGCTGCTCATGCGTGATCATTGTTTTTGCACCTCACAGGTAATGTGATGCCGCGCTTGGCGGTGACGATTCAGGATCTCGCTCACTTCAAACGTTTGACCATTCACCACCACTAGATCACCTTGCCGAATATCAACGGTTGGCGCAACCAAGAGTTGATAGCGCGTGATGATCGCCCGTTCGCTGTTTTCCTGCTGAATCACGGCCTGTTGTTTGGCGACAAGTCGGCATGGAACAGTTGCGATCGTGATGAGCGCATCACGGACATCATGACCATAAGGATCTTGGGTAACCGTTGCCCGTTGAATCTGTGCTCGATGATTGAAATGGCTATAAATGCTCATACCCGAAAGGCGAATAGGCTAACCGCTGCTGTGGTTGTTACCTTCAGGCGGCCTTGAGAGTCGTTATAGACGGCTGGAATGAATGGGCCAAATACCTTATCGCCGGTTGTGGCAGGAATACTGATGGTGTAATCAGCGACTGCCAAGACATCCACGACAGCGGTTGATTCAACCGTGATAGTGACAGGGCTGCCCCCAGCATTTTTAGCTTGCAAAATCACATGCCCATCATTGGGAATGTAATAGGTATCGGTGTTATTGGTCGTAGTGCCAGCTGGAGTAACCCCAGTTCGGTTAACTTGTTGTGCGGTTACCGGAACATCAGCCATTGAAAACCCCCTATTGTGAATGTGATTAGAGTGGCATAAAGCCACATTGACGATATAACCCAGCCCGTTTTGCATCCCAATCATCAGCGGTATAGGAATATTCCCCCGCGATCGATTCTGATTTCATTGCGGTTTGCTCTACTGCCAGCCGTATCAACTCAATCAAAATGCGTTTGCGGCGGGAGCGCTGATCACGCGGCACATAGCTAATGGTGATAATCCCAAGCCATGATCCGCCGATGCGCTCCAGCTTGCCTGTTGCGGCATCAAGTTCGTATCCGTTGGCTGTAACGGCGCTATTGGCCTCACCTGCACGCCGCTCTTGAACACTGCTGATCGACACCACGGGATGCCGGAGCCAGAGGCTAGCACTAGTGGAACGGGCAACTTCCGTGATCTCGGTACTCCCATCAGGGTGATCGCCGCAGCGTTCAATCAGATCAGCCTCTTCAGCGTCAATGATGGTAGCGAGATCACTATCATCGAGCGGTGTGGCGATTTTTTGCCGCACCTCAGCAACGGATACTAAAGGCATCTTAGGCCGTCCCTTCCGCTGGGCTGGCATGGCGTTCGCTAAAAGCAACACTGCTATCTTGGGTAATTGGGGCTACCCGTGGATTGGTCAGAATGGCAAATACACCATCAATCACCGCGTTGGCCGTACCCCGATTGATCACCGCCCGAACATAGCGTTCACGCGGTTTGATCACCTCAACCGTGATCAGTTTGTTGCCGTCACCATCAGCTAATGGCCCGGTCAACGTTCCTTCTAAATCAGTCATATCCCCACCACCAGCTTGAGTCCCTTGTTGCACCTTCACGCTGGTAACTTGGGTGGCGGTCAGTGCGCCAAACGCAGCAACAAACGTCACCGCTTCATAGCCTTGGGTATCAACCACGCTGCTATTTTGGCTAGAGGTGCCTGCTGCAACGGCGTTCAGCACCCGCACAATCTTGACATTATTGGTGAGCGATTCCATAGCACTCCTTTGCTTGCATAGGCTCCCGAGCAGCACTGTTTAGGAATGCTGCAACCGTACAAAGGCTTCTTCCAACATCGGCGCACCATCACCTTCATAGCGGGCGATATACCCGCGCTGATTGGTTTCTGCGTACAGCTCATTCAGGGTTTGGATTTGCAGTTGCAATGAATCCACAATCCAATAGAACCGAATATCCCCAATCAAGCCCACATAATTGGTCGCTGAAAAGGTATTCGGCGCAAACTCACTCATCACGAATGGCACATCAAGGATGCGATCTGGCTGGCCTGCTTGTAGCCCAGGCTGCCACAAGAATTGCTCGTTGGCATCACGCAGCTTGCGTAACCCTTTGACAAAATCCCGATGGAAAATCCAGCGGGTGGTTGGGCTACTTTGGTATTGAGACTTGAGCTTGTATTTGGCATCGATCAGCGAATCGGCCTTGGTTTTATCACTGGTGACGGTATAGGCAACATCACGACTGGTTGAAATGCCTTGGGTTGAAGGAACAAATAAACCGAGTGGCTTTTGTGCGCCATCACCCAACAGATAGCCTTTTTCAAGCGTGACCCCAAACTTATAGCCAATCCGTTGTTGCACCAGCGTTTCAACAGGACGCATGGATTTGCGCAATAGGGTATTACTGATTTTGATGCGTTTGGCCAACGGATGCGGTTTCAATGCCCGCTTCCCAAACGGCTTGACGGTGCTTTCATTGCCCGTTGCCAGTTCGCTTGTCCAATCGGCATCTTCAAAATCTTCATCAAGGCTGATAATCCCTAAGCTTTCGCTTTGGGTTAATTGTTCAACCGTGGCCAACTGGCGAATGAAGACTTCATCATCAACAAATTTCAGCAAGGCTTGCGAGAAGGTCACCGGAGCGACCAAATACCCACCAGCTTCGTCATCATCGGCCCGTAAGGCCTTACGTTCCTGCTCGGTTAAGCCGCGTGAGCCGCTGCGCAAATAGCGTTGGAAGGCTTTTTCTTCCATGGCTGGCTCACGAGTTTGCTTGCCATCGGGCAGCCCACCATTGCCTAAGGCGTTTTGTGGGGCATTGAGTTCACGCTCTTGCTCGATCGCTCGTTCCAGCCGCTTGGCTTCAGCACTCTTCTGATCAACTTCATCAAGGAAGGCATCAACCTGCACGCGCTTTTCTTCAGACATATCAGTGCTGGCATATTCATCAAGAATTGCCTTGGCAGCCGTATGTGCCCGATTGGCTTCATCGTAGAGCCGTTTGATCTTTTCTTTCATTCCAGAAACTCCTATACGCGCTTTGCAAGTGCCAATTCAGCGGCTTGCAGACGAAGGCGCAGAGTGAGTGCATCAGCGGCTCGGCTCGGCGCGGCTTTGGGATCATCAGCAGAGGGTTCTTCATCAGCGGTTACAACACCTTTGCAGGTGGTTGCCCCCAAATCCACCACATACCGATGAATCGTATTCAGCATTTCAGTATCGGCCTTGGAGTGGCGTGATCCGGCTTTCATTTCATGCAGGAAAGCCCCAAGGGCGTTTAAAAAGGCATTCGTATCACGCCCATACAAGCTTTTGATCGCCTGAACATCAGTCAACGGGTTCATGCCCAGCGGCACAGGCGAAATTTCATAAAGCTTGACTTCCCGCAGTACCCGCACCCCGTTATCGCGATACTCGGTTTTATCGGGAATGCTAAAGAAGCCGATCGAACCTTCAGTCAGAGCACCATCAGCCATCAACTCCCATGCCTCTTTGCCCCAAAAGCTACCTAAGGTCAATCGCCCTTTGGCATAGAGACCGCGTGAATCCTCGTGGATTACGTCTGGTGGTGGCCCAAGCAGCTTTGACCAGTCGTGGGCCATGAAAACCTTTATCCGGCGGGCGCGTTCCTGCAAGGTTTTAGTGAATGCCCCCGCTTCAATCACATCAAGCCCATCATCGATATTCCCGAATATCGAGAAATAGCCTTCGTATTGGCCTGGTATGTTGGTATTCGCCTTGAATTCGGCGGGAGTAACTTTATATTCCAGTGCTGACATAGCTCAATCCTCAATAACCGGAGCAAACGCCCGAATACAATTTGGGTGACCAAGCGGATTCGCTCGCGCCCAAGCCAATGACTGAAGCGAATTATTGAGATCAGTACAGGCTTGGCAGCTGTTCGGGCCGTTGCCATCCAATACCCGCACCTGTGCCACGCCTGATTGCTCATAGCGACTGATCGACGCGACATTTTGCGCCGTTCCTAATTCGGTTCGGGCGATCGCCCGCGCACGGTTTTTATAGGTTTCAGTCACGATCGTTTGCAGCCCTGCTTGGCTATCATCGCCGCGCACCAAATCATCAATCGTCCATCCCTGCTCCGCCCCATAGCGCAACACGGCCTGCACCGCAGCAAGCGTCGTTTCGTGAATACTGGTGATATTGGTTCCGGCAATGGCAAGCGCTTCAACCACCGCAGGATTTTCTAACCCGAAGACGATCTCCGTTCCTAAGGCCAGATTCCACGTTTCCCAACTCAGGCGCACAATCTCGATGTACCAATCCCCAACTAATTGACTCAGTACCCGCAGATCGCTATCGGTCAACAGGTCTTCAACCAGTGGAAGTGCCTTTTGCTCATGAGCTGGAAGCCATGCTTTTTGCGCACGGGCAATCACCCGATTTCCAAGGTCAGTAAAGTAGCTATCAAGGGCGTGTTCCATCGATCGCGCCGTGGTGTGGCGAATCCGTTGCAACGATCGGCCAATGCCGCGTGTGCTCTTGGCCTCAGGATTGAAGGCTTTGGGTTGGGCTGGCGCTGGTGGTGGTGCTGGCATTGGTGCCTGATAGCGCGGCAACCCCAAGAGATCTTGGGCGGTTGTTTCTTCCATCAGGCCAGCGGTATAGCCGCTAATCACTCGTGCCCAGCGCCCATTTTGATCCTCTTGTAATGATGCTACATTGCTGAGGTCGTGCTTGATAGTCAACCCATCACTATTCAAATCAGGGTCAGCGTCGAGCGCATCGGCGATGATATTCCAAAGCGGAACCAAGGTATCGCGGGTGAAGGCTTGGCGTGCCTCACCGTAATTGCTGAAGGTTGATCGGTTCAAGCCCACATTTAACCCTGCCACGATGGGCGGCACGCGCATCACTGCTGCGATCCGTGCCTCAGGAATGTTGTGCATGGCTTCAAAAGCCAGTTCTTCAAGATTCAAGCTCAGGCGTGAAATTTTTGCACCTGCTTCAAGAATCAAAGCACCACCGCGTTTAGTGCCGCCATAGCGATCTTCAAATTGCTCTTTTGCCCGCCGGACTTCATCATCATTCATAAAGCGCTGATCGCTTTCGTGAATGATCGTGCGCGGCACAGCATCGTTTTGCAGCAAGGTTGAGAGATAGCGACTGGCTTCGTTATCGGCATCGACTTCTACCGCAGCGGCCCGTAGCGGCGGCATCGCCATCCATGGCTGGGTTGGGTCAGGCGTAGGCCATTGAATATGGATAACATCAGCAGCCGCAACCGGAGTTAAGGTGCCGGAGCCATCATCATAGGTATAACCCTGAACCCATGAAGGCCCACCTGGCACAGGGCTAAATTGCCCCGCGTGATACGGCCACAGCTGAATAACCCGCCCCGCGCTATTGCGCACTTTATGCAGATAGGCATTGCCGCCAATGCCCATATAGGTCATCGCCATCACCTTCAACTCACTCCCGCTCATAATCGGGTTAGGACGGCGGAGCAACTTTCGGGTTGGGTGATTGGGTAAGGGCCGTTCATCCTGATACACCATCAGAGGCGCTTCGCTAATCCCAAAATTGAGCGTGGCGATACAGGCTAAGAAGGCCGCATTTTTTTGATAGCCCTCACGAGTGAGGGAATGGAAGGCAGGCGTAAGAATGCTTTCGCGTACCCACGGCGGTACAATGGCAATATTGGCGGCTTTGAAGGCCCACCGAGCCACGGCATAGCGCATCCACGTGAAAGGCTTCATCGGAAGATCCCTCCACCACGGCGGCCTTGATTGGCAAACATCACCGCATAACGTAAGGCATCCATGCCGTGATCATTGGCCTTGATTGGCTCTTCTTTAGCATTCTTACCATCACTGCCTTTGGCCCAAATATAGCCTTCGATCTCTTGCTCGGTACACCATGGCAACTTCTTTTGCACCATGGAATCATCACGCTCCACGAGGGCATCACGCAGCATAAAAAGGCGTGGCTTGCCATCGGGTTGCACCTTCAGGCGTTCTTTGACCGCCTCAATCCCAGGCTTAATCGTCTTGGTTGCGGCGGCGGTTGCGATCCGATGCTGGGCCAGCGTGGCACGGCCATCAGCATCTTCGGGATCAGCAACATCGCCAAAGAAGCGCTCTTGAGCACTGAGGGCTAAAACCTTCTTTGCATGCTCTTGTACCACCATGCCGCTCATATACCATTCACGATACAAATACATGCGCCCATCGTTGTCGATCGCCCACCACTGACAAACGAAGGGATTGGTGAAGCCGAAATCAAAGCTTCGAAAGCGTGCCCAGTCGCTTGGAATCGGAAACGGGCTAAGCAGATGGATTTGAGCATCCCATTCGTCATAGACCATGCCCTCTTGTGCTGCCCAAATGCCATTGCGCAACCGAAGTTTGCGTGCTCCAGTAAGGGCATCAAGGGTTGCCAAGTAGGCAGGGGTCACCGTTGGATTATCTTCATGACGCGAGAGAATACGGGTAATCGTGCTGCGTAAGGCGCGTTGGTTCAGCCAGTGCGAAGGATAACTAGGGTTGCAGTCAGCAATTAATTGTTGATAGGGCATTACGCCGTTACGCAACCGAGTAGTGAGTTTTTCATGATCATCTTCAGTGCCTTCCGTCCATTCGAAGCACACAATGAGATCAAACTCGGTACTCATAATGCGATCAGGGTTATCCATCCCCCCAATGACAAAAGTTGAGCCATTCGGGTAGTCATAGCTTTGGCGGTGTGATCGCTTTTGTCCCGCCTTGATCGGGCTAGTGGTTGGGAGCACCTTTTCTTCATAGGTGACAAGGACGCTTTCAGTCATCGATGCGCGGGTTTTGCGAACGGCCAAGACGCGACAGCCCGCATACTTCATCAAACAGAAGTGGGCTTTCTCCAGAATGGCCCGGGTTTTGCCAGTTCCCGCTGGGCCATCCATCAGAATCTCGCGATCACGGCACGCCCACATCAAAGCAGCTCCACCACGAGCGGCATACAGGCGTTGTTCTGTGATCGATTTAGGCTGATTCAGGGTCAAACTCATGGGTTTTCTCGTAAATCTTATAATCCACGCCACCACTGTGATTCATATCCACGCGCTCACGAAATTTGGCGGGCCGAGCCGCCTTCAACAAAAACATCAAGAGCGTGTCAGAGTATTTGCGAATGCGGCCCACCTCACCATCACTATCTTTTCCAACCCGACCAAACACAGGTTCTTCAACCCCATCATGAGCACGTCGCCGAGCCTCAAGCTCCAGTGCATCAGCTGCTACTTCCAATGCTTCATCCCAAGCTGTAGCAAAATCTTGATATTGTTCACGATGGCGATAAACAGTTGTCCGCCCAATACCTGCCGCTTGACAGGCATATGAAACAACTCCTTGACGTGCAAGTGCTGTAATGAAGGCTTGCTCCCACTTAAGCACGCGCCTTTTTTTAGGTGTTCCGGTTTGTTCCGGTTTTGCCATACAGCACCTTTTAAGAGCGAGTTATTGCGCCGCTGGCGCGGCGGGTAATATTAATAATCTTGCGATAGGTCATAGCTGATGTAGATGAAAAAAACGAGCACCAGCCCGATATACCCCATCGCACACCAAATCATCGAATAGCCCCAAGCTTGGCGAACAGAACACGGCTGAAGCTTGGCCAATCAAATCGAACGGGATCGCTTCGGCGGCTCGGATCAACATCTTGATGGGTAATGACTGGCAGATAGCCATATAAGCCCCACCACTCAACCACCAGTCCAGCAAATTGCTCATATTGATAGGCGGTAATTGATTCAGTGCCCGTTCGTTCTAGCTCTACCCCGAGCGAAACATAGTTAAGGTTGCGCTTGTAATCACTGAATGGCCCATAGTGGTTAAACACCCCAGTCCCCGCATGGTAGGCAGTCCATTCGTCGGCCAAAATTTTGTAGTGGCCACCGTAATTTGTTTGCTGGTTGTAGGCAGTGCGTTGGATTAAGCGATGAATCGAGACCCGTGGATTACTGGTTGTCGATAGCCATTTGCGGCTATCCCGCCCTTCGGTGCTATGCACAATAATGCATTTCAAGGCGCTGGTTGGGCGGCGTGGCCCCGTATGCTGTACATCAGCAGGCAGATCACGAATATCAAGATTGGGGGTGGGAAAAAAGCTCATTGGCTACCATCCTTGTGTTCAAGCGCATGTAACGTTGATTCAACCAAGTCAGGGCGACCACTATTGTCTTTGGCTTGTTCAGCCAACACGCTCATAATGCGCTTGAGTGGTGGTGGAAGGGGCACGCCGAGCAGACCCGCATTTTCGGCAATGCTCATCAATTCTGACAAACAAAACCCGATCGCGATGGTTTCAGAAACGGGCGTATTGCCGAAAAACTTTTCAAGCGCTTGTCCAATACCAACAAACATCAACGCGATCGATTTACGGATCATGCCTTTGGTGCTGGCACTGCTATTGAGTTTCTTGTTGACGATCGCCAGCATGATGCCAGTCGTAACATCACAGCCCATCAGCAAAAGAAGCGTGCCAACCGTGGCGTTTTGTGCAAACCAATCCTGTATCCAGCCCATAATCACCTGCCCCATGCGAAGAAGCCCTATACACGCAGGCTGCAACGGGTTCAAATCGTTGCAGCCGCGAACCAACCAGACTGAAGCAACCGTGGCAAGTAGGGGTTTGCACAGAAAGGGGAAATTAAAAAGCAATGGGTTTAAATTGGTCTGTGCAGACCCCCATTGCTTGCGATGATTATAGCACGCATGTGCTTATTGTCAATAAAAATGTGGCAAACTATCCCACATATCCCACATTTTCAAACATATATTCGAATATTTTGATTCGACTACAGATTTTCAGGAACATCTTTAATAGAATCGGAACGTTTTAATGACTCTAACTCACATGATTCGAACTGCTCGCCTGTTATAGTTTTAAGGGTCGTTATATACTTGATGGTTGCAGTATACTCAATACTTAATTGTGCATATTCAAGATCTTTCATCCCGTTATCTGATACTTTACCTCGTATAGATCTAGACCTTCTGTCTTCTTTTACCTTTAATTCAAATCGTCTTCTTTCAAGATTCGCTCCAACGAGAACTCCTCGTATTACATCGGTTCGTTCATCAGATGGATTAGAGATTTGAATAATATCAATTGTCTTATCAACAGTGGGTTGCGGTAGTGAAACTTCGCGAATATTGCCGCTAGGGGATGCCCATGTGATTGTGGTGGAAGTAACATATTCTCGTAGTTCTTTTAGGAATTCAAGATAACGTCCAACTATATTCGACTTCAAGGAAGAGAGTTTTTCTTGTAATTTTTCGTCATCGGTTCCTATCTCAATAATATCCATAAGCTCGGCTAATGCCAAGCTCATCCAAGAATTATCTAACATATCAGTGCCTTCCAATGAGGCAAACTGAACTTCAAACGAGCCAGCACCAGCAGCTTCATAGACGAGCTGATGCTTTGGGGGAATATTATCGGAAATACGTCCATTGAAATTTGGTCTTACATAACTTGCAAGACCATGAACAAAATCTTGGATTGCTACGAATATTTTACCAATTCCCTTAACGGGGGCTTCGGTGCGAACGGTTGCAAGAAACTCAAACTTAAAACGCGCAATATCACGATGTGTCTGTTTTGCATGTTGTACTATATTATTTGGTAAGATTGGCGCTGTATGGGCTGATAAATTTAAATATTCCCCTGGCATAGGGAGATCCATATATGTAAGCGTTGTTACAGGACGTGCAATACATTCAACATGCAAGGTTTCATCACGAGGTATTTTTACTTCCCATACAGATTGTGTTTCCGCATCGATAAAAGCAGTATATAGATCTATAGTTCCTGTTCTAACTGCATTAAGTCGAGACAGTGATGTTTCAACATACAACCATATATCATCTTCGGGGGAATCTTCTATCAAGACCACAAGATAATAAGCGCCTGCTGGATTTTTACAAGAAAAAAGCACAGGTCTATCATAGACATCATATACCTCAAGCATCTCAAGCTGCCCAAGATGATAAAATTTAGGATGGAAACTCATACTTCACCATTTCTTCTAGCTTCTTGCGCTTTTTTTTTCGCCTCTGCTTCTTGCCGCATTTCCTCTATCTTTTTTCTAATTTGCTTATCAGCATCAGGATCATGTTCAAAAGTAACCCATGGCTCGAATTCTGTGGGATACCACCAAGTAAGATGTTCTGGGTTCGTTTCACTTGGTGTTGGTCTATAAACTCCATTTTCTTCTGTTAATGCTCTACAGGCAGGATACTTTTTTCTGAGTGCTGGTACTCTGGCTCCTACCTGTATTGCAGTACTTTGATCCATAAAAACAGATAGTCCACATACTTGCCATTCTGGAAGATCATATTTCTTATTGAAATCTAATTCCCTGAATGACTTGAAGTCTTCAGAAGTAGCTTCCTTAGTTCTAGTAAATCGATAGAATATCCCTACAGTAGGCTGGCTATCTTCAGGTGGGCAATCAGCAGGATAAAAATCAGGCCACGTCAAAGAAACCTCCTTGGAGTATATCATGAGGGAGAGGGGATTGACATCAACCCAAAGGACTGAACTTAGTTGTATTTCAAGGCCGCGATGTCGTGTAAGCACTCCTTTTAAGAAAATGGGGGTGGCATAGGTAGTGAGTAGGATTCAGAAACCGTGCGCTATTCTATCACCTCCTAACGAACGCTACAAGACAAACATATGTGCTTAAACAAAAGCACCACCCAACTGGGTGGTGCTTGCAGTCCCCTCGCGAGGATTGAGGTGCTTCGAATTCATGAGAGCCTATGAACGAGAGCCAATTAAAGGCTTTGGGTTTTAATCCCCCAAAGGGATTAAGGATAACTCATAATGGGCTGGTCTAACCATTGACGTTGCCGCGATCGTGCTGTAATCCCCTAACGAGGATTAAGGCCATTCGAATCTATTCCACTACGCATGCCGCTGCGATATTAACCCAGTGTTTTAATCCCCTGGCGAGGATTATGGTCTTTCAAATTCTCCGTTACCAACATGGACTGCGCTTCCAACATGGACGTTGTAATCCCCTGCCGAGGATTATGACTAATTGAATGGGTTTATATGCACTACGATGTACGGCCAACTGACGATTGGACACTTTAATCCCCTGACGAGGATTCAGGTCGTTCGAATCTTCAAGGTTCCCGCAGGCTATCAATTCCATCCTATTTGGTTTTAATCCCCCAACGAGGATTCAGGTCGTTCGAATGAATACAACGGCAACAAATACAACAACGCTTTTGAGTTTTAATCCCCTGACGAGGATTCAGGTCTTTCGAGTCCCGACCAACGGGCAAGCACGCATCGGCACATCATTTTGACGTTTTAATCCCCCAAAGAGGATTCAGGTCTTTCGAATTTTGCTGTCACGGATACATCAACGGCGAATGCAAAGTGTTTTAATCCCTTTCCGAGGATTCAGATCGTTCGAATGCATGTGAAGTACACACTACACGCCCTACCATCCCGAAGATCAGTTTTAATCCCCTATCGAGGATTGTTTTTACAAGATAGCTTTAGGTATCCTTTCTTCTAATTTGGCCATTATTTCTTTGCTTGATAGAATCAAGTATGTTATTTTTTAGTTCTTCAACTTCTCTCTCTTTTTCTGCAATAAATCTATCATTTTCTGCCTGAGTTTTATTATAAAGCTCTTGGTATATAGTACTAAACCATTTTCTAACATCTTTTATGAGCAAGACTTCATCTTCAGTTATAGTAATATCATCTGATACTTTAGGATGTGTAATCCGATTTCGTATCTTTATGGCATCACGAAAATTGCGCCAGTGATGGGTTGATGTTTCAACATTATATTGACAATTATATACATGGGCGTAGATCTTAAATGCAAAAATTAGATTTCTTGGCAATGGAATAAACTTATCTGATTTAACTATCTCTCCTTTTTCATTTATTTGGTATTCAGTATCAAGTAATGACGAATAGAGTTTAGAATCTAATTTCTCACTTAATACTCCATCGTATTCAATAGAAAATTGTTTCAAACGATAAATTACCCCTTCAATCCATGCAAATAGAGATCGTATTACAGCCCGATACCAAAATTGTAGCTCTTCTGATGAATACCCTCTTTTCTTCAGATCATCAATAGCTAAGAAACAGTAATCGACATCTTCTAAAAGAAGGTTCATAATCGTCATCAATTGTCTACCAGATTCATGAATTTTTACTTGCTTTGGTAGTTCGGTCATGAATTACCTGCTTCTTGTATTACTCTAATTTCACTCCGATTGTGCAAATGACTATTACCCCAGCCCCAGCCGCTGGGGTACATCGCGAAACTGCGTGTTTGCTGCATAGATTTTCTCAAACTCCTTGCGTGCCTGGGCTTTCTTATTGGTTGCTTCATAGCTAATTGCCCGCGCATAGCTCATTTCGAGCACTAAGACCGGATCTTGGTCTTTTTGCTTTTTCAGCGCATTGGTAAATACATCGAGCGCCGCTTCATGCAGCCCTTGTTGTTGTAAGGCAAGCCCATAGATGTAGTTGATTTCAAAGGTAATGTCATCAACTACGGTCATTTTCTGAGCTGCTTGAATAACGCCTTGCCAGTGGCCACGAATAGCGTACAGCTCGCATAACGATAAGGTTACGGCTGGCTCGTCGGCAATTTCATCAACTTCTTCCAGCAACCCAACCGCATCATCGAGCCGACCTTGATCTTGATAGGCCTCGGCAAGAATCAATGCCGCGCCTAAGGCATCGAGTGGCACTTGGGCATCACTGAAGCGAGTAATATCAAGAGTCATTTTGGCACTGGTGACAGAATATTTGGCCATAAGTTCGGTAGGAAATTGTACATCGCTCATAATCACGCGCTCTAATAACCCAACCGCACGCGGATCGCGTGTCCCCATGATTGCTACTGCCAGCAATGCCGCGCTTGGTTCACGATCCGCTGCTTGCAGGAAGTGATTGAGCGCAGCATCGCGATTGCCTGAGCGAAAATCTTCAAGCGCTTTATAAAATTCTTTTTCGTGCTTCGGTGCAAGGAATGATGGGCTAGGCGGTTTTACGGGTGGTGTTGCACGAGCTGCTTGGGGCATTGCCGAGCCGCCGCGATGGGCTACGGCTGATGACCCGCGCTGAGCTGACGATCCCCCTAGTTTGGTTTGATAACTAATGCCACTACCTGGTATCCCAGCAGTCAGGTAGGTTCCACGTCGCCCAGTGGTAATTCGTGCTCCCTTTACCCCAGCGCTCATGCTTACGCCGCCTTTACTGATGTTGAGGCTCACGTATTTACCTAACTTTATCCGCTTGCCAAATCGAATACCCATCAGCACTCCTTCAGGATTAACTGTTCGTAAGATTAGATGCAATGTGAGAGCGTTTTTTGGATCAAAGTTCCAAATCCGTGAAAATTCGAATATTGGCGATTTTTAGTAACCTAGGTTGGAACGTTTGGTGAAAAATCATCCATCCATCCATCCCTCCCATCCATCCCATCTATTCCGTTGTAGTTGGGTTTGAGAACGAGGTTTTTTCTATTATTACCCACCCGCGCCAGCGGGTGCTTGCTTTGGTAGGGATGGATGGTATTACGGATATTATTTTTAAGTTAACAGCTCCAGCATTTAAGATGCTATTAGCACCTTAATTAAGGAACCTCAGAGCGTCTATTTTTAAGGATCTGGAGATTCTGTTATTTAGACGTGTGTAACTACAACGTATACACCCCCTCAATAGAATCACATACCCATAAGTTACTCGCTATTCCTTAATGCGGCCAAGAATCGATCACTTGCATTCCGGTCATAATGTGGCTCAATTAGTGATGCTAAATGTTCATAAACCTGTTTTTTATCAAGCCGAGCCAACTCCTCTAGAGCCGTATTTATTACTTGGATTGCTTGCTGATTGATGGTGTACCACTTCTGCTGGTCAAATCGCATGTTGACGGCACAACTATAAATAATGTGATGCTTCTCAAGTTTACGAACAGCAATTTGTAAGGTCTTGGGTTTGGCCTGCCTCAGTTCTGAGCACCAGTCGCTATAGGATTTTTCATGCCAGGTATACTGCCCAACAAAAAGATAAGGCTGCGAACGGTAATATGTGTGATAGTGGAGTTGTTGAAGAAAGAGTGCCTCAAGATGCCCTAACACCTTCGCCAGCTTTGGGGAGAAAGGGATGAGAATATCACCTTCAATAAGCTTTGGTAAATGGGGTTTGCTCTGGTCTTGAGGATCTGGCATATGAACCTCTACTGTATCAGCATTAGGTGAAATTTTGACTGGATAGAATATATTTTATTGCATACAGTCAAAATTTATCATCCTACAGAAATTTCACACTTGACAAGCGTAAAATTCATAATGTGCCTAATGCACGTAACGCACACTATTTCCGCTATTCACGCTATTTGTACCTGCGTTCCTATTAGCAGGAAATTTATTTCCTATTGCATATCTGTCAAATACATGCAATAATTTGCATACAACAAATTAAGCACTTGACAGCGCTCTTTTTACAGTGAACGTAATGATGTTGTAATCTTTGTTTCCTATAGGGCTATGATAGAATCGAACACAGGTTCTACTTGGGAGTTGGTGTTTTATGGATTTTGCTAAGTTTGATCGAGTGATTAGGATGCCTGGCGTTCTTGATCGAGCAATTTCATGTATGCAATTACAGAGCGCCGAACATCATCATTCGAATGAGCCAGATCTAGGAACATCTCTCGAAGCTCCGGCACTGCTCCAGCAATTGCAGCAATCTGCCGTTGAACATCATCAGGATTCCCCACGGAACCAACGTCATATCCACAAGCCTCAATCAATCTCCCCAGAGGAAGATTTAATGCACTAGAAAGTGCGGCAAGAGTTTTTAAGTCAGGTGTGTGATTTGGTGTATTCATTATTTTGGATAATGTGGATGGTGCTAGATCGGCCAAAGATGCGAGATCTCTTAGCCCCAAGTTCCGCTTATCCATTTCATGCTTAAGGAAAATAGGTAGACCCGACATTAGAAACCTCTTATGCTACAAAAGCGAGTATAGATCATGATATAAGATAATTCAAGAAAAGTTCTTGACTTTTTGTTTCCTAAAGTGTACAATTCATCTTAGTAAACGAAAGCGAGGTATTTATGAGTCGATTGAATGCGACAACCCGTCCACCCCGAAAAAAATCAGCTACTTATATGTTGTCTGATGAGATTATTCAATTCATTAGATTGTTGGCTGAAACTAATGATAAATCGGCCTCGGCGACAGCAGAAGATTTATTTAGAACTCATCCTCTTTTTTTATCTCAGATTGTTCACTTTGAGAAACAAAATACTTTAGAAAACAATCAACAAGCCGCCTAACCATAACCACCAACCAAGGAGCAAACTTATGAATACCATTATTGAGGTCATTCGTACCCACCTGAGCACAGCCCAATCCCTCTCCGATGCAGAAAATTCGATCGCTAATCAACCTGAAACCTTGGCCAAACTGGCGAATAACCCTCAACCCCAGTTTACCCCGATCAACCTCAACAACGATTTGGGCTTGCGCGTGCTTGAAACCCCAAGCCCAACCAACCCACACTTTTGCACGATCTACCACGACGATGAGAACGGTGAAACCTCGGTTGTTGCTGGCGTTGCCAATATCTTCATGGCAGCCAGTTTGATTTCGCACCTTAGCCTGCTGGTAGCTCCGCCAGCTCCAATTGCCCCTGCTCGCCCACGCACCAAAAAGACCACTCGCAAAATCAAAAAGCCAATCTGCACGTGCCCAAGTTGCGAATCCAGCGACAAAACGGGCGCGTTCTACTGCCTCACCTTGAGCGAATGGGGCGTGTACAGCGCTGGCCAATTGTTGGGCTATCGCTCGACCTATAACGAAGCCGATTCGCTGATGCGCCAACACCTCTATACCGCGCTAACTAAAGCAGCCGCCTAGTGTTTCAATCCCTGTTCAAGGATAGGAGCCACCCAATGAATCAGCCACTACCAATGATTACTGGAACTGTTTCGATTTTATATGGGGCCGATGACCATAACACCTTGATTGTTACAACCGACACCGATCGCTATACCGTTCGTGATTATTCAAAGAGCTTTGCAACTGGCATGACGGTTACAGCGGTACAGATGGGCTTGGGCCAGCTTACCTACTGGCAAGCGCTCGAGCCAATTAATTATCAGCCGTACTAATCAGATTTTGGCTATCGGCTGCAAGCCATATTGCAGCGCCGCAAGCGTCAGCGGCACGGCCTGAGCAGCCCTACCTGCTCACCAGCGCCAACGTGGCGCAACTCGGTATGTATCAATTCTCACCCGCTGTTGTGCGGAACAGCGGCAATGTTCACAAGCAGGACTACCTTAACAATTCAATACGCAGTCGTGGCATATCGTGCGCAACCAGCGCGGGATCGCAACTTCCAACGGCACAAGGCTATGGGCGATGACCCCACCTCGGCAAACCGCCGCACCGTTGCCAATGTTGCACCACGATCAACGGGCAGGAAATCACGTAGGCCTGCCCAAAACACACTATCAAAAGCTTACTACAGACCTTCGTTTTCGTCTCTCAGTTGTTTGATGAGGTTTTGATGATTGAATTGCTGATTTGCACCCTTGGCTGTGCCATTAGCTTAGCCACTGAACATCTTGCCTTGTGGGATCACCCATGGCGCTTGAAACCACCAATCACCTACATGCTCGGCATGCTCACGATCATTGCGTGGTTTACCGTTTTTTGTCTCTTGATCGACCCGCTCTATGTCTTTTTTGGCGTGGCGCTGCTGTTGTTGTCCGGTGGGGCCGGACTGGTCGTGATTCTTGGCTATTGGCTCCGCAGGGTATTGACGGCCAAAGATCAGGCCGCGTTTACCGCTGGGCAGCTCAGTCGGTCGGTTCCATCGCCAATCACGCAGGAATGGATTGATGGCAGCGACCGATAAACAGCGAACGTGGGGCGAAATTACCGATGCATTGGCATTGCGTGGCAATGCTGACGATGCCTTTGTTGAAATCGCCCAACGTTCGCGTGAACCAACAATTTTGCAGTTTGTAAAAAAAGGGCGTGAAGAGTTGGCCAAACAGCGCCAACGCCTAATCGCCCTGCGTGATGCAACTGAGAAGGAGCAAAAAAAGAATGAGTTGGACTGTTAAAGCTGAACTAGCAAATCAAGAATTAACGTTAGGTGTAGGGTTGCCACTCCACGATGCCTTGGAATTCCATCAAGTCTTGACCGATCATGTTGAGATGGCTTACCGCTCAGCAACCATTCGGCCCAGTAACGAATCAGTTACTGGGTTGAAGATGAAGGCGAACCTGTTCTTATCGCTGCCCCACGAGATCTACTTCCAAGCCTCGTACTTGAAGCAGCATTGATTTAATTCTCTACAACAAAGGAGCGTACCAATGGCGGCATGGATTCACACCAGTGATGGGTCATTTGAAGATTTTGGCGAGGCGATTGAAGCCTACCGAGAGCGACAACGCAAGGCTGATCAAGCTGAGCGCCGTGCAGCATTTGCAGCATCAAAGAATGATCCCAAGGTTCAGGAATGGATTGAGATTGCCGAGCGCGAAGAAGCACTTCGCACGAAAGCACGGACACAACGTCCAAACAAAAAGCCCTGTGCTTAATGGCACAGCGCTTTCATTTACCGTTCACCAGCACCGATTCATGGTCAAGATGAATGGGTGCTTTTTGTTTGAAGCTTTTGCCAGTATACCATGGAGACTTCACATGTTTCAACGGGCAACAAAACACCAGAGCAAACTCCGCCTAGCCCTGCTCGGCATTGCCGGAAGCGGCAAAACCTACACCGCCCTCAGCATCGCCAATCATTTAGGTAAGGCGATCGCGGTGATCGATACCGAGCATGGCAGTGCCAGCAAATACGCCGATGATGTTGCCAATTTCGATGTGGCTGAACTGACCTCGTTTCATCCCCAGCGCTATATCGATGCAATTCACGCCGCCGAACAGGCTGGCTACGATGTGTTGATTATCGATAGTTTGTCGCATGCCTGGAATGGCAAAGATGGGGTTTTGGAGCAAGTTGATCGCATTGGCAAGCGCAGCGGCAATAAATTCACCGCGTGGGCCGATGCAACGCCGCTCCAGCAAAAATTAATTGAAACCATTTTGGCCAGTCGCATGCACATCATTTGCACCATGCGACTGAAAACTGAATATGTGGTCGAACAAAATGATCGCGGCAAACAAGCACCGCGCAAAATCGGGCTAGCCCCAATCCAACGCGATGGCTTGGAATACGAGTTTGATGTTGTCGCTGATATTGATGCCGATAATACTTTTATCGTCACCAAAACTCGTTGCCCAGCCTTGCATGGCGCGATCATTCCTCGTGCTGGGGCCGAGGTTGCGACCACACTTTTAGCATGGCTCGATCAAGGGCAAGCAACACCCCAAACCCCGCTACTCGATCAACCAATCCCTGAGCCAGAACCCGAAATAGAGCCAGAGCCAGAGCCAGAACCTGAGCTATTTGCCGAACCACCTGTAGCCACGCCAACCAAGCGCGAACGAGTTGCCAAATGCCGTGGCTGCGCAGCCGAAATTGTATGGGTGGGCACAATGCCCTACAACACCAATGGCCATGGCCAGCGCATCGAGCAAACCCATTGGGAAACCTGCCCCAAAGCCCATCTCTTCCGCCGAACCAAACGCCCAACCGCTGCCCAACGGGCTGAGCGGGATGCGGTGTTTGATAACTAAGTGCTCAAGCGCTTCATTGTGGGGCGCGTGCTTGTGAGGCCACTATGACAATTGCTCCGCCAAACTACACCCAAACCCCCAATGAAATTCTTGATCTGTTATGTGAGATGAGCGAAGCCGAAATGCGGGTGACGCTGGCCATTTGTCGCGAGACCTTTGGCTGGCATCGCCCAACTGCCAAGCTGAGCATTAGCGATCTGGAGTTGCTTACAGGGCTAAGCCGTCAAGGCGTGCTCAACGGCTTAGCCGCAGGAGCCGACCGAGGAACGATTCAGCGTGAAGCGGTTGGCAATGGCTACAGCTATCACATTGTGGTAGTCAACGAGGTTGACCAAAACAGTCAACGAAGTAGACCAGTCAACAAAGTAGACCAGTCAACCACATTGACTACTAATAGTCAACGAAGTAGACCAAAAATGGTCAACGAAGTAGACCAGCCTTTTAATAGTATTAAAGAAAAAAGAAAGTTAAAGAAAATATTATCCACATCAACCGCAGCGGAACCAATCGAATCACGGCAACGCGCATCTGGCGATGCGAATAAAAATAAGAATCAACAATCGACAACCTATCGGCTGTTACGTGATCGCAAAGTGTGGTCGGCCAGCAACTATGCCCATGAGCCAGTTGCCGTGATTCAAGCCTACCTTGATCACGTTGGCTCCGATTATCCAGCGGCCCAAATCGCCAAAGACCTAGAAGCTGGCGTGCATCAACGCCTAGCCCAACCCCCTGCCGTCGAGCCAACCCACCCTGATGAACCATTACCCAATTGGCCAACGTGGCTGCCAGCCGATCACGGTTTGCCGCCCGATATGGCCCCGTGGATGCGCGATGCCGTGTGGGTGGCCGACCGTGGCGAAATTGAAATCCCCAAGCATAATGATCGCTTTCGGCGGCGTTTCAGCTATTGGCTGACTCCGCTCGAGAGCCAGTTGCGAGGATTGTATGCAACGATTTGATACCAGTATTCCAGCATCGGTAACGCCTGCTCCTGACATCCTTCCGCCCGTTGTCCCGTGGGAGCCGAACGAAACCTGTCCGTGTTGTAAAGGCGCTGGCTATTTTGTCTATGATGTCGCGATTCATCACCCCTTGTTTGGCAAATTGCAATCCTGTGGCTGTCTGCAACAACGCCAAATCGAGCGCCGTCGTGGTGAGCTGCATGCCAAGAGTGGTCTTGCCCCATTTCGCGGCAAAACCTTTGCCACCTTTGATAGTGCGGTCACTGGTGTTGGGGTTGCGGTTGGTGCGGCCCAAGCCTTTGCCGAAAATCCCGATGGCTTTTTGACCGTGGTTGGCAACCCGGGCTGTGGCAAAACCCACTTGGCCCAAGCGATCGGCAACGCGCTGCAAGCCAGTGGTTATGAAGTCGTTTGGTCAACGGCTCCCGATGCCTTGCGCCTGCTGCGTGCCACCTTCGATCAAACCAGCACCAAGCCCAAGAATAGCTTTGATGACCAATTTGAACTCTTCCGCAAAGCGCCAATTCTGCTGCTCGACGACTTGGGTGCAGAAAACGCCACCGATTGGGGCAAAGAAACCCTGTTCCAATTGCTCAATGAGCGCTACGAATACCAACGCCCAACCGTGATCACGAGCAACTTGCACCCGAACACCGCCGAGGCTAATCGCCGCTTTGGCATGCGCTTATGCAGTCGCTTGCTCGATGCCGTGCAAGGGCAGTTGGTGGTCGTCCAAGCGGCGGATTATCGACGACGTGATCCGATGGATCGACTGGGGGCCGCCTAATGCGCCGCAAACCTGTAAGTTTTACCACTGTGCGGCTGGTGTGGGGGGCGGTGAGCCGCCGACCATTGGCAACGGTGCGCGATTTGGCCGATGAACTGTGCCTTGGCTATAGCACGGTTGCCCAAGCCTTGTTGGTGCTGCGTGATGCAGGCTACATTGAATTTACGCCCAAGCGCTGCGGCTGCCGCAAAATCATTATTCCCTTGCTGGAGGCCGCATGAGTACCCTGATCAATCTGGTGGGCACGCGGCTGGAGATTCAAGCGCAGCTGCGCAACGGCAATATTGCGGCAGCTCGTAACCTGATTACCAATCGCATGATTTCACCGTGGTTGTTGGCCCAGTGGTTAACTCCAGTCCAACAAACGCTCTTGACTGATCAATCGCCGTCAGCAATGAACCATTCTCTTGAAAGACCGATCTGTCACCACGGCATGCAACTCGTACTGGAGCTTGTTTGATGAATCCGCTTGATAGCAATGCCCAAACACAGATTGTGCAGCAATTTCGTGCGCAGATGAACAAAATTCCCTTCGATGGCCCCACCATTGATTTCACAACCGTTGGCGTTTTTCTGCGCTGGCTCTTGATCAACGACCTGCCCGATCCTGATTTGCATGATGCCGACGAGCCGAACGATGTGATTGTGGAATGTATTCCGGCGTTGCCACCTGCCTCGGCATGGTCACCAGATTCGCCAGGCTGGCACTATATCTGGTGCGATAACGTGATCTATCACTCATCGATTGACTATAGCGATGAAGAATTGCACGACCTGCTCAATCGTGTACCAACCTATTCGGCCTATTTTTCGCCGAACGATTGAATCATCAACGGCTACCCAGTGGGATAGCGGTTTTTTGAGGTGTCTATGCCTGAACGATTAATTGATGAAGTGAGCAACGTCAACCGTAGCGATGGCTTTTGGACATCGCCTGATACCTATGTGATGCAAACCCCATGCGGCTATGCAATCGCTTTTTATGCCGACGGTCATTTGAGTCTGCGCTTGATCTATGAAGGCCGCCGCCATCTGCAAAATCATCGAGGCGTGAAAACGAAAAAGCATGCGGTGACCTTGTTGCGGCGATTCTATTACGAGGTGATCGATGGCTAACCAACCCAAACCTGAACCCCAGCCGCCGCCCCCCGATCCTCAATCCAATCAACCACCACCCGAACCAAAAGCTGCTACCGAAGCCGAAAAACAAGCAGCGATCGATTGCTTTCGCCGCTTGCGTGACAAGCATCAACCAACCTAAGGAATGGCTATGAGTAGTTTTCATGAGCGCTATGTGGCATGGCGCGAACTCTATCGAGAGCCAGCGATGCAGTATCGAACACGATGCCAAAACCATCTGCCACCAGAACAGATAGCGGCCATCGACCGCATGTTAGAAGGATCGCATGGGCACAAATTGTATTGGCACTGGTGGAGTGAACTTCGCTCCGCTGCGCCACGCGAAGCCCAAACCGTCTGCCCCGTTGATCACAACGATGTATGGGAACGCGCCAATGGTCACTGCGTTTGCTGTGGTTTAGTGCTGACCGAACCACCCGTAAAGAACACCGAGCCAAACCCAGAACCAGCGATGCAATTAGCCTTTGAGGTATAAATGCAACCACTATCAAATCCAATAGAAGTAAGGGGCCAAGCCGATGGGCAACGTGAAAGCGTTGTTCAAGCCTTTGCAGCTTTGTTGGTTGCATTGATGCTTGACAAAGACCAAGAAGCGGATCAATCATCTGCACAACAGCCTCAATCGAAAGCAGCGTAGAAGGGATTATTCATGCGAGCCGTTATCTATACGCGGGTTTCCACCCGTGAACAAGCTGAAAACAGCAGCCTTGCAAGCCAAGAGCGTGATTGTCAGGCCTATGCCCAACGCCATGGTTGGCACGTTGTGCAGGTCTATCAAGATGCTGGCAAGAGTGGCCGCAATGCTGATCGTCCCGCGTTTATGCAGCTTCGTGAAGATGCCGCTCGGAAACCACGGTGCTTTGATGTTGTGTTAGTTTGGAAGCTCGACCGCTGCGCACGTAACACCTCGCTCCAGCTGCGGGTAGTTGATGAATTCCACGCGCTGGGGATTCAGCTCATTTCCATTACCGAGCCAATTGAGATGGATACCGCTGCTGGCCGCTTCAATCTGACGATGTTGGGGGCTGGGGCCGAACTCTATAGCCGACTAACAGGCGAACGGGTTGCACGTGCCCGCCGTGCAGCTGCGGAATCAGGCAAATTACCTGGCCCAGTGCCAACAGGCTACCAACGCAATGAGCAAGGGGTGCTGGTTCCTTCAGCCGATGCCGAGCACCAGCGCATGCTGTTTATCCTCTATGCCACAGGCCTGTATAGCTTCAGCACCGTCGCCGATGCCATGAATCAACGTGGTGCACGCGTTTGGAACACGCAACAAGGGCGCTATGTTCCCTACACCAAAGACAACGTTGCATCGATGCTACGCAACCAAGCCTATATTGGCAAGGTGAGCTACAAAGGCCAAACCTATGCTGGCCAACATGAAGCGCTGATTGACAAAAAAACATGGGACGCGGTACAAGTTTTGCTTGATCGGCGCGGCCAAAAACGCGGCTGGACTCCTGTGAGCCAAGGCCGTGGGCTGCTCAGTGAAATTTTGTATTGTGAGCAATGTGGCAGCCGCATGTGGCAACACTACAAACGCACAACCAACGTTGTGTACTATGAGTGCAGTCAACACCGCTACAACCAATGCCCCATGGCCATGGTGCGCAACGATGTGCTTGATCAGCATATGATTGCGGTGCTCGATGCCTTGGCGTTTCCCAGCGATTGGAAGCGCGACATTCTTCAGGTTGCTCAGCAACAGTGGGCTGCACGCCAACAACCAGTACCCGAAGCACCCAACATTGAAGCCGAGCTTGCCGCACTCAAGCGCATGTTTCTCAACGATCACATCCGGGCTGATGAATATGAGCAGCGCAAATCAGCGTTGTTTGCTCAAGCCCAAGCACCACGCCAAAAACCAGCTGCATCCTTTAACATGGAGCAAGCCCTAGATTTATTAGAATCAATTAGTTGGACATTTAAGCAGAAGGGAGCCTTAGCCGAGAAGCGCGTAGCCTTACAATCACTCATTGCAGCCATTTGGGGCACAAAAAAAGGGATTGTCGCCTACCAACCACGAGAACCATTTCTGGAACTTGTAGGAAGTTTGCAACAATCCCGCTTGGTGAGCCGGGTGGGGATCGAACCCACGACCAGCGGATTAAAAGTCCGATGCTCTACCACTGAGCTACCGGCCCAACGCGTGAGAGTATAGCACACTCTTAATAAAATTGCAAATGATAAGGTTCACAAACTTTTTAATCTAAGTCAACGTGAGCGGCGTGGCCAAATTGACCGCGCCGCTCGCTCTTTTTTATTGATGACGGGAAAGGGCTTCGGTGGTTGCTCCATCGCGGGATAGTACGTCGCGGTCGGGGCTGCCCCATTCGCTAAAGCCAACTTCGTCGGCTGAAACATTCAGGGCTTGCGCTGCAATAAAATCAGCCAAGTAGGGCGCAATTCGACCTTCACGAACGCCTTCATCCAAAGTAGAGATCAACTCAACAGTACCCATTGTTCCTCCTTATGTTGGTTGGTTGGTGCCGTCATCACCTTCTCCACTCTGGCTTAAATCAATTCAATCGCCAAGGCAACGGCTTCGCCACCACCTAAACAGAGGGTCGCGAGGCCACGCTTGCCACCACGTTCTTGCAAGGCATACACCAGCGTCGTCAAAACACGTGCGCCACTTGCTCCAATCGGGTGACCCAAAGCAACCGCCCCACCATTGACATTCAAGCGATCCCAGTCGATCTTGAGGTCGTGGCCGTTGGCAAGCGCTTGGGCGGCAAAGGCTTCATTGAATTCATACAAATCATAATCGGCCAAGCTGGTGTTGGTTACTTCAAGCAAGCGGCGCACAGCAAAGGCTGGAGCTGTAAAGATTTCGAGTGGTTTCACGCCAGCCTGGGCATAGCCGGTAATGCGTGCCAGCGGTTTGGCTCCCAGTTGTTGGGCTTTGGCCATACTTGCCACAACCAAGGCCGAAGCACCATCGGTAATGCCAGGTGCATTGCCAGCGGTAACCGTGCCATCAGCTTTGAAGGCTGGCTTTAATTTGGCCAAGGCTTCAACTGTACTATCGGCACGAACTGGCTCGTCGATATCAAAAATGGTTGTGCCTTTGCGGCTCTTGAGTTCAACTGGCACAATTTCGTTTTTGAATGCGCCACGGGCAATCGCTGCTGCTGCTTTGCGATGCGAATTGTAGGCAAATTCATCTTGCATTTCGCGGCTAACATTACAAGCATCGGCGACCCACTCGGCTGAGTTGCCCATATGATGATGCTCAACTGCACACCACAAGCCATCATGCACTACGGCATCTTGAATTTCGCCGTTGCCAAGCCGATAGCCAAAGCGAGCTTGAGGCAAAAGGTAGGGTGCTCGCGACATGTTTTCCATGCCACCAGCCACAATCAGCTCAGCATCACCAGCTTTGATCATGCTGGCAGCCAACATCACGGCCTTCAATCCCGAACCACAGACCTTATTAATTGTCAGGGCGCTCACGCTGTCAGGCACACCAGCACCCAAAGCCGCTTGTCGCGCAGGTGCTTGACCCAAGCCCGCCCCAATTACATTACCCATAATCACTTCATCAACAACATCGCCGTTGATTCCAGCTCGCTCCAATGCGGCCTTAATTGCGATCGCACCGAGTTGAGGCGCAGTTAAATCAGCGAGGCTCCCGCCAAACTTGCCAATTGGCGTGCGGGCAGCACTCAACAACACCGGTTCGCGCTCGTTGCTCATGGGGCCATACTCCTTGATTTTGAACTAGCTAAAAGCCAGCAGCGCCGTTGCCACTGGCTTATCTATTCAATAATTGTTGACTATCTTACCATAAAGTGTAGGAGCGATCTAGGTTAAATTTCACTCGCTGAAACCCTCGCGCCAGCGTTCAACCACGCCACGACAGCGCCGCCCCAAGCGTGCCCGCAAATTAAATAATTCATTGACCGTTAAGCCCTCAGCCTGCGCCAAGGCCGAAATATTGGTTTGCTCAAACAAGAGTTCATTCCATAAACGCTGGGCAATGGCATACAGCGGGTCGTCGTGCATGGTAACGACAACCTTGAGCACTTCGCGTTTCAGTTGACGTAATACTACCAAATCGTCAACTGATGGATCGGGCGCGACTAAGCTATCTTGCTCAAGGTGGCTTTGGCTTAAATAGACGATTTGTTGGATTGATCGGTTCGTCGTATCATTTGGCTGCTGATTAAAGCCCATTCCACCACGTTTTAAGGCATTAGTAGCCCGTCGCCATTGAAAGACAGCTCGCCGCGTTATCTGATAAATATAGGTATTCAGCCGCGCTTCAAAGCGAAATTGACCAAGATTTTGGATCACATCAGCATAGGCGCATACATCTGGCGAGCGATCATCAAGATAAAGATCATCGACACCTAATACATGGCGTTGCTTCAAACAGTGCAGAATATATTGATACACGTGGTGGCGGACTGTTTCATGCTCAGGATGCAGTGGATCAAGCGCGGCTTGAACTGTCGCATAATCATGCCAAAGGTTGATTGTTAGGTCAGTTAATGTAGCGTTTGTCGCATGTTGACTATAGTGGGCAAGTAATCTTGCTATGTGCTGGTGTTGTTCTGGGGTTAAATCCCAAGCTTGGGTCGTTGCGACGGTTGCGACAAGCGTCAAATATTGGGCATGCGAGTTCATTCTGGCCTCCACCATTGTCTAGCTGTGTCTCGCTCAATTGACACAGCGACAGCTTAGCGAAGGCCATGCGACAGCCATGCGACAATTGTTTCGATCAAACGTTGTCGCACCCAATAAAAAAACAGCGCCAACCAACATTGGTTCGCGCTGTTCGATCGATGTAATCGATTAACTAGAAGCCATATTCACGCCAGCGTTTGGTCACCCGATCCACAATCGATTGGGTCATGCGAATGTCTTGAGGCCATTCACGCGGAAAACGATCGATATCTTGGCGCTTGCGGGTAGCATCAATCCCCATTTTGTGGCCGTAAGCAAAGTGATCAGCCGAGTGGTCGAGCGCATCGAGTGGCCCTTCCACAATCACCGTATCGCGCTGCGGATCAACATTCGATGTGACATGAAACAAGACTTGGTTCATATCCTGCACATCAATATCTTCATCGACCACGATAATAAATTTGGTCAACGACATGAGCATCAAGCCCCACAGGCCATACATCACTTTGCGCACTTGGCCGGGGTATTTTTTCTTGATGCTGACCACCAATAGATTATGGAACGTCCCTTCGGCAGGCATATTGACATCAATTACCTCAGGCACGACCAACTGCATCAATGGCAAGAACAAGCGCTCAGTCGCTTTGCCAAGCCAATAATCTTCTTGCGGTGGATAACCTACAATCGTCGTTGGATAAATCGCATCCTTGCGCATGGTGATGGCGGTCAGGTGCATCACGGGATATTGATCGGCCAGCGAATAGTAGCCAGTATGATCGCCGAATGGCCCTTCAAGCCGACTTTCGCTGGGGTCAACATAGCCTTCGAGGATAATTTCGGCATTGGCTGGCACTTCGAGATCGATCGTTTTACATTTGACCATCTCAACCCGTTCGCGCCGCAGCCAACCAGCCAACATAATTTCGTCGATGCCTGGTGGCAACGGAGCCGAGCCCGAGTAGATCGTGGCATAATCGCCGCCAATTGCCACGGCAACCGGCAGTTTCACCCCGCCTTTGCGCAGCGCCTCGCGTTGATGTTCAGTGCCACCTTTGTGAATTTGCCAGTGCATACCGACGGTTTTTTCATCGTAAACCTGCACTCGATACATCCCCACATTGCGAATGCCTTTGTAGGGATCGCGTGAAATCACCGTGGTCAGGGTGACGTAGCGGCCACCATCATCGGGCCAGCATTTCAAAATTGGCAATTTATTCAAATCAATTTGGTCGCCTGTCCAGACAATATCTTGGCAGGGAGCGCTGGTAACCGTTTTAGGTCGATAGCGCAGAATTTCCGAAAGCTCGCTGACTTTTTTAAGCTTATCGAAAACCCCTTCAGGAACTTCGGGCTTGACCACGCTCGCCAAACGTGCCCGCAGATCGTCGAGTTTTTCTAAGCCCAAGGCCCAAGCCATGCGTTGCTCAGTGCCAACTCCATTGATCAAAACTGGCAAGTCTGAGCCAATCACATTTTCAAATAGTAAAGCGACATTGCCTTGACCTTGCTTCATTTTAGAAACGCGATCAGTAATTTCAGTGATTTCAAGATCAGCTGAAACTGGCGTTTTGATCCGTTTCAATTCGCCGCGTTTTTCCAAAAAGGCGATCCATTCGCGTAAATCGCTGAACGTCGTCGGTATTTTTGCTGCCACAATAACGCTCCATTGCAGATGCTGCTCACAAATCTTTGTGCATTGTATCACGATTTACGCAACCTTTGCCGCTCTGGATGAAGCCGCTAATCGAAGCTAAGGCTTATGATGACTGGGCAGTGATATTCGTTAAGCTGGTTGGGTAAAAGCTGTAAGAAAAGTCTAGCAATCAGAGTTTAAATGTTAACGCAGAGGTGCCGAGGAATGAAGGACTAGGGGTCAGAGATGCGATGAGATACTCAGAGTTCAGATTTTAATGCAGCGGCGCAGAACCTGTGAGGCTCTAGGCTATTGGCAATCGGCAGCTTGTTTGGTCTAAACCATAAATCCCTATCGCCAAAAGCCCATAGCCCATAGCTTTAGCCTTTATTCCTCGGCGGCGAAAACCTTGATTGGCTGATAGCCTGTTTCACGCAATACGGCAATCGCCACCAATTGGCCTGCTTGATCGAGCAAGCCAACTCGTTCAGCCTGGCTATCAACCTGCACCACCCGCCCCATGCGCACATCCGCCACAACCGCATCAGCCAAATTAATTAATGGCCAGTTGGCAATTGCAGCCTGCGGTGGCAATAAAGCTGCGGCAAAAGCCTCAGGTTGCTGATCAAGCTCGGCCAAGCTAATGCTGTTGCTCAGATCAAAGGCTCCAGCGCGGGTGCGACGTAAGGCAGTTAAATGCGCACCACAACCGAGCAATGCCCCAATATCACGGGCAATCGCTCGAATATAGGTGCCTTTGCTGCAATCGACGGCAATCGTTAATTGCTGGGCATCCCATGCCAAGAGATCAAGTTGCTCAATGGTGATTGGGCGAGCTGGCAATTCGATATGCTTGCCTTCGCGGGCATATTCATACATGCGCTTACCATCAACGCGAATTGCCGCATATTGGGGCGGAACTTGGTTGATCGCGCCGCGAAATTGGCTAAGCACGCTTTCAATCAAGGCTGGGTCAAGTGGCGGAATCGGCGCTTCGGCGATCACCGCGCCCTCAGCATCGTCGCTATCGGTGGTAATGCCTAGCCGTAGGGTTGCCGTATAGGCTTTTCGCTCTTCCTCAAGCAGATATTCGAGCAGACGTGTGGCGTTGCCCAAAGCAATCGGCAGCACGCCAGTTGCCATGGGATCAAGTGTGCCGCCATGGCCAACGCGTTTTTGACGCGCATTGCGTTTGACCACCCGTACCACATCGGTCGAGGTTATACCATGAGGTTTATCGATGTTTAAAAATCCATGCAGCATAAATAACAATGGCCCGTTGATTAACGAGCCAGCAACCTTTCTATTGATTTAGGCTAAGGCCGCCCGTAATTCACCTAACACCAGATCGCGAGCCTCGGCCAAGCCCATTTGCAAGGTTGCGCCGGCTGCCTCGCGATGGCCGCCACCGCCCAAGGCATGGGCCACGCTGCCAACATCGATGCCAGGTTTCGAGCGCAAGCTGATTTTGACCGTGCCATCACGCCGCTCTTTAAATAATACATAGGCTTTGGCGGTGGCTACACGGCTAAGATAAGCGGTTATTTCATCGCCTGCCTCATCGTCAGCCCCGGTGCCTTGTTGCATGGCTTGGGTAAATTCAGTCCAGATGATATCGCCTTCGTCGTGCATGCGCTCCATCGCTAAGCCCAACGCTTTGGCATGGGCAAATGGCTTGCCATACATCATCGAACGCATTACATCATTCAAACGCCCACCAACTGCCAACAAATCGGCAGCCACGCGCAACGTGCGAGGGCTAGTATGCGCTGTCTGGAAACTTTGGGTATCAGTCACCAATCCCATCAATAGGGCGGTGGCGGTTTCAGCATCAATCGCTTGATTCCAAGCATGAGCCAGCAAGCCCAAAATTTCGCAGGTTGCCGCTGCCTCGGTCATAACTAAATTTAAAAAGCCTTCACCGCTGTTGGTGGCATGATGATCGATCACCAATAGCGGGCGTTGAGCCAAATAGGCGCGTTCAGCACTAAAAATCGGTTCAATTCGCGAGATGCTGCCAGTATCGACCAACACCACTAAATCAACATCGTCGGGCAAACTTGCGCCATGGCTATAAACCCCAACTTCGGCAGCATCGGGCAACACCACCGCCAAACTCGGCAGATCGGTTGGCAAAACCATCGTCACCCGACAACCCATCGCCCGTAGGATGCGGGTTAGCCCGATGCTCGAACCAACTGCATCGCCATCAGGATTGATATGCGAGGTAACCAAAATGTGGCGTGCGGCGGTCATGGCTTCACGCAGGGCTGGAGCCGCTTGTTGAATAGTGGTATACAGCATCGTGGTATCCTTATTCGTCGTCTAGTTTGGGTGGATTAACCCGCCGTTCCTCATCGACTTGGTTAAACAGCGTGTCCATATATTGACGGGTATCAATCGTCACGTCAAGATGGAAATGCAACTCAGGCACCGCCCGTAGTTTCATTTGTTGGCCAAGCTCGCGGCGTAAAAAGCCCTTGGCTCGATCAAGCGTTGCTAGCGAATCTTTACGGGCTGTATCATCGCCCATCACGCTCACATTAATATTGGCATGATACAAATCTGGACTAACATTGACGCTGGTGAGGGTTACAAATCCCAAACGCGGATCTTGAATTTCAAATTGAATCGCGTTGCTCAAAATCGTTTTGATTTCTTCAGCAACTTGTTCAACTCGTTTGTTTTTTGCCATAACAGTCACTCCCACGGTGGTGATAATGCAGAATGGAGACAAACACATCTGCTGTCGCCAACAGATCTATTTGTCTCCACGCTAGAGTTTAATTCAGCTTACGAGGTACGAATAATCTTTTCCTTACGATAGAATTCCATGGTATCGCCAGTTTCGATGTCGTTGAAGCCATCGATCTGAATCCCACATTCATAGCCTGAAAGCACTTCGCGCACATCGTCTTTGAAACGGCGTAGCGAGCCAATCCGACCATCGTGCAGCACGACCCCTGAGCGCAAGACCCGTACCAATGAGTTACGAGTAACTTTACCGTCGATCATCATCAAGCCAGCCACAACTTCACGTGATGGCAAGCGGAAGGTATTGCGGACTTCGGCAAAGCCATCGGTTACTTCCTTGATCTCAGGATCGAGCATCCCGATCATTGCCTTGTTGAGGTCTTCGATCAATTGGTAAATGATGTTGTAGAAGCGAATATCGATCCCGTTGGCTTCAGCACTGCGGCGTGCAGCAGCATCGGGTCGTGCATTAAAGCCAATGATGATTGCGTGGGAAGCCACGGCCAAGCTCACGTCCGATTCGCTGATTGTGCCAGTACCACGGTGCAAAATCTTGATTTGAATCTCGCTTTGTTTCTCATTCAACTGCGCCAATGAGTGTTCGATTGCCCCAATTGAGCCTTGCACGTCGGCCTTGAGAATAATATTGAGATCTTTGATTTTGCCTGCTTGAATTTGTTTGTAGACTTCATCAAGCGTGGTAGCTTTGCCAAGCTGATTGGCCATATGCTCCATTTGGCGTTGGCGTTGGCGTACTGTCGCGACCTCGCGGGCAATCCGTGGGTCATCGAGCACTTGCAAAATATCGCCAGCTTGCGGTACTTCTGAAAGCCCGATGATCGAGACTGGCGTTGCAGGTTCGGCAATCCGAATCCGGCGGCCAATGTCGGTAAACATTGCGCGAATCTTACCGTGAGTTGCCCCGACCACCACAATATCATCTTGGCGTAGCGTGCCATTTTGAATCAGTACGGTTGCAACCGGGCCACGGCCTTTATCAAGCTCAGCTTCAACGATTGTGCCGATTGCTGGTTTGTCTGGGTTAGCCTTCAATTCTTGCAAATCGGCGACCAACAAGACCATATCCAGCAATCCATCGATATTTTTCTTGTGCTTGGCCGAAATTTCGACATCGGGCACATCGCCGCCCCACGATTCAGTGGTTACACCTTCGCCAGCAAGTTGTTGGCGCACGCGGTCGGGGTTAGCTCCAGGCACGTCGATTTTGTTGATTGCCACGATCATTGGCACACCAGCCGCTTTAACGTGGGCAATTGCCTCAGCCGTTTGCGGCATCACACCGTCGTCGGCAGCTACCACCAAAATAACAATATCGGTAACCGTGGCTCCACGTGCCCGCATTGCGGTAAACGCTTCGTGACCAGGCGTATCCAAGAACGAAATTTTGCGGCCATGGATTTCAACCTGATATGCACCAATGTGTTGGGTAATCCCGCCAGCTTCGCCTTCAGCCACGCGAGTTGAGCGCACAGCATCGAGCAATTTGGTCTTACCGTGGTCAACGTGACCCATGATCGTGACAACTGGTGGGCGGGTTTTGAGATCTTCAGCTGTTTCAGCTCGCAGCGCATCGCCAATATCATCAACCAAGCCTGCCATCCGTTCTGGCACATGCTCGGTGGTTTCGATATCAAATTCAGCGGCAATCACAGCGGCAGTTTCATAATCTAGCTGTTGATTAATATTCGCCAAAATGCCTTGTTTGAGCATTTCTTTGATAATATCGGCTGCGCCAACGCTGAGTGCTTCGGATAACTCCCGCACCGTCATGACCGGCCCAAGCTCAACTGGGCCACGTGGGCGAGCGGGAGCGACTGGGCGAGCCATAATCGGCGTGCCACGGCCACGACCGCCTTGCTGATTGTTGTTTTGGCCACGGCCACCGCTGCCACGAGGTGGAACACCACCGCTGCCACGAGGTGGAACGCCACCACCACCGCCGCCGCCACCACGATTGCCACCTGGGCCACCGCCACCACGGCTTTGGTTATTATTGCGGTTGCCACCGCCACCACCACCGCCGCCACCAGAGCGGTTACGGTCGTCTTCGCCGCTACGGGCAGGGCGAGCACCGCCAGGCGATTGAGGCCGATTGCGGTTACCACCGCCACCGCCACCACCGCCACGGTTGCCACCACCGCCACCGCCGCCGCCACGGTTACCACCGCTGCCGCCGCTACTAGCGGAGAAGCCTTCACGGCCAGATTTGCGATTGTTTGCGCGATCACTTACGCCATCGCGAGTATTTTTTTGAGAAACTGGCATCTATGGTCCTCCTAATACCCAACACCAAGGGGGTGTTGAGGTTTGGGAAGCCGAAGCCAGAGGCGAAGGCAGTGATGCGGCTTAGTTCATCGCAGCCTCCACCGCTGGTTCAGCATCGGGAAATTGATCAGCAATCGCTTGGAGTGCCTGCTGATCAATCGCGCTCAGTTCAACGCGCAAGGCTCGTTCTAAAGCCCCGCGTTTCAGCGCATTCGTCCAACATGGGCGTTCAGCACAGAGATATGCACCACGGCCCGCTTGCTTGCCGCTTGGATCGACCACAACACTTTGGTCGGCCAAGCGCACAAGACGTACCAACTGACGTTTACTCTCGGTACGCCGACAAGCAACACACATGCGCTGTGGCACATGGCGTGGGCGCGGCGACTGCTTTTGAGCAGCCATAGGCTATGCCTCGGTATCCGTCTCGTCGCTGTCACCAGCCTCATCATCGATGATATAGCTAGCAATCAGCTTGTCATTGAAATAAATATTGAGTTTTTGGGCGGCGGCTCGCAACGCTACTTCTTCGCCAATCAGTTCAACTGGCAAGGGGCCAAATTGTCGCCCTTGATAGGTGATCAAGGAATCGACCCGCACCTTACGGGTTTCGACTTTGGCGGTTGAAAGCGCTGCTTCTTGCAGCATTTGTTCCGACGCGGCAGCCTCACGCGCTTCAGCAGCAGCTCGTTCTTCCTCTAAGAGTGAAGATGCGCTCTTGATGTCGATGCGCCAGCCAACCAGTTTGGCTGCCAAACGAACGTTTTGGCCCTCCTTGCCAATTGCCAACGATAATTGTTTATCTGGCACGACCACCGTGGCCGTTTTTTCGCCTTCATCAAGATGAACTTCGACGACTTGGGCTGGGCTGAGGGCATTGGCAATAAAGACCCGCATATCAGCGCCCCATTGCACCACGTCGATTTTCTCGCCGTTCAGTTCATTCACAATATTTTGAATCCGAATCCCGCGCATGCCCACGCACGAGCCAACCGGATCGATGCCTTCTTGACGGGCATGAACGGCAACTTTCGAGCGTAAGCCTGGTTCACGAGCGATCGATTTAATTTCAACGGTACCATTGTAGATTTCGGGTACTTCCATTTCAAACAAGCGTTTGATCAAATCTTTGTGGGTACGTGAAGCTACTAAACGTGGGCCACGGGGATCATCACGGCGAGCTTCCATCAAATAGACTTTGAGCCGCTGGCCATGGCGATAGTTGTCGTGGCTAATTTGCTCTTTTTGGGGCAAAATCGCTTCGGCTCGCCCAACTTCTAAAATTACGTTGCCTTTGGCGGTGCGCTGCACGGTGGCAGTGACAATTTCG
The DNA here is from genome assembly GCA_020161265.1 of Chloroflexota bacterium. Lineage (NCBI taxonomy): Bacteria > Bacillati > Chloroflexota > Chloroflexota bacterium. The sequence goes on along the minus strand of JAIUOC010000010.1, from coordinate 214,115 downwards.
CCTTCGCGATCAAAGTATTCGCCATAGATATGGTCGCGTTCAACTTCTTTGATCCGTTGCAACACCACTTGTTTGGCGGTTTGGGCGGCAATCCGGCCAAAATCGTCGGGCGTGCTTTCCACATAAACCGTTTCGCCAATTTCAACATCGGCGCGAACGTTACGGGCATCTTCAATGTCAATTTCGAAGCGATCATCCATCACTTCATCAACAACTTGCTTTTCAGCATAAACCCGAATCCGCCCAGTATTTGGCTCTAATTCAATCTTAACGTCAACTGGTGGTGGATTACTGCCCAAATAGCGCCGATAGGCCGAAATTAAGGCTTGTTCGACAACATCCTGCACCGACTCGCGGGGAATGCCACGTTCAGCGGCAATCTGTGAAATAGCTGCGTAAAAATCACTTTTCATATCTAGCCTCGCTTAGGGGGTGCAGTGGGTCAGGCATCAGCATAATACCTGCTTTGATCGAGCCACCCTGCGTTGGTTAACATTGCTGACAAGAAGAAACGTGGGGGACACCCACGTTTCGGTCTGTGTACTTCATTCTGGTTACAGTATATCACTACCACCAAGCCCGTGCAACCTAGGGAGTTGGAGCCGGATAGGCTTGTGGCACTGGGTATTGGGCTGGCTCCAGGGTCGGTTCGCCGACCACATTGCCCTCGCCCGTGGTTGGGTAGGCCGCAGGAGTTGTAGCCGGAGCGGCGCTGGTTGGTTGGCTTACCACCGGAGCGGTGGTTGGGGCCGAACCCGTGGTTGAACAACCAGCTAAGATTGCCAAAACTAAGAGACTAGCCAAAATTTGTTTGCGCATCTGTAAGAACCTCCATGGGTTTCAATCGCAGGTTATGCTACCGTAGCGGAGATAAAAAGTCAAAGCTTTGGTTTAACTGAGCTTAATCTTTTAAACCATGCTGTAAGCGCCAATCAGCTCCCAACAAGCCAAACACTGCGGTATCGGTAAAACGTTGCTCAACTAAATCGAAGTAGTTTTCGCGTAGCAGCCCTTCCTGGTGAAAGCCAAGTTTTTCGAGCACCCGCCGCGAACCATGATTAAGTGGATGAATCTGCGCCTCGATGCTATGTAAGTTGAGGATTGCAAAGCCAAATTGGAGCATGGCCTGCAATGCCTCGACCATAATACCTTTGCCCCACCACGCTGGGGCCAATTCGTAGCCAATTTCGGCTCGGGCATGTTCGCTCATAAAACGCCAAAAACCACCTGAGCCAAGCCATTCGCCGGTTTCACGCAGGGTTATCGCCCAGCGCACACCGATTTTTTGCTCAAACGATTGGCTAATGTTGTGCAAACGGCGTTCGGCTTGTTCCGGCGATTCCATCGGCAATTGGCCGAAATAGCGAATCACCTGTGGATCAGCCATAATCGCAAAGACTGCATCACGGTCGGTTGGCAAGGGCTGGCGTAACACTAAACGCTCGGTTTCCAACACAGGAAATTGGGCTAAAGCACGGGCTAAATCAAGCATACTACCTCAAATCTAGGCTCATTAACAACAATGACGAAACTCCAAGGAGCTTCGTCATTGCTCAATTGTCGATTAAGCAGTTTAGGCGCGTTTTTTGATCAACACCTTATCGATCCGCCGACCATCCATATCGATCACTTCGACATCGTATTCATCCCAAGCCACATGGTCGCCAACATTGGGCAAACGATGCAGTTCGTTCAACACATAGCCAGCAATCGTCACAAAGTCGTTATCATCATTAATTGGAATACTCAAGCGAGTTGCAATCACTTCGTATGATTCCGAGCCGTCGATCAGCCATGAGCCATCATCACGTTTGACCATGGTTTGTTCTTCGTTGGAATCATATTCATCGCGAATATCGCCAACCAATTCTTCAAGCACATCCTCGAGGGTCAAAATCCCAGCAATTTGGCCATATTCATCAACGACCAAAGCCATGTGTGAGCCAGTGCGCCGAAACAAGGTCAACATCTTGGAAACTGGTTCGTGCTCCAACACATACGTTGGCGGGCGCACCAGTTCACGCAATTGGCGTTGATCGTTGCCCAGCATCGAAGGCAACACATCTTTAATATAGATCGTCCCAATCGCCCGATCAAGCGAATCACCTTCGTAAACCGGCATGCGCGAATAGCCATGTTCAACCGCAATTCGCGTAATTTCGGCCAAGGGAGTGTTAGCGCTGACAGCCACTACATCGGGCCGTGGGGTCATCAACATGCGGGCTGTACGATCCGAAAAATCGAATACTCGTGAGATTAGCGCTTCTTCGTGCAAGGCGACCGTGCCGCCAGCCCGACCTTCGCGAGTCATATACAAAATATCATCTTCGGTTACGCTGGAATCTGGTTGTTTATTCTGACCAATCAGCGTCAGAATCAAGGTTGATGAAGTGGTCAAGACCCAAACGATTGGTCGGGTCAGCCACGAAAGCCAAGCCAGCAGCGGCGCTAAATTACGGGCAATCGCATCGGCATGGAGCAATGCTAAGCGTTTGGGCACAAGCTCACCAATAATCAACGAAAGATAGGTGATGAGCAAGACAACCACCGTAAATGCAATTGAATCGGCATAGGGAGCGAGCGCAGGAACCGTTTTGAGGTATTCGGCAAAGGGCTTGCTAATGTTAGCGCCCCCGAAAGCTGCTGCAAACGTACCAATTAATGTGATGCCAACTTGAACCGTGGCTAATAAACGATCAGGTTGGTCGGCGAGTTGCAGGGCTTTCTTTGCCCGAAGATCGCCATCGGCGGCTTGTTGTTCTAAGCGAGAACGCCGCGCCGAAACCATGGCTAGCTCCGATGCAGCAAAAACCCCGTTGGCAACCAGCAATACCAAGACAATTCCTAGCTCGCTGGCTATGTCACTTAGCATTCAATTGTTCCTTTCTCAAACTAGAATAGCTACAGCGTATGTTTATCTGAATCAACAGCGCTGTATTATCACAAATTGTACCATTGTCTAGCCGATAGCTTGAAGCATGTTTAGCTCTATTTAATCAGCTAAATCTAAGAATCATTCTCGTTTGACAGAACTAATAGCGCGACGTATACTCTGCCAATCACAATAAAAACTGTTTTTTCAGTATTAACCGATTTAACTACATGCTTTGGCATTTGGAGGTTTCTGGCTCATGTATCGTTGGCTTTGTGCATTAACCCTTGTGGCAGTTCTCGCTGGCTGTGGCGCTGAAACTGCTCCTACCACTCAACCGACCCAAGCACCTGCTGCTGGCGAACTTGGGGCAATCAAAACCTATCTTTTGGGCAAAACTGGCGATTTGATCACCAGCACCACCGCTTTGGAAACCGCCAGTCAGCGCTATTATGATTTGGCGAAAGCTGCCAATTTCGATTATGCGACCCTTTGGAGTAGCAAACAAGCTGATGTTGGCACTGCATTAAACGATGCCAAGGCCGCTTGGTTGAAATCCAGCCCTACCTACGAGCAAATGGAAGGGATCGTTGCAGGCGTAAGCAGTTTGGCCGATTTCGATGTGACGCTTGACGCTGGTGCTTCGGCAGAAGAAGGCGGCGATAGCGTGGTCAATTATGATTTGACTTTGGCTGATGGTCGCACGATTGCCAAACCTGGTAATTTGTTTGGCGTAACCGAAAGCACGCTCTGGGGCACTTACGATGCCTTCCGTATCACCGATGTTGAGGCTGATATCAATGGCAACGGCACAGTTGAATTTGGCGAATCGTTGCCCGAAGCCAATGTGCTGTTGGCCGCAGCCCAAAAGCTCAAAGCCACTGCGACCGAGCTTGATACTGCTGCCAAAGCTTGGGAACCAACCGACACCGATGCATTTAGCGCCTTGGTTGTGATGGTGCCAACCATGAACGAATATTTCGATTCGTGGAAGAACTCGCGCTTTGTGGCTGGCGATAGCAGCACCCAACGCGATTTTGTGGCTATCTCACGTTTGGCCGATATTGGCGATATTTTGGGCAGTTTGCAAGTGGTGTACGATAGCCTCAGCCCCAAAGTTGCCGCGCTCGATGCCGACCAAGATCGCCAAATCAAAACCAATTTGCAAGCTTTGCGCGATTTTGTGGCCGATGTTTATAAAAAAGAACAAGCTGGCCAACGCTTTACCGCTGAAGAATCCGATTTGCTTGGTGCTGAAGCCCAAAACCGTGCTGATGCAATTACGGGCCAAGTCAGCCAAATTGCAGCTCGCTTGAATGTTAAAATCAGCGAATAAGTCGATTATTCTCAGCATAACATAGGTTCGCGAACGGATTAACAAATCCTCGTACAATAGATATGCTGGCTACACCACAGTTATATCTATGCTATCAATGAGCAAGAGGTTGCGACGGAGCAAGGTTGATGGAGCTGGGTGTGCGTCCCTCCATCAAGCAACTTAAGGAGCAAAGGGCGTGAACTGTTGGCATACAGGTCACGTCCTTTGTCGGTTTACTATGCTGTTGCCCGTCGTGAGCAGCAGCAAATCACATTTTTAGGAGCTTGTATGTGGTTGCGTCGTTTTTTGCTGGCGTTGGTCGTCGCCTTATTGCCATGGTCGGCCATGGCAGCCGAACCATCACCAGCCCAAGCCAGCGAATCGGTGCGTTCGCTGCTGGTGCAAGCCCAATTAATTCTTACCAATAATCCTGCCCAAGCCCAAAGTCTGCTTAACCAAGCCCAAGCCTTGTATGATCAGGCATTGGCTAAAGATTTAACCAATTTAGCTCCGCAACAGGCGACCGAAATCGCCACACGCTGGGTCGATTTAGCCCAAGCTTTGGAAAACCAAGATGTCGCCGGATTTGCCCAACAACGGGCTTTGCTCTGGACGCATTTGCTCAAGGCCAGTTATGCGATTGTTGGTCAAGCGATCGATAATGGCAAACCAGAGCAAGCACTGCAATGGCTGCCGGTGCGCGAATTTCGCAATGCTACTCGTTTTTCGCGACCTAACGGCGATGCTGCTCGGGCAATCGAGCAATGGAAACAAGCAGCCTATAGCGCCGCCGATGCCCGCACTGCCCTTGATGCCGATTTGTTGGATACCTATCAGGCCAAGCTTAACGAGAGTTTGCGCACCTTACGCAGCGCCGCCCAAAAAGGCAATTTAATTCAGCAGGCCGAGGCTGGGGCAGCGATTCAAGGCTATTTCGCTATTTTAGAGCCAGCTTATCGCAGCCAGCACCCTGATCAGGTCGATGCGGCTTTGGCGAATGCTGAAAGTTTGCGCCAAGCAGCCCTCAGCAACCAGCAGCTTGAAGCGGCAATCGGCAACTTTGAAGACTCGCTGAGCGGTTTTCGGGCGGCTCCCCTTAGCCCATCGGAGCAAGTGCGCCGTGCTGGCCAATTACGCCGTTTCTTAAGTTTAGTGCCAGTTGAATATGAACGAGGCGTGCGCAACGGCCAAGTTACGCTGGATCTCGAAATTCAAGAAGCAACGACCTTTCGCAATGGCGCAGCCGCTGCCTTTAGCGATCTCGAAAGTCTGTTGATTGCGATTGATCCTAATAAAACTCAACAAGTCGCCAGCGATCTGCGCGAATTGGAAACGATTTTGACTGCTGCCGCTCAACGCACCAGCGTGGCCGAACCAGATGCGGTTCAAGCCAAAGTTGATCACATTACTACAACCTTGGCGGAAATTATGCCCGCCGAGTGGCAAAAATCCAGCCTTGAAGGTGATTTCGATGTAATCGCTTCGATGCTTGATCAGATGGAAAATGCGGTGGCTGGCGACCAATATGATCTCGCCGAATCGGCGCGTTTAGAAGCCTACGCTGTATTGGAATCTGGCCCTGAAGCGCGTTTGATTGTGTTTGCCCCTGAATATAAAGCGCCAATTGAAAACCTGTTTTGGTATGGTAAAGATGAATTCACTGGCTTGGCCGAATTGATTCGCCAAAAAGCGTCGCTCAGCGATATTCGCGCTAGCCGCCAAGCCTTGGATAAACAATTGGATTTAGCTCAGGATGCGCTTGGTGGTTCTAGCACGCCCGAAGCAGTGGCAACCAGCGCCGCCGTGATTGTGTTTCGCGAAGGCTTAGAGGCGGTGTTGATCTTGGCTTCGTTGTTGGCAAGCCTCAAAGTTGGCGAACAACGTGGCTATCGCAAACCAATTTGGATCGGTGCAGCCCTCGCCATGCTCGCAACTGCCTTGACCTGGATACTGGCGCGTGGCTTGATCAACGAACTGATTCGGCGTGGCGATCAAGAAAAGATCGAAGCGATTGTTTCATTAATTGCCATCGCCGTGCTGTTGCTAATCACCAACTGGTTTTTTCACAAAGTCTACTGGACTGGCTGGATGGCCAACTTTCATGCCCAAAAGCGCCGAATTATTGGTGGCAAGGCTGGGCTTTGGCTCGGTTTGATCACCTTGGGCTTTACCAGTATCTACCGTGAAGGCGTTGAAACTGTACTCTTTTTACAAGCACTCGTGCTCGAAGCCAGCACCCAAGTGGTGTTAGCGGGCGTTGCTATGGGGCTTGGTGGCACCGCTTTGGTTGGCGTGCTGGTCTTTGGGCTGCAAGCTAAATTGCCCCATAAGAAGATGCTAATCGTGACTGGGGTGATGATTGGCGCAGTCTTGTTGATTATGGTTGGCAACACCATGCACATTATGCAATTGGTTGGCTGGATGCCACTGCACCCAATTCGCAGCCTTGAAATCCCATATTGGGCCAATATGTGGCTGGGCTTCTATGCGACCTGGGAAGGTATTGCGGCCCAAGTTGCGGCTGGAGCATTCGTTATTGGCTCCTATGTGATTGCTGAGCACTTGCAACATCGCAAAACTGAGGTTGCCGTCAAACGCCAAAGTGCGACCGCCAAATAAATAGAAAAATCCCCTCACCCCAACCCCTCGCCTGCCACAGCAAGCGAGGGGTTTTGGTTTAAAGCCGTGCGGATTTGAGCTGCAAAAATTGGCATTTAATCTGCAAAAATTAACCATTTTGGCTAATCTTCATCGCTACTTCATCGTTTATTAATCTTTTATTGACCTTTGGGACGTGAGCAAGGACGTTGTTTCGGACTATCTAGCTTTATAGTGAGCGCAGTCTAATCAACCACTACTTGAAAGGAGCAAACGGTCATGGCAAGCATCAATAAATTACTTGATAAGCCAGGTTTTGGCATCGCCATTTTGCGGATTGTCGTTGGTTTTATTTTCTTTATGCACGGTTTGGATAAATTCAATGGCGGGATTGAGGGAACTGCTGGCTTCTTGACTAGCCTTGGGATTCCTGCGCCAACCTTTATGGCAATTTTGTTGATTGCAACGGAATTGATTGGCGGGATTATGTTGATGCTGGGCTTGTTTACTCGTTATGTTGCAGTGGCTGAAGCAATCGCTATGGTTGTGGCTTTGGTTACCGTACACTTAGATGCTGGCTTCTCATCACGCGAAGGTGGCTACGAATATGTGTTGGCGTTGATCGCTGCTAGCGTGGCTTTGGTGCTGCTTGGCTCAGGCTCATTGGCGCTTGACAACTTGCTCAGCCCACGCTTGACTGGCCGCCAAATTACTGCCCGCGCCTAAAAACTACAGATAACGATTGAGCGGGCACGCAATTGTCGCGCTTGAATCCCCTAGCTCAATTAAACCTTGAAACTCCCAAATGTGGGTTGAAAGAACCTCGTGGTAGGTTGGAAGTAATGCTCCAACCAACACCACGAGGTTTTGGGTTTATGAATCCTGATCCTTGTGCCCTCGTCCCTACCCCAACAACTGCTCTAAATAGGGCGTTACACCCCAAAATTGCTTAAGTGCCTGATATTCGGCTAGGGCTTTGGAATCAGGTTTTTTGCTACGCATAGCCCGAATCATTAAATTCTTCCCAGTCTGTTCAGCATCAACAAACTCAATAATCTCGCTACGATAGCCATTGATCCGCAACAGTTGGGCACGCAGGCTGTCGGTCACTAAATCGGCGGTGCGCTGGCGAATGCTGCCATGGCGTAACATGGAGTTGAGCACCTCAGCTTGAATTTGATGCGTCAGATGTTTATGGCAACAAGGCACGCTCAAAATTGCTTGGGCTTGGCTGCGAATTGCCAAAGCCAAGGCATCGTCGGTGGCGGTATCGCAGGCATGCAACGAAAATACCACATCAGGCCGCTGCTCAGACTGCCAATCGGCTAAGGGCATGGCGATAAATTGCATATCGGTGTAGCCCAATTCTTCTGCTTGAGCGCGACATTTAGCAATTAAATACTCGTTTGAATCAACCCCAATCACTACCGCCGCTAAGCCGCGAATGTTGACCAAATAGTGATAGGCCGCAAAGGTCAAATAGGCCGAGCCACAGCCAGCATCAAGAATTCGCAACGGTTGCTCAGGGCTGGGCTTGAGATCAAGCTCATCGAACACCCGCAAAAATTCGTTGATTTGGGTGTATTTTTTGCTCATGCTGGCACGAATCACCCCATCGTTGGTCATAATGCCAGTTTTTTGCAAATAGGCATCAGGGCGATCGCTGGGCAAAGACAAGGCTTTAACGTGGTTATGGCGCAAATCTGGAGCCGCCGCTTGATTGCGTGCCCGACTAATAATCACTTTGCCCTTTTTGCTGCGTTGGATTTGGATCCGTTCGCTGGTGGTTTCCAGGGTAATATTGCTCAGCGGAATCGCAATAATCTCGCCGAGAGCGCTGCTGGCTTGCTCAATTGAGTAATTTTTGGTGATATTTTGGCGCTGATCAAAATAAGCTGCTTGCCAAGCGCGGCCTTGTTTCAATTGCACAGGCCGCACCACCACCCGTTGCCAACGTAGATCAGCAACACGGGCAGTGCCACTCATGGTCAGGCGCACAAAATCGTCAGTTAACACCAACGCGATCAACTGCTCATGATAATTTTCTGGTGTTAGTTGCATGGATTAACTCAATGTGGCGACGCTAAAACGTACTTAATTGGTATTGAGTAGCCTAGCGCCACCAAAAATTGGCCTGGATTTAGCTGGCTGCTTGGCGTTTTTTGCGCCAAATGTTATAGCCGATAAAGACCACCGCCAAACCGACCAAGGTTGCAGGAACGGCAATCACTGCTGCTTCGCCGATCTCCTTAAACACCGAATCGACTTGAACTTTGGTGGTAAAAACCATCTCGCCTTCAGGAGCGCCTAGCACTAAGCGCATTGTCCATTGATCGCTGATCGTAAAACGCAGTCGATCACTGGTATAGCGGCCTGCGTTGCGATCTTGATTTTCCGGCAGCATAGTAAATAATTCTTCGCGGCCAATGCTATCGGGCGCGGCATATAGCTGCACCAAATTAAGTGGCGAGGGTTGGCCCGAGATCGCATCGGTAATTACAACCCGCAAAAGTGCCTCGCCAACTGCTGGTGGATTTGGGGCAAGTGTGGCGACAACTCGATACGCTCCGCGAACCTCGTCGATTAACACTTGCTCGTTTGGATTATCCGCGAAAGCGCGGTTGGGCAGGAGCACCAGCAGCGCTAGTGCCACAAACAGAAATCGTAGAATGCGCATACTTCCCTATGGTACAATGCTTCAGCCTGCGCCATTGGCGGCGCATTGCCTGTAGTATATCGCGATTTTAACCAAACCTGTCGTGGGGATGTCATGTTTTTAATTGTTGGGCTGGGCAATCCAGGTGAGAAATATCTGAATAATCGGCATAATGTGGGCTTTCAATGCGTAGCCGAGTTTGCCCGTCGCCATAATTTAAGTTTCGATGGCAAGCGCTCCGATGCTCGGATTGCCGAGGGCTTGGTCAATGGTCAACGAGTGGCCTTGGCTCGCCCGCAAACCTTTATGAACGATAGTGGCAAATCGGTTGTCGGCCTCGTCAATTGGTACAAAATCGACCCAGCCAGTGAATTATTGGTGGTTTACGATGATTTAGATCTGCCTTTTGGCACGATCAAGTTGCGCAATCAAGGCAGTTCTGGTGGCCAGCGTGGCATGAATTCGATTATTCAATTGCTGGGAACCCAAAAATTTGCCCGTTTGCGCTTTGGCATTGGCCGCCCACCTGAAGGTTGGGAAGTGATTAATTTTGTGCTCGGCAATTGGAATGCTGCCGAACGCGACACCTTGCCAAAACTCTACGATCGGGCAGTTGAGGCCTGCGAATTGTGCTTGAGTGATGGCGTGACCAAAGCCATGAATGCCGTCAATGGCGAAGCCCCCAAGAAAATTAAAGACCAAGCAAAGGAGCCAGCCAATGAGCAACCACGTTGATTATGCCCAAGCTCGCAGCTATTGCTTGAGCCTTGACGACGCGATTGAAGATTATCCATTTGGAATTGAGCCATTGGTGTTTAAAATTGGCGATGAGCGCGGCAAAATGTTTGCCCTACTTGTGCGCAGTGAGCCAGCCCAAATTAGCCTGAAATGCGATCCTGATCGGGCTGAGATGTTGCGCGAACAATATCCAGCGATTACGGCTGGCTATCATTTAAATAAGCGCCATTGGAACACAATTGTGCTTGATGGCAGCGTGCCCGACGATGAATGTTTGGCGCTGATCGCCCATTCCTATGATTTAGTCCGGCCAAAACGGCGTAAAGCCAAAGCCTAAGATTTCGAGGTTGATTAATGCTGCCGTTGCAGATTGTACCAGTGCGTAATGCCCGCCAGCGGCGACAATTTATTCATTTTCCTTGGAAGGTCTATCGCGGCGCGAACCCCGATCCGTTATGGGTTCCGCCCTTGTTAATCGAACGCGAACGCTTTTTCAACCCCAAACATGGCGGTTTTTTTGCCCATGGCGATGTGCAATTGTTTTTGGCGCAGCGTGGCACGGAAATTGTTGGCACGATCTCGGCTCACATCAATTTTCTGCATAATCGCACCCACAACGAGCACATTGGCTTTTTTGGTTTTTTCGAGGTGCTCGATGACCGCGAAGCTGCCGCTGCATTGCTGCAAATTGCTTGCGCTTGGGTGCGTGATCGCGGCTATAAAGCGATTCGTGGCCCCATGAATTTTTCGATTAATGATGAATGTGGCTTGCTGATCGAAGGCTTTGAGCTAGCCCCCGTGATGATGATGACCTATAATCCAGCCCGTTATGTTGAATATATCGAGCACCAAGGTTTTGGCAAGGCAATCGATTTATACGCCTGGATCGTCGATCAGCGCAGTTATGCCGAAAAAGGGCGGGGGGCGAAAATCGAGCGGGTGGCAGCCTTGGCCCAAGCTCAAACTGGCTTAACCTTTCGCAAACTGAATATGCAGCGTTTTGCCGAAGAAGTTGAGGCGGGCTGGCACGTTTACAATCAGGCTTGGGCCAACAATTGGGGTGCAATTCATATGACCTTGGCTGAATTTCGCCATTTGGCCTATAGCTTCAAGCCGTTTCTCGACCCCGAAGTGATGATTGTGGCCGAAGATCAGAGGCGCATGGTCGGCTTACTGATCGCCGTGCCCGATATTAATATTCCGCTGCGCTACAGTGATGGACGTTTATTGCCGTTTGGCTGGCTTACCATGCTGCGGCGCAAGCGCGAGATCAACCAGATGCGGGTGTTGATTATGGGGGTTTTGCCCGAATATCGGCGGCGTGGGATCGATGCAGTCTTTTATCGTGAAGTGCGCAATGCTGGCCTCAAGCGTGGCTATCATACCGCCGAAATGTCGTGGATTCTTGAAAATAATGATGTGATGAACAATACAATTGCTGGTTTAGGTGGGCGGCGCTACAAAACCTATCGCATTTACGAAAAAAAGTTTAGTTAAATTGATCGGGAGCAACCCTGTTGGTTGCTCCCGTATTGCAAGGCAAAGGCTACGAGCATAGCCACTGCTCTTAACGCCTCAGATAGTCAAATTACTACCAAGTTGCTGGCGGATCGCTAGCCGGAAAACTGGTATCGACCGCTTTATCTTCATTCTCAAGCGATTCTTCTTTGTTAGTTTTGGCTTCAACCTTGAGCTTATCGCTATATTCAGGGTCGTTAGCATTGGGCTTTTCGCCAACAGCATTGGCCTTGACCGCCGTGCGCTCTGCTTCATCCTCAATGACCTTGCGAAAACGTTCAAGATCTTCGGCAATCGCCTTTTGGGGATCGTTGCCAAACAATTTGGCAACAGCCTCGCCGATCGCGCCTGCTGGTGGTTGATAATCAAGCTGCACGCGCACTTCGGTTTGCTCATCGCTCAAGGCATTAAATTCAACTCGACCTTGATTGGGCAATGTTGAGTTGGGCAACGAACGCCAAGCGATATATTCATTCAGTTTGGCATCAGCTATTTCCGCATCCCACGAAATGCTCAAGCCCAGCGGAGCCTTGGCTTCCCAGTGGCTCGTGCCATTTTGAAACATCTTGACACTATTGAGGTAATGCATAAATTTAGGCAAGTTTTCAAAATTGCCCCAAAAGCGAAACACCTCGGCGACTGGCTGATCAACCGTAATTGTCTGTTCAACGCTGATCGCCTTAGCATGGTCTACGCCAGCCTGATCGGCATTAGTATGGTTGGTAGGAATCGGAATCCGTGGCGTTGCTGGGGCAGCGGGCTTGCTCCACATGGCTTCAGTAGCTTGCTCAGCAGTATTGATATTGAGCGCACTATAGGCTGGGCAATGGCCAGTCAGGCCACGCCATAAGAGCGGCGCACCACCAGCAATCGCCGCCAAACTGACTGGCAAATGGCGACGCATAATCCCAAACGCAACCAAAGCGCTGCCGCTTGCTACCGAAAGCAAGCGCTCAGTTTGATGCACATTTTTCTCAGTAGCCATACAAAACTCCTTCACTAGCAGGCTATTGCAATCTACTGAGCACTATCGCAAGTTGCGTACCACAGATTTGATCCACGAAGGGCACGAAGCTGCACGAAGGATGTGAAGTAACGGAAACCACGAAGAACGCGAAGAGCGCGAAGTATTGGCTATTTGTAATGGTTGATAGCATGAACAACGGCCAGCATGCCCTCACCCTCAACCCATCTCCTGCCAAGCAAGCGAGGGGGTAACCACCAAGCAAAAGCCCCTGCCAGCCGCAGCGGGAGAGGGGTTGGGGTGAGAGAAAACGTCAATTCAATAAACAATTACACCGTAGGCAATAGCATTGGGCTTATTGTGATGGGATTATTATTCAAAGTTAAGCTATGATCAGATATGCGGGCATCGAATCGAGTATTTTACTGATTAAAGACAAGGATGGAAGGCTATTATGCCACGTGATATTCGCCAATTTACGGTCAATGGAAAGGCATTCGATGAAGCGATTCGGCGTGAGGAAAATGAGATTACGCGCCGATTTTTGATTGCGGTTCGCTTTTACCTGTTTCATCGTCTTTATCATGATCGCTATGCACCTCCCGCCCATCCCATTGATGTTGCGTTTTTCATGGATGTTATGCACGATTTCTTTGAGTGCCATGACGATATTCGTGACATTCTAGCAGGGAAGGAGATTAATTCATTTGAGGCTGATTAAACAAGTTCAAAAATTAAAATGTTCGAGTTGAGCATTCACAGCCTTTTGTTGTTGCCTATGCTAAAACCACGCGCTACTTTATTAAATTGAGGGAAATTGATGCCTAATGACAGCTTAAATATTCAGTTAACCCCGATCGCAGCGACCTGTTACCAGCTTTTTGGCTGGACTCCGACGCGCCAGGTTGATCCTTCGGCACATATCGCGGCAATTCGACAAGCGAACTATCCCTGTTTTCCGCTGGCTGAAGCCTTTTTGACCAGCTTTGGAGGTTTAACAACGCAGATCGCTGTTCCTCCAGCAGATGAAAACCCACTCTATTATCACCATAGAATTCCCTATATTTTTGATCGCAATCGGCTGTTTGAAGATTTTATTCCAGCTAATGCACAGCACTGTGATGATGATGCAGCTCCATATTGGCTTGAGCATCCATTCATTAAGCGGCAGCAACGGCAGATTTGCCCTATTGGTTCCTATGATAACGATGCAACAATCTTGTTATCTGCCGATGGATTGATACTACTTGGGAAATTTTATGGGGTTCCGGGGGAACATAGTCGGGAGCCAATGTTGCGGCTCGTTGGTCAAACGCTTAGTGGTGGGCTTAATAGGCTTATTGAACAAGCAATTTATTATTATTATCCCTAGGAGCGAAATCTATGTTTCCATCTGTTCTTCAAACGGTTATGGCCGATTCTAACTGGGAACCTACGCTTGATCGCGATCTTACCCCATGGCTCACTGCATTGTCAACGAACCACTATCCGCTGTTTCCAGCGGCAGAGGCCATATTAACAACCTATGGAGGATATACTTTCACGACTGCACCTTGGCATGATACGGCATTTGAATTGACAGATACACTCGCTGGTATATTTGAATGGACTGCATCAGAGATTGAGCTTACCATTGATCCCTCTTGTGCGAGAGCCTTAACAGAAGCAACGATTTGGCAAACGCATCCCTACATCCTTCACACGCGCCTACAGCTTGCCCCAATTGGCCAAGTCAGCTACCCAACCCAGAGTAAAGCATCGCTTTTTGTGTTGTCGAATGGTTCTATTATGCAGGGCCAATGGGTATTTAATCGGCTTAATTGGAAGCTTCCTAATGTTCCAGTATTAAGTATGCTAGGAGCAAGTCTTGAGCAGGCCATAGAAAACATTCTTTATGCTGGGTTATTAATTATGGATCATATGCCAAATCAATCGTCATATCAAACTAGTTAACTAGCAGGCTATTGTAATCTACCGAGCACTATCGCAAGTTGCGTACCACAGATTTGATCCACGAAGGCCACGAAGCTACACGAAGGAGGTGAAGTAACGGAAACCACGAAGAACGCGAAGAGCGCTAAGAATAAGGAATTAACTCCCAGTTTGAAGTTTATCAATCAACCACTGGTTATCATCAATTGTACTTTTAGGGGGTGCAGGGGGATTAAAGCCCCCTGCGTCTCCCGCCTTGAGGCGGGACGGAAGGGTGGTGATCAAATCTACCCTTGAAAAGCAACACCTCCCATATTTCCCTCCGACGAAGGGTCGAAAGGATGGCGAACTATCAACTTGGACTAATCAATCTGACTCAGTTGATTATCTTGCCATTTGATATGCCCGCGCAGCAGCAACGAGGCCGAGCGCAGTTTGTAGATCATATCGTTGATAAAGTTACGCATAATCCGATAGCCAATCGCGGTGTTAGTGTCACAGAGGGTCGAAAGTTCTGGCCCGTTGATCACTAACAAGGTAGTTGGATTCATGCTAGCAACCGCTGTAGCCGAACGACTGCCGCCGCCAAGCATGGCAATTTCGCCAAAGGCTTGGCCTTCGTAAGCGGTGTTGATCGTTGATAAACGATGTTGACCGTCGGAGCCACGGGTTTGGACTTGAATTTCCACCGCACCATCGTGAACCACATACAAATCGTCGCCGTCACTATCTTCGCGGAAGATAATTTGGCCTTTTTTGGCCTTGGCAACTTTGCACAATTGAGCAATTTGGCTTAGCTCAAGGTCGCTCAGCCCAGCAAAAATATCGACGCGACGTAATACTGCAATCACACTACTATTCATCGTTCCTCCGGCCTGGTTGGGGCGAGAATAAAAAGGCATCAAGATCGAGGGTGGTTTGGGTTGTGTTGGTTTCATGTTTTTCAGGAATAAAGCGCGGGATGGCGATGCAAAAGCGTGCGCCGCCGCTCGGAGCGCTATCAACCCAAATTCGCCCATTGTGCAGTGTAATAATTTCGCGACATAAATACAAGCCTAAACCCAAGCCTTCGGTGCTTGATCCGGTGCGACGAATCCCCGGTACTCTGTAGTAGCGTTCAAACAAACGTTCGCGTTGGCCTTGTGGAATGCCTGGCCCTTGATCATCAACTTGAACATAGCCAAATTGTTCATCGCTAAACACTTGGACCCAAATGTTGGTTTGTTGCGGGCTATAGCGAATTGCATTGGTCAGAAAATTGGTAGCAACTTGGCGCAATTTTAGCGAATCGCCATAGACGACGCTAGGGTTGAGTTGCTCAAAGTGTAGGGTATGATTGTTGGCAGTTTGGCGTGCATGCATCACAACCGAATCAAGCAAGATACCCAAATCAACCGCATCAAGCTGAATCGTATAGCGCTCAGCATCAATTCGTGAAACATCAAGCAAATTATCGACCAACTGCACCATAATGTTGACTTGTTGGCTCAGCGTGATAAAGCCGCGCAAATCACGGCCTTCGCTGGCTTGCTTCAACTCGCGGCGCAGCAACAAATCACTGTAGCCTTTGATTGCCGCCAGTGGTGAGCGCAGTTCGTGAGCAGCGACCGCCAAAAACTCATCCTTGGCCTCTTCCAAACGGCGTTGCTCAGTAATATCGCGAAACACGATGACTGCGCCATCAAACGATGTTTCAGTACTATCAATCAATACTGAACGACGCAACGGTGCACCGCTGAAGCTCAGCACCACATCTTGATCTTGGCTGCCTGGCACAATTAAACGATAATCGCGGAACACTTCGCCAGCCAAAGCGCGGGCAAATGGCAGCATATCAGCTTCGACAAACGTGCCATCAAGGTAGCGTGCGCCCGATTCGCTGCTGGTGGCTAAGGTTGGCAGAATTGAAATTTCCACCAAGCCCGCTGCGGTCTCGTTGGCCAAAATTAATTCGCCAACGCCATTACAAATTGCCACGCCATCAGCGATCGATTCGATCACCGTGCCCAGCCGTTGGCGTTCGCGTTGGCTTTCTTCGTATAAACGGGTATTGGCAATCGCGATGCCAATTTGCGAACCCATCGAAACCAGCGAAGGCCAATCGATATTATTCGAGAGCGTTTGGTAATTGCCATATAACACCAAAACCCCGACGATTGTACCACCAGCCAGCAAGGGCATGGCGGCGCGACCCATAATATCCTCGCCAAGATCGCTGGTGCTGATCACTGGGCGCAAGGTTGGCTGGCCATAATACACCACATCTTCCAAAACACTATTGGCTTGGCTCGAACCAAGGAGCAAAGCCTCGCGTTGCGGAAGTTGATGTTGCGCCGCTAAAGTCATGCTGCGGCCACCAGGCGAGGCCAAACAAATCGCCCCACCATTGGCGCTGACCACCTCAATCACCACCAACAGTGCCACATTTAACAGGTCGGGCAAGTCGGAAGATGTGCTGATCGCGGTGACGACAGCATCGAGGGCGGCCAAACGGCGGCGCTGGCTACGGGCATCGGCCTGTTGGCGCACCAACTGCAACAACGAGCCAAGCTGATCAAGGGTTGGTTGCAACCAAACTGCCGAGTTAGCATTGATGTTGGGCTTGCTACTGAAAAACTCAATCACGCCGCTGGGCCGCCCATTGCCGCCCAGCGTGAAACCGGTTACTTGAAACGAAATTGGCAGGAGTGCTCGCCAGCGATTGAACAAGGCCTCGCGGCGGCGACCCAATGCGCCAAACATACTGCGATATTCGTCGGCGTTGCGGGCGCTGATCGCATGACCTTCGCTGACCACGCGCCCAGCCAGCGCCTCGCCGCTGCGCACTTGCAAAGCACTTAAGGCCTCGCGATCATCGACACTAAAATCTTCGTGGTTGGCATTATTGAAGTGGCTTAGTAGGTAACGATGTGAAGTAGGACTATAAAACCACACTGCAATGGCCTCAACAGCTAAAACCTGGCGCAATTTGGCACTGGCAGCGGTTATCAATCGCGCTGGATCATCAACATTCATAATATCGTTCATGACCCGTGAGAGCGCTAGGAGCCGCGCCTGAATCCGTTTACTGCGCATTGTTTGGAGCTGTTGATGGCCGCGTTGCCGTGATCGTTCAGTCATCGCCGCTGTTCCTCATCCCACGCAATGTTCCACGCGACTGCTCGCCGTAAACCATCGGCTAAAGCAACTTGGGGCGTGTAACCCAAGAGTTGGCGTGCTCGCCCGATGTTGGCCACATAGTAGGTCACTTCACCAGCGAGTTTTGACGGTTGCACGTTAATCGTTGCTTCAATTTGCAGAGCCTCGGCGATCAATTCGGCCATACGAACCAAGGTATTGCCTTCACCATAGGCTAAATTAAAGGTCTGATTGGCAACTTGGCCACTGACAATCCGCTCGATTCCGCGCACAATGCCATCGACACAATCATCGACATAGGTGAAATCGAGGGTTTTTTCACGCCCAAAGACGGTCACAGGTTGGCCGTCGCGCATGCGGCGAATGAACAAGGGAATTACCCGCTCCATCCGTTCGATGTCATTATCGTAGCGCCCATAGACATTTGAGAAACGAAATACCAAATAGGGCAAGTTGTAACATCGGGCATAGGAATAGATAAATGCTTCGCCGCTGATTTTTGAGGCCGAATAGGGGCTTTCGGTATAGACAAAATCGGCTTGGGCTTCTTCGGTTAAGTAGCGATGAATATCACCATAGACTTCGCGTGATGAGCTAAAAATGATTGGAACTTGTTGATGGCGACAGTATTCCAATACGTTGTAGGTGGTCATCACATTTTCCAACGCTCGATGAGGGTAGGTTACTAGTTCGTGAACTTTGGCATTGGCCGCCAAATGTACCACAACATCAGGCTTGGGATAGGGCACGCCGCCGATGCCGCCTTGGAAATCGCGGTAGGGTGCACCAAGATCCTGAATCACATACTCAAAGGCTTTTGTCCACGTATTGACCCGTTGATCAACCCCAAACACTTCATGGCCATCTGCGAGAAGGCGTAGCGCCAAATTGGTGCCAATCTGCCCACTGGAACCTGTGATCAAAACCAACACGGGAGACTCCTTGATTAGTATGTCGTGGCTGCGATTATAGCATGCGGATTTGGCTATGTGGAATGGGCCAGCCCACTGCACGCCGCATATGGGCTGGCAGGAGCGTTTTAGGCTTGCTGGTCGAGATAGGCCGCAATTAATCCTTCAATTTCGCCAGTTTCGGCGTGGCGTTCGGTTTGCAGTTTGCTATAGAGCAGTTGCCCATTAACTTCAACTTCAAAACAACCACCCTTGGCCGGAATCAAGCTCAATTGCTGAATCGCTTGCCGATGAATTTCCAACAGTTGGGCTGCCAAACTGACAGCACGCGGGGTGTAGTTTCAATACATGCAAAAAGTAATGGTGATTTGCATCGATCAACTCCTTAATCAATAAATCGATACATTCATTATAGCCCGATCCGTAGCCCCAAGAACGGAACCACGAAGAAACGAAGATCATAAAGAACGGAACCACGAAGAACGCGAAGGGTTTTCATTCCTATATTTGTGCATTTACTCCTGATCGCTGGCCCCTGAATCCTAAATCCGCCCTGCACCTCTGCCTTACAGCGTAATCCACGAAGAACGAAACCACGAAGAGCGTCAAGGTTAGGTACATGGTTGCTTAACGATATTCCAGGTTGCCAACCAACCCAATATTCGTGCCCTTCGTGTCCTTCGTGGTTAAAAATGATCTTCATCCCTCATCCTTCATAATTCATCCTTCGGTTTTTCCCCCACATGGTTACCCTATCTCGGCAATTGTGGAATATTAATAACTCTGGTACTGTTTTTAATAACGCTTTTATTGTGGAGAGTCTGGCATATGTCCTCAGGATCAGGATCACAGCTGAACAATGCTGAACGAACCGAGACATTGCAAGAGCTTGGGCTACTTGATGTTTCTTTCGACCCAGCTTTTGATCGTTTGACCCGCTTAGCAAGTAAAGTTTTGCAAGCACCAGTGTCGTTACTTTCGCTCGTTGAACATCATCGCCAATATTTTAAAAGCCATATTGGGTTGGCTGAGCCATGGGCTGAGCGCCGCGAAACGCCGTTAACCCATTCATTTTGCCAACATGTGGTCAGTAATGGCCAAGAATTAATTGTGACCGATGCCCGCGAACATCCCTTAGTTCACGATAATTTGGCTATCCCCGATTTAGGCGTGATTAGCTACGCGGGCATGCCGATTCGCAGCGGTGGCCATGTGCTTGGCTCGTTCTGTGTAATCGATGGCAAGCCACGGGTTTGGACGGCTGATGAACTGGATATTTTGCATGAATTTGCTGAATTGTTGATGACCGAACTCAAATTGCGCCAAGAAATTCGCATCCATCAACAGGATATTCGCGAGCGGGAGCGCTTGCAAAACGAGTTGATCGGCTTGCAACAAGCGTTGCTCGATGAGCTTTCAACCCCGCTGATTCCTTTAAATGATCAGGTCTTGGTGGTTCCATTGATTGGGGCGCTCGATCAGCAGCGTGCACAACGGATGACCGAGGCGTTATTAACTGGTGTCGGCAAATATCGCGCCGATTTTGTGATTCTTGATATTACTGGTGTGCCCGTGCTCGATACCTATGTGGCATCGTTGCTGGTGCAAACCTCGCAAGCGATTCAATTGCTCGGTGCGCGAATGGTATTGACGGGTTTGCGCCCCGAAATTGCCCAAACGATCGTCAGCGTTGGCCTCGATTTGCGCAGCGTCGTGACTTACAGCACGCTGCAACAGGGCATCGAATATACCTTTCGACGTAAATAAGTTTGTTATTTTTACAATGGCGGAGCTTAACGCTCCGCCATTTCGCACTTAAGCAGTTTTACGTTTGAATTTGCGTTGTAATGCTGCGCCGAAAAATTGTAGTGCATCGAGTTTAAGCCACCACAATAAGCCCAAATAGATTAAGCTACTGCCCCCACCCGCCACGAGCAACAGCACGAGCGCATTGAATTTGCTTGGCGTTGTCGGCAACAATTGTAGAATGCCCCAACAACTAGCGGCCATTACCAAGGCAGCACTGGCAATTTTGGTGCTCGCTTGGAGCATGGCCTGACCATCAAACACCCGCAAGCGTCGATGCGCAACCACCGCCATCACCAAGGCATGCACGGTTAATTGCGCCACGTTGCCAGCAATCAAGCCATACATACCCCAATCGCGATAGCTCAAACCAGCCACCAAAAAATAGCTAGCAATTGCTGGCGCTTGCACCAAATTGGGCAATAAGGTGTGTTTACGGGCATAAAAGGCGAAAATTAACGGCTGATCGATTGCGGCGGCCAGCATGCTTGGCAAATAAGCCAATAATACCAATGCCGTGATCCGCGTGTTTTCGGCGGTAAATTTGCCACCTTCAAACAAAATGCGCACCACCGCTTCGCCGAGCAAGCCAAAAATCACCAACATTGGCACAATTAAGAGCAGCACTACTTTTAAACCAATGCCTAAAATGCGCCGAAAACCAGCCTCATCACCATCGCTGTTGAGCCGTGATAAGGTTGGTAAAATCGCAATCGAGATCGCTGCTGCCACCAAGCCCAGCGCAAATTGAATAAAGGTCGTGGCGCTACGCATATAGGCCGCCGATTGTTGATCGATGCTGCCTGCAAGCTGGCGATCGATCAGCGTGCCTACAAATGAAAAGCTGATGCCAAGCGCAACTGGCGCATATAGCAAGCCAATTCGTCGCACGCCTGGATGTCGCCAACGCAACATCGGGCGTAGACGCGCACCGCGTAAGGCTGGCAGTTGTAGCGTTACTTGAGCCAACGCCCCAGCAACCATAGCCCAACCTAATACCCGCGCATCTTGCGGCCAAAACCAAATTAGCACAATCAAGGCCAAATTAAATACTGTCGAGGTAAACGCTGGCAATGAAAAGCGGCGTTGGGCTTGTAATAAGCCTGTCAGCACGCCCGACAAGCACATAAAAACCACTGCAATCACCATCGAGTGCAGCATTGAAACGCCAAGACTGAGCATGGTTGAGCTGGCCACAATTTTGGCGGCCAATACCTGATTAATTGGTTCAGCAAAAATCCAGACCAAGCCGCCAAGCAGGCCAAGCACCAGCGCCAGCATAGTTAAAATGGTGTTGATAATCTGCCAAAGATCGCGATCATCGTGCTGATCGATGTAATCAGTCAGGACGGGAACCAGTGCCGCGCTGACCAGACCGCCAACCAAAAAATCGTAGAGTTGGGTTGGCACAGCACTGAGCAACGAGTAGAGGCTGGTTTCGGCTCCCACCCCAAAATTGTGGTTAATCACTTTATCGCGGATAAGGCCAAGAATGCGGCTGGCAAAATTGCCAACCATTAATAACAAAGCGGCTAGCGCGATACTGCGGCCAGCCGTCGTTTGGGCTTTCGTTTCAAGTTTGGTGTTCATGCAAAAAGTGTCGTTTCTGGCTGGTCGTTCAATCCGAACGAAGGATACACACGATGGAGATAGACCGTATTAAACCAATCGGCTTGGTCGAGGAATTGTTGCCAATCGTGGCGCTGGGTTGCGTGGGCTTCCAAGGCCGCCCGTTTGGTATCGGCATACTTGCTCACATCAATAATTGTGGTAGCGGGCAATGGGTCGGGATATTCATTGCTGCTGGCGGCGTTGACTGAGCGCGGGCTATTTGGGGCAACGCTTTGATAATACAAGCGCGGCTGCTCAATTGTTGGGTGTAAAGCCATATATTGGGCAAAGGCTTGAGTTGTGGCCATACTAATCGCAATATGGTCGGGGTGACCATAAATTCCATCAGGCCCAAAGGTCAGCACGATGGCTGGTTGCTCAGCGTTCAAAACTTCGACAATCTTATCGCGCAACTCGGTGGCGTTGGCCAACGCTAAACCACCATCGGGATAATCCCAGACGATGCTGCGATCAACTCCAATTGCTTGGCAAGCTTGATGCAGTTCTTCCAAGCGCACTGATCCTAAGTTCTCAGGATTGATCGCTAGTTCAGGGCTAATTTGGCCTAGTTCGCCATGAGTTGCGGTAATAATGACCGTGCGATAGCCAGCAGCATGGGCTTGGGCCAGCACCCCAACAGGGCCAAATGCTTCATCATCGGGGTGCGCCCAAACAGAGAGGATGGTTGGCATGGTTGCGGTTCCTCGGCTAAACAGGCTCGATCAAATGCAGATCAAACACGCGCAGGAAAATTCGAATAATCCGTTGTTGCACATCGCTGAAGGCGGGCACAACTGGCAATAATTCAGCCAACGAAGTTACGCCATAATCGTGAATCCCACATGGCACAATTACGGCAAAATCATCCAAATTGGTGGTTACATTCAAGGCAAAGCCATGTGACGTAACGCCACGGGTGTTCGAGCGCACCCCAATTGCGGCAATTTTGCGCTCGCCAACCCATACGCCAGTATAGCCAGGGAAGCGTCGCGCACTCAGCCCATATTCAGCCAGTAGTTCGATCATCACTTCTTCCAACATCCGCAAGTATTGATGCAAATCGCGGCCATGATCGCGAATTTGCAAAATTGGGTAGCCGACGAGCTGGCCTGGCCCATGGTAGGTAATATCGCCACCGCGATCAACTTCGATCAAGGCTGCGCCACGTTGTTGCAGGGTTTCGGGGCTGACTAAGAGATGCTCATAGCCGCCTGAGCGCCCAATCGTGTAGGTGGCGGGATGCTCCAACAACACCAAGGTATCGGGAATCGTTTCGGCGCTGCGTTGGCTGACTAATTCGCGTTGCAATTCCCACGCAGCGTTGTAATCGAGCATCCCCAAAATTTGGACATTTAATAAACGTTGGGTTTGTTGGCTTGTCATAGTGGCATCAGGCTAATCATCTCGCCGCCGAAGGGTGAGGCTTGGGTCAAGCGACTGCCATAACTGGCGGGTTGACTATCAGCCCAATCGACATAATCAGCGTTGTATTGACCATTAAAATAGACATGCACCACTTGGTTATGGGTCACACGGCTCATCGCATCCCAGACTTCGTTATCATCGTGCGAATGGGCTACTAACATGGCTCGCTCAGGCGTAAACTCATCTTCTTCAGGTGGAATGACTAAACCGAGCCATTGATTGGGATATTGGGCTTCGATGATTTCAATTGCTTCGGTGCGTCCACGACTTTCCATCGCAGTATATGGGCAACCACAATTGCAACTCACGCCACATTCGGCAGTGCCACATTTGCCAGTGGCTACCCGCCCGCCATGGTCGGCAGTGGTTAATTGAATTAAAACAGGCATAGGTTAAACTCACAATTTGAGAACAAACGCTCAGCCAGCATGATAGCACAATCGGGTTATTCTGGCCTAAATCGCTAGCAAATGCCGAATTTCTGCTATACTAGCACGCTAGCTAGATGCAAATTTAGCCAAGTTAATTTGATGCCTATTCATTCACACCAAGCAGTTAAGCGGAGGTGCGATCGATATGAATAATCCATTAGAAGTCTTATCGCCTGAACAATCCGATGACCTGATGACCAGCTTATTGGTGCGGTTTGAGCAGAATATGCAGCGCCATGCTGGCTTGCAGTGGACAGAGGTTCAGTCCAAACTCATAGTGCAGCCAGCCAAACTTTGGTCGCTCAACGAAATGGAACGGACTGGCGGCGAGCCAGATGTGGTTGGCTATAATCCGCAAACCAATCAATATCTATTTTTCGATTGTGCTGCTGAAAGTCCCAAAGGTCGGCGCAGCCTGTGCTACGATCGGGCGAGTTGGGAAGCTCGCAAAGAGCATAAACCAACCGGCAATGCCCTCGATATAGCAGCGGCAATGGGCATTGAATTGCTCAGCGAGGCCGATTACCGAGTTTTGCAAACGCTCGGCGCATTTGATACCAAAACATCAAGTTGGTTGCAAACCCCAGCCGAAATTCGCGCCCTTGGTGGGGCAATTTTTGGCGATTGCCGCTACAACCAGGTGTTTGTCTATCACAATGGAGCCGAATCGTACTATGCCGCACGCGGATTTCGCGGCTTGCTGCGAGTCTAGATGACCAAGAAACTCGTTTTTTAAGCTCGCGGTGATAGATCTGCGGCGACAATAGAAAGGTTAGTTAATCAATGGTTGGACGTGAACTGTATCGGTTGTTGCAATGCCCAACGTGTAATTCACGGGATTTGGCGGTTTATGCTGAGCATGTGTTGTGTGCTGGCTGCCGCAATGAATATCCCATTCACAAGGGCTATATTGATTTAATGCCGCGACAAACCGAATTTGATTATATTTCAAAATATGTTTCCGAAGAAGAAAGCATGGGCGAGGAGCTTGATTATCGAGAGATGGCTCCCCCATTGCTAGCAGCAGGCGTGCGCCATCGCCAAATTCGGCGCATGCTCGAACTTAAACCAACCGATATTGTGTTTGATAATGCCTGTGGCAATGGGCGCTTTGGCTTATGGAACGCCGATGCCGTTGGGCTGCTGGTTGGCAGCGATCCAGCGGTGCTTTTCGCCGACCAAGCCTTAGCCGAGATGGAATTAGCGCAAGCTGATTCGCGGCGTTTGCCATTTGTCGATGGCGCGTTCGATAAATCGCTCTCGGTCGATGTGCTCGAACACTTTCCCCGCGATGTTATCCACGATTATTTGGTCGAGACGGCGCGGGTCTTGAAAGTTGGCGGACGGGTGGCGATCTTCTCGAATACCCGCGAAATGTCGCCAATTCAGCCAATTATCAATATTTCCAAGCGCTTGGGCAAATTCTTTGTCAAGCAAGGGGTCTACGATTTCGAGCGCGAAGCACGACGTAAATCCGACCACATCAAAGATCTCAAAACTTGGGACGATGTTGAGGCGGCCTTGGTTGAAGCAGGCTTGAAGCCCGTCAAAGTCGTATTTTGGAATAGCGTGTTTACCTCGTTTGTTGAGCATGTGCTGATGAAACTCGGTGAATCGTTGATTGCCAAGCGCAAAACTGCCAAAGCTGCCAGTGCAACCGTATTGACCGACGAGGCCGTGAACGCTTCGGCTGGCGCTCAGCGCGAAATTGTGGCCCGCCGCGCGATGCGTCGCCACCTTACCCCAACTTCGCCGATTTACTGGGCGCTCTATACCATCACCTTGCTGATGGAATTAGATTTATGGTTATTTGGCTGGATGCGAACTGGCCCCTATTTTGTGCTGGCCGAGAAGGTCGAAGGCCGTTATGTGCCAGCGCCCTTGCCCGCCGAGGAGTAAAATTCAGCCCTGCTGCTCAGCCGAGTAGCAGGGCTTTTGGTTAACTTCGTGAATCGTTGCTAGCCACCCCAAACCTCGTTTTCGTGGCGCACGATCATGCTAATTGGCAGGATGGTGTATTCGCGAATTTCTGGGTGATTTAAATCATTCACCACCCCTCCGCCCCGCCTCAAGGCGGGGAACGCAGGGTGTTTTCATCCCCCTGCACCCCCTAAAGTACAATTGGTGGCTAGCAGGATGATAACGAAACATTAAAATCTATGATCTCGATTGAGAATGGCTAATGGCAATTGGATTATTAATTAGCCGCCCCAAACCTCGTTTTCGTGGCGCACGATCATGCTAATTGGCAGGATGGTATTTTCGCTGCTGGGAGTTTTGCCTTCGATCATGTCGATCAGCACATTGGCGGCGGTTGCGCCAAGATCGTACATTGGTTGGTGCAATGAGGTCATGCTGGGGTTGAGGCTGGCGGCAGTTGGCACATCATCAAAACAGACCACGGTTATATCATCAGGCACGCGCAGCCCTTGGGTATGCAAGGTTTGTAATACGCCTGTGGCCATCACGGCGCTGCTGACAAACAGGGCGCTTGGCCGTGGTTGCAAGGCTAGTAATTGCTCAATTGCCGCTTGGCCGCCTTGTTCAGTCTCATTTCCAGTGGCAATCAATGCTGGGTGAATTGGCAAACCTGCCTCGCGATAGGCCTGTTGATAGCCCTCAATCTGATCGTGGGTGGCCAGTGCATGCAACGAGCCAACGATCATGCCAACCGATTGATGGCCAAGTTTCAGCAGATGATGCACTGCTTGGTAGCTACCCGCAAAATGGTCAATATCAACGCTGACAATATGATGCAGCAAAGGATGTTTGCCGACCAGCACCATCGGCACGCGGTCGGCGATCAGTTGTGGTAACAATGGATCATTGATTGTATTGGGAATCACGATTCGGCCATCGACGCTACGACCATTCAGCAATTTGGTTGCTGGATCATCGGCCCGATTGGCGCTATCCAGCGAGACCATCAAGACATAGCCCTTGGCGTTACAAGCCTCGGTCATGCCCTGAAGCAGGTGCGAAAAGGTCGGGTTACGAAAGATGGTGGCAGTCGTGCGCGAAATAAAGACCGCAATTACTTTGGGGCGTTGGCCTGCCAAGGTTCGCGCCGCTGCATGGGGGGTGTAATGATGCTCCTGCATTACGGCGAGCACCCGTTCGCGCACTTCGGTCCGTACATGCGGCTGATTATTCAGCACCCGCGAAACCGTTGCAATCGAGACATGCGCCAATTCTGCAATTTGTTCAATCGTCAATGATGCCATAACGCGACCTACTAATTCCCTTCTGAACCAAGCGGCTGATGGGTTTGTTGGCGCAGTTTGTTCAGCAACCAAAAAGCTGCGCCACAGAGCAATAATTCTGAAATAGCTTCGGCGGCCCAAATGCCATTCAGGCCAAATAGCTGTGAGCCAAGCAATAAAATGGGCAGTTTAATGCCAATAATGCTGCCAACTAGCAGCAACAGGGCTTGTTTGGCCCAGCCCGCCGCTTGCAAGGCCGCGGCGCTGACCAACGAAATTCCGGTTAATGGATAGGCCAGTGCTAACAAACGTAAGGCAGTTTGGCCTTCGGCAATCAAGGCTTGGTCATTTGAGAGCAGCGAAATCAAGCCACCAGGAATGATCAAACACAGGCTGCTAATTAGTAGGCCATAACCAACCGCCGCCCGCAGCGAAAGCTTAATTGTTTGCCATACGCGCTGAAGATTGCGCTGCCCAAGATTATAGCCGACAATTGGCTGCATACCTTGAATAATTCCAGTTTGCGGTGTCATCAAGCCGCTGTACAAGCTGCCAACAATCGCAAAAACGCTCAAGGCACTGGTGCCACCAAGCGTGCGCAACAGATTATTGGTCACAATCGCCATAATGCTAGCGCTGAGATTTTTAATCAGCGAGGGCGAGCCAATCAGCAGGATTTCGCGCATAATCGCCCAATCAGGCTTAAAGTAACTCAGGCGTAGGTGATATGAGCGTTGTTTGCGAAAAAAGAAGAAATAGATGCTCATGCCTGCTGAAGCAGCTTGCCCAAGCACCGTTGCAATTGCTGCCCCCGTCACACCTAACGGGAAAACGATCACCAACAACCAGCAAAACCCAATCGTCAGGCTAACCGGAATGATCCAGATCGCGGTTGAAAAGCCGGTATTGCCGTCGGCACGGATAATTGCCGAGTAGCCTGTGCTGGTAATTGCGCCCAAAAAGATGATGCGGCCATAGTCGATGGCGTAAGGTGCAATGCTTTCGGTCGCGCCCAACAAATAGACAATTGGCTCAATTGCCAACGTGCCAATCACGCTGATAATGAGTGCTGCCGCCCAAAAAATAATGAAAGTATTGGCAACAACTCGCGCTGCGCGATCGGGCTGATGCGCTCCCAAGGCGCGTGAAACGACTGAAGCTCCACCAGCGCCAACCGTGGTTGAAACTGCTCCCAAGGCCAAGAGCACTGGCGCGATGATTGCAGCACCCGCCGCTGCTAAACCATTAATCCCAATCGAAAGTACGTAGGTATTGGTAATGCTATAAATCGTATAGACCAATAGCGAGATGGTGGTTTGCGACGACATTGCCAAGAGCAGCTTGCCGATGGGAGCGGTTCCTAGTTTTTCAATGCTTGCGGTTGCCATACAATCTAATCAGCCTTGAGCCAATCCATGGTTGCGCCGAGCAGTTGACGGGCAATCGTGCGCACAAAATCGGTATCATAATTGCGATAGTAACATTCAATCGCCATCACCAGTGCCAAATATAACGAATACAGTTGATTGCGCTGTTCTTCCGCAGGCGTAAAAGCTATTTTGCCATAGCCCTGCATAAAATTGCTCAGGCTTTCGCCCGAGAATGGCCGAAATTGGGCTTCCATCAAGGGATCGCCCCATAGCGCCCGCTCAAAATCAATGATCCCGACAATCTTGCCATGCTCCACGAAAAAGTTGGCGTTCCAGGCATCCCAGTGCACCAAAGCGGGTGTGGTAACTTCATCAAGTGCTGCGGCATGCTTCAACACAGCCGCGCGAATTTCAGCATAGCTATATTCAAGTTCAACGTTTTTACGCTGGCCATCAGCCAACAAGGCATCGATTAATGTGATAAATGTGGCTTTCCAGCTATCGCCGCGTAGTTTGGGGTTGCCTTCGTAGCCAAAATAGCTGCCACTAAATTGATTGATTTCGTGGATAATGGCCCCAATGTGCTGATCAACCTTGGCTTGGACTGCTGGCTCAAGCGTTGCCCGCACATGTTCGAGATTATCGCCAGCAATTTTTTGCATAAAAAAGTAAGGCGAATCACAAATGCTCAACGTTTCGTCAAAAAAATAAATCGTTGGCACAGGAATCGCTGGATTTTGCTGGACTAAGCGCATTGCCGCGACTTCAGTTTGCATAATATTTTGCTCGTAGCTCAGCACATCGGCATCTGGCAGGGGTGCGATTTTGAGCACAACTTCGCGACCATCCGCTAAGCTGATGGCGTAGGCAGCATTAAACCAACCATCTTTTAGCTCTTGAATTGCTTGTTCGTGCGGTGCAAGCTGCATACCAGCGAAGGCATGGGCCACCATTGCAGCAATTTGCTCGCGGGTTTTAGCATTTTTGGTGGTGCTATACATTGGCTTCCTTTCAAAATCATGGCGATGCGCCCGATTAGCCAGCGCACACCATTGCTAACGCTGAAAACCTCCAACCCAGTAGCCCCGATCGGGAGAACCAAAGCTACTGGGTTGGAAGTTCAAGGAGAGTATGCTTCGAACACGCGAGGTAAGCGCATCCAAGTCGTTGGCGCAGTGTTTGCCGTACCTTGCCCTACGACCTTTCTGAGGAGAAACGCTCAAGCAACGGCAGTGTTTCTGAAACGTTACAGAAGTATACCATAGCAGTTAATGTGATGCAATAGACTTATTGCAATGATTTTATTAACGTGGCATGGCTGCTGCTTTAGCCTAAATTGCCCAAAATAGTTGAGGTTGATATGAATTTTCGTGAATATCGGATTGCTGCGCCGCATGTGCGTTCGTTATGTTGGCATGACCAGAGCTTGGTCGATTGGGTAGCTGGTGGCACGCGCTATCAGTTGGATGGCACGATTAAACGTTCATCAACGGTCTATCCGTTTGGCTTTGATGCGGCGGTGCAATCGGCTTCCGGCGAGGTCGTGGTAATTTATCATCGCTTAGGAACCAAGGGTTTAGTGCTTAACAATGGCCAAATTGTCCGCGAAATTAACCGTAGCTACTACTACGCCGATAGCTACGAATATCCCATCGCGATTCTTCAACATGCCGATTTGAACGAGGTATTGGTGCATTGCCCCGAAAAATACAATCAACTTGAGCTTGAAGATGTTGCCACAAATCGGCGGTTGAATGAAGCCGAACGCAAGCCAGTCAAAATTTTTCATTCGCGCCTGAGTGTTAGCCCCAAAGGCAAATGGTTGGTGAGCGCTGGTTGGCAGTGGCAGCCGACCCATACCGTGGCAATTTACAACGTTGATGAAATCTGGGCACAACCGCAAATCCTCGATACCGAAGGTTTTTGCCCACCGATTAAGGTTGATATTAGCTCGGTCAGCTTTTTAGATGAACAAACCCTGCTGATTATCACTGATGAATTTGCCAACTTAAGTGCCGATTTGGTTGATACGCTGGTACAACGGCGCGGCGCACATAGCATTGGCTACTACGATCTAGTTAATCGCCAATTTAGGGCCATCGTCGAGGCCGAGGAGATTGTCGGCACAGCCATGGCGCTGAGCGAGCGCTATGTGGTTGGTTTTTACGATCATCCAAAATTATTCGATTGCACCACGGGCAAGGTGGTGCAGCGCTGGCCCGATTTAGCCACAGGCCGTCAAACCCATAGCATGATCGGCAGGCTAGATCAAGCCATCCCGCCGATTGCCTTTGATCAAGCTAACCAACGCTTTGCGGTGGCCGATGCCGAGGGGATTACGGTGATTGAATTGAGTTTATAGGGCTAATAACAGCAGTTCTCGCCCTCAGTTAACTACATTCTCCATCAATCGATGGTTAATACAAGGAGATTCTTCTTATACTATAGTGGGCAACGAGATTATTGAGGGTTAGTAATGCACTATCGAGAATATCGAATTTCAGCGGTTGGTGTGCGTTCCCTTTGTTGGGACAAACAGAAACTGATTGATTGGGTGACTGGAACAATCTATCAACTTAATGGAACTGCTGACCGATTTCATCGTGGCTATGGTCAAATATTTGACGCAGCAGTACAATCGGCATCTGGTGATTTAGCAGTTATTTACCAGCGCCTTGGCACAGCGGGAATGCTGATTGATCGGCATAAGCCACTACGAACGTTAACGCGTGATAAATACCATGCCACTATTTATGAATATCCAGTTGGGTTTCTTCACGATGCCCAAGGGCGTGAATTGTTGATCCATTGCCCTGAACGTTATCTCAAACTTGAAATTGAAGAGGCCCGCACCGGGCGCTCAGCAGCCTCGTTGAATAAAACCCTCATTGAGCGCTTAAGGTTATGGTTTGCCGAAACGGATGATCGTAATCCGATGGATATATTTCACTCGCGCTTAATCCAAAGCCCTGGTGGTCGGTGGTTGTTGAATGCTGGTTGGATTTGGCATCCGTATGATACCTTCGTGCTGTATGAAGTAGCCGATGTACTAGCCGATCCTCGTATCCTTGATTCGAATCACTTTGAATTTGCCTATCCAATAGTTGCGGAGATTAGTGCCGCAGCGTTTCTTGATGATCAAACCTTAATCCTTGTTAACAGCGAATATCCGGAAGATGATGATGAATCTCCTGAGAATCACGAAGATCCGCTGTTCCATAGTGGCCCTTATAGCATTGGCAGCTACGATCTGATTAATCGTCGGTATCGTTCGATTGTCAAAGCTGAGGAAATTGTTGGCACCATGATGCCATTAACCGAGCGTTATTTAATTGGGTTTTACGAGCACCCAAAATTATTCGATTGTATGACTGGTAAGATTATTCAGCGCTGGACACAGCTTAATACAGGCACACAGACCAGTAGTTTATTAATGAAGCCAGAGTTGATTCCCCCGCCTATTGCCTTTGATCAAGCTAACCAACGTTTTGCCGTGGCCGATGCCGAGGGAATTACGGTGATTGAGCTTAGCGATCAATTGTGAGTGGTACAATAGCCGCTGCTGATGTGTGATTGGGGTTGGCGATGCGGCGACAAAAACCATTGGATTGGGCAACACTTGGGCCAATTGCAGTGCTGTTGGGCTTGTTATTGTTGATTGTGAATCAGCTTAATCAGCCCAAAAATCAGTATGCTCCGTTGAGTGCCTATTTTAATGATGCAGCGGCGAGTGTGCCGCAAAGCCAACTTACCCCCTTGCCGCCCACCACCTTGCAAGCGATTGAGCAAAGCAACGCCGCTGGCAGCTCCAACCAAATCGATTTGGTGCTCGAAGCTGAGCTGTATCAAGACCAAAGTAACGATTTAGCCAGCGAATTGCAAACTGCCCTCGATTATGTTCAAGAACGTACTAATATTCGTTTGAATGAACGGGTGACGGTGGTCATCAGCCAAGATGCTCAATGTGGTTTCCATGGTGTAACCTACTCCGATGTGCGAGTGATTTATATCTATAGTTGTGCTGGGGTGGCACGCAGCCGCGTGGTAAACATAGCTGCTCATGAATTTATCCATCAATTAGAGCAGGATCGCTATGGTGCTGCCCATTTGAGCGCCGACTTGGCGCTTTCTGAGGGTTTTGCAACTTGGGGCGCTGGCCGCTATTGGCTGGGCAGTGCCAGCGATTTTACGAGCTTTGCCCGCGATTATCAGGCCAATGGGCAAGCGTTGCCCTTGGCAACCCACTATGCTAGCGTTGGCATCGACGGCATGAACGTACTTTATTATCAATGGGCGAGTTTTGTCGATTATTTGATTAACACCTATGGCCGTGAAGCCTTCGATCAATTGTATATTTCAGGTGGCGAACGTCAGCCTGGCGCAGCTAATTACGCAGCAATTTACAATCGCTCCTTTGGTTTATTAGAAGCTGAATGGCGGCAAACGCTGGATTAGGCCGTGCTACAATGGCCGAAGCAATTGTGCAAAGGAGAGTCTATGCATCCGCCGTTTGGTCCGAATTTGCTTGAGTTAGGCCCGATTGTAATTCGTATGTATGCGATTGCAATTTTGAGTGGCGCTATGCTGGGGGGCTGGCTTGGTGCTCATCGTGCCCGTGCCCGTGGCTATAACCCCAATATCGTTTGGGATTGGTTGATCGTTGGCTTGATTTTGGGCGTTGCCGGCGGGCGAATTTGGTATGTGGCTTCATCGTGGCCGCAATATCGTGATGGCCCATTTATCGATATGATCAATACCACCAAGGGCGGCTTGGCCATCCACGGAGCGATCGTTGGCGCAGTATTAACGGTGTTGATCGCTGCTTGGCGCACCAAAACTAATGCTCTCACATGGATGGATGTTCTGGCCCCATGTTTGAGTGTTGGCCAAGCAATTGGGCGCTGGGGCAACTTTTTCAACAACGAAGCCTACGGCGGCCCAGTCAGCAACGGTTTGCCCTGGAATTTGGATATTCCAGCCCAATATCGGATTCGTGGCACTGAACAATATGATGCTGCCACCCGTTTTCACCCCACCTTTTTATACGAATCGCTGTGGAATTTAGGCGTGTTGTTCTCGATTGTCTTTATCGAACGCCGCTTCCGTGGGCGCTTGCGCAACGGCGATTCATTGCTGATTTATGGTGTGCTCTACTCAATTGGCCGCTTTTGGATCGAAGATTTACGGGTTGATAAGCTCTGTACTGGCGGCGTTGGTGGCGCTATTTGTAACGATAGCCTCTCGATGGCCCGTTTGACCAGCATCGTTTTGATTGTTGGTTGTAGCGCCTTATTTGTGTTGCGCCGCGTGTTGCAGCGCAATCCACCAGCCAGTAGCTACCAACAATGGGATGAGCCATGGCAACCAGAGCCTGAAACCGCCAAAGCCGCCGCTTAATCGCGATCAGGAGCTTGGGGAATTGACCTCAAGCTCTTTTTTTCGCAACAATCCAGCTTTAACCCACGTATGTTTTGCAAGATTTTTAGCCTCAATTGGCCGTTTCCTGCGATGTTCTTTTTGAGAAAGGGTCTGCTATGTTTGGAGTTCTGCGTGGGTGCTCGCCGCACCTCGATCAACCAACCCATGCTGCTTGGTGGAGCCATATTTGTGGTATGTGTCTGACCTTGCGCGACCAGCATGGCCAAGTTGCGCGAATTACCACCAATTACGATGCTGCTTTGCTTTCGGCGTTGTACGAAGCTCAACGCGCTGAACAAGGCTCCCGCCGCACCAGTGTCTGCGCTTTACGTGGTTTTCGGGCACTCGATGTGGTCGCTGCTGATGATCATGGTTCGCGCTATGCTGCCGCCGTAAGTTTGCTGATGGCCGCAATTCGGCTGCGTGATAATGTGGCCGATCGTGATGGTTGGGCCGGTAAAGTGCCCTTGGTTGCTAACACGGTTGCTAAACGTTGGGATAAAAAAGCTGAGCAAACCGCGCGTGAGTTGGGCTTCGAGCCAGCCTTGTTGCGCCAACAGGCAATTGCTCAGGCCGAAGTAGAAGCCTTGGTCAATGCCGATTTTTGCACCTACTCGGCTCCGACCGAGGCTGCGGTAGGTGCGGCGTTTCGGCATACGGCGATTTTGGCCAACCAACCAAGCAATGCTGAGCCACTTGAGCAAATGGGCCGTATGTATGGCCGCATGATGTTGCTGCTCGATAGCTACAACGATGTGGCTGAAGATCAAGCCCGTGGCCATTTCAATGCCTTGTGTGCCACGCCCCAAGTCGAATTGCGCACGGTTGCCCATAAAATCTTCAACGATGCTTTTGCCAATTTACGCCAACAATGGCAACGTTTAACCTTGCTGCAAGCGCATTTGGTTGAAGTGTTGTTGCTGAACATGTTGCCAGCGATTGGCTCGAAAGCCTTTGGCGCATGCAAACGCCATAGTTTGGCTTGTGCCACGGCCTTGCCTGTGGCGGCGGCTTTATTGCCAGCCATGGCCAGCGATTACGATGACGATCCTTCGCGGCGTGACCCCAACCGCGCCTACACTGGGCCAACTCGTGCCCTCAAGCCCCACGAAAACCCTGAATATCAAGGCCAATATCCACAACAACCGCCCTACCAAGGCCAATATCCGCAACAACCATATCAAGGCTATCCATCACAATACAATCCAAATGATCCCTCGATGTTGCCGCCTGGCTCGTTGCCGCCAGCCAGCTCGCACCCGGTTCCGCCGCCAGGTCATTATCAAGATCGCAAGCGTGATGTAGCGATGGGGGCAGCCTTATGTTGTTGCCAGAGCCGCAGTCGTCGTCACCGCCACTCGCATCGTTCAAGGATTGTGTGTTGTGATGATGATTGCTGTGATTGTTGCCAATGTACCTGCTGCTGTTGCGATGCTACCGATGCCTGCGAGGGCGATGGTTGCAGTTGCTGCGAATGTGGCGGCTGTGGTGAATGTGGCAGTTGCTGCGAATGTGGCGATTGCTGTAGTTGTGATTGTTAATATGAGCAAGCTCGCTATGCAACCAGGCTGCATGGCGAGCTTACCATAGCATCACAATCACAATCACAATAATGCAACTGACTGCTACCAGCCAAGGCCAATTGCGGCGCTGATGGTATTCGGGCGAGGCTAAATAAACTTGTTGGGCATGGGCAAAAACTGGCCGTGCATCAACTTGCAATAATTCACAATATTGCAGTAGCAAGGGCTTAATGTGCTTAAGCGGAATTTGCATAAATGCACCTTGCTCGATTGCCTGCAAATAATCCCAGCGGATGCCTGTACGCCGTTCAGCGGCATACAAACTAATGCCTGCTTTTTGACGAGCTTCGCGCAACAACACCGCTCCGCTTGGTGGTCGAGTTGGCTGTGGTTCAGCAGGCTCAACCGCCAAACTTGGTAACCGTGGAGCTGGCTCAAGCAAGGCTTGGCGCTGAATCAAGCGTTGGACGCGGGCAATCAGTTGAGCTTGGCTAAATGGCTTGGTCAAATAATCATCAGCACCCAAATTGAGGCCACGTACCACATCATCGTCGCTGGCTTTAGCGGTGAGCATCAAAATAGGCACGTTGCTTTCGGCCCGTAATTGTTGGCATAACTCCCAGCCACTCAAATCAGGCAACATCACATCCAACAATACAATTTGGAAGCAATCGCTAGCCCATAGCCGCAGCCCAGCCATGCCCGTGTTGGCCAGCATGGCATGCCAACCAGCCTCGCGCAAATGCATCAGCAACAAACGCCCAATCGCTGGATCATCTTCGACAACTAAAATGTGGGCCGTGCCATTCACGCCAACTCCTGCAATAGCGGCAGATCAAGCAAGACTGCCAAGGCCCACGCGCTACTAGCTGGGTCGGTGCTTTCGGCCAATTGACTTAGCGTAAGCATAGTCGTTGGTTCGTTGCGCCAAGCCCGTAAGCCATCGATCGCCCGTCGTCGTAAGCTCAAGGGGGCGTTTTGATCGGCAGCTAAAGTTTCAACCTCAGCCAACACTGGCGTATATCGAGCTTGACATAAACTGCTAAGGGCTAAGCTGCGAATGGCTAGCGCTTCACGATCATTGTGCAATAATTCGGCCAATTGCTGTAATGTAGCTTCATCGGCAGCTTCGGCCAGCGCTTGAGCTACCCGCAAGCGTAAAGGTAAGGGGTTGTGAGGCCGCAAAAATTCCAAGCTATCGAGCGGGTTTTTGGCGGCTGCCAACAAAATTTCCAGCGCCAACAAGCGGGTGCCAATCGAGCCTGTGGTCGCCAATTCGCGCACCAAACCAAGATGTATCGCGCCTTCAAGCTCCAACAACACGCGCAAGGCATGCAGCCGAATCCGCGTACTTTTACCGCCAGCTTGAGCCAAACGATTGAGCAAAGCAATCGCGGTAGGTTCTTGCAACAAACGCAAGCCATCCATCGCGGGAATTGCCAAACTAGGGCTGTCGTGCTGGGCGTAGCGCAAAAACAACGCAATTGATTCGCGATCAGCAACCCGACCCAAGCAGCGTAATGCCGCCGCCGCGACCTCCAAGGTTGGCCGAGGATCACGCAGAATCTGGCGCACCGTGTTCAGACTAGCCTCAGAAACTGGCGCAACCAAACAATCCATTGCGGCCACATGCAAGGCTGGCTCGGCATGGTTCGAGGTTAATAATGCTAACATCAGGCCTTCACTATGCGCCATATGCAGTTTATGAAAACTATGCACCGCATCAACCCGCAAACTCAACGGCGTATGATCATCAACGATCATAGTTTCGAGCAACGGCGCAAGATGGTTATCGCCACTCAAGGCGGTCAGCATAGCACTACGGGTTTGCGGATCAAGCTGATTGTTGATTAACATTTGGTGCAAGCTAGGCTTGGCTTGAGCTTGTTGGCTCAAGGTATTGGCGGCAACCCAGCGCAACAACGGTTGACCAGTGCCAATTGTTTGGGCCAATTCATATTCGGCATCGCAATTGGCTAATTGAGCTGCAACCACTGGTGCAACCGTCAAACTATAGCGATCAGGATTGCCAGTCAGGGCTTCGTATAGCACCGAACGCGCTGCCGAACCGCCGATTGTGCTCAGGGCTTGGGCGGCAGCAGCTCGTAAATTATGCACCTCGCGAGCGACCAACTCAGCCAAACTAGTTGGCGGATCGGCACTGGTGTTGCCAACGGCCAAGGCTTCGGCCCAACGCCATTGCAAGGCTGGCGAAAAGCTGACGATCGGCCATTGAATTGGCGGTTCGTGCAAATAGCCTATTGGCAGCTCTTGTTGCCATGCTAGCTCCAATTGCTGAGGTAATTCACCGATTACAATTGTGCGCAAAGCCCAAATGCCACTCTCATCGCGGCGTGTGCCAAGGCCGACAATCGCCGTATGCAAGGCTTGCAAATCATGGCGTTCGTTTTCAACAATGCCTGCTAAAACCGCCTGCGATTCATCATTTTTGAGCTTGGCGAGCGTGCTGATCGCCGCAGTTCGCACCATAAACGCCGATTGGTCGCAGGCTAGGCCAAGCAAACGTTGCATAAATAATGGCTGGGTTTGCGGATCGCTGCGATAAATAATCCCGCTGCGCAGGGCATTGCCAAGTTGGGGTTGCTCAAGCAGCCGAATTAGCCGTTCGCTGGTTTCGTTTTGGCGTTGCATAATTGCTTGTGCCGCCTCTAAGCGAGCTGCCAAGGGCAATTGTGAGGTAACGACTCGCAATAACAAGGGATTCGCGCCGTTGCTTTCAAAGCGTAATAATTCGTGCAACGCTTCATGGCGAGCCGTCCAGTGTACATCATCGCCCAAGACCAAGCGCCCTAAAGCCCGAACAGCCAAACTGGGCGTTGCCTGCAATAAGGCTTGGCGAGCCGCCGCTCGTAAGGGCGCACTCGCCGCAGTACAGGCGTTCAACAAGGCTGGGGCAGTGCGCTCGGTAGCACAACCTTGGAGCGCCAGTGAAGCATGCAAATGCACAACCTGATCAAGCTGATGATCATCGAGCAAGGCACTGGCGGTTGCCACAACGAAACGTGCCCCATTTGGCTCGCAATGCAGATAGAAAATCATGCGGCCAGCGTGCAATTGCTCTTGCAAGTAGCAACGCCCAGCATGACTATTTTGCGCCAGCAAATAATTAACCAATAACTGGCCCCAATCATCGTGCTGACGTTGAGCCAAGCTAATCAAGCGTGGGGTTAATTGAGCATCGTGCATGGCAAAAAGTTGTTGGGCAGCACTTTGGCGGGTGTTATAGCTGAGGCGGCTATCGCTCAGCATATCCAATAAGTAATCGAGCGCCAAATGGCTGGGCAAACTACGCACAACTTGCAAAGCCCAGGCCTCGCCCTCGGAGCCATTGCTCAGTTGCTCGGCAATTGTGGCGCTAACCACGCTTTCCATACTCTCGAGCAAATGCCAAATCTGCTCGGTGTAGGCTGGCTCATGGCGGGCCACATGCACCAAAGCCCGAATAATTGCGGCGCTCCAGCCAGCAATTGGTACATGATGTTCACGCAAACAGCGCCCAAGCAGCAGCACCCGTTGGCTGGTTAGCGGGCGATTACCACGAATGGCGTTATAAAGTGGCGCGGGGTCGGCCAATAAACCCGCTGTCAAAGGCAATAATTCATGCCACAGTGGGTTATCCAAATCGAAATCGTGCCAAGCATGATGTGCTGCTAAATGCAGGGCTGCGCAGAACAGGGCAAATAATGGCGAGCGAAAGCGTACCAACCCGCGCTGATCAACCTGCACCAAACCATTGAGGGCTACCAAACTTGGTTGCAGCCAATACACCGCTTTGATCTGTTCGCCTTGGAGCCAAGCATAGCCCAAGCCAGCCAATGCTGTGCGTACCTTAGGCAAATCTGCTCCGGCGATTGGACGCAGCGCTCGATCAACGGCGGCGGCGTACATGCGCACGCGATTGGCCGAAAAACCATGAGTTGGATAGGTCGCGGCCAAAATTGCGACATCGGCAAAGCGCTCGGCCACCAAACGTCCGCGACCATCATTTAACAGTGGTGGTAGCAGCAGGGCTGGCTCTTCGTTGGGCAATAATTGGCGCAGCCATTGCTCCAAAATGCTGGCATCGGGTGCTTGCACTTGCCATGTGGCCCAACCATCCCAATTTGGGTTGGTAGCATGGTCGGTGGCAACGGCGGCTAGCGCTGGATAACGCTCAGTCAAATCAAATAACCAATTGCGCCAATGCTCAGCAATATGCGGCTGAGCTTCCTCAAGATCATCAAGCAGCAGCATCCATTTGCCCGCCGCTAAGCCGCGCTCGATCCCCATTCGGTCGTTGGCAAAGCCAGCTTCGGCCAAGGTGCGAGCCAGCGTCGCATCAGGCGATTCGGTGGCGCTGGGCACATGCAGCAAAATGGGAAACAAACCAGGCAAACGTTCTTGGGTGGCGCACCATTGCAAGAGCATGTTGATTAAGACAAATGAGCGCCCGCTACCCAAGCCACCGACCAAGCGAATCCGCTGATTGAGTTGGAGTGCTTGCCAGAGGTTGGCTTGTTGGCCGTTAGCAGGGATGGGACTCAGTTGCAGCACCAAACTACCGATGGTTGGCAACACCCGCGCCGGAAAACGCTCGGCCCAACGCGCCTGCACATACCGCGCATAACTACGCTGGCGTTGCGCACGCCGCAGCCGAGGTAACAACAATCGATCAAATGGTGCAATCGCCATAACATGCCACTCCTTGCTTGGATAGTTCTAGGGTACTCGTTTGGAGCGGCTGGCTCAATTAATATAAATTACAGTTCGGTGACACTCGGCCATTTAAGGCCATTTTTTAGGCCTTGCCATCTTGTCAAAGCCAGTAGCCTCGGCGCACAATAACAGCGGAGGTTTTGACAATGCTACGTCTTTTTTCAGCGATCCAACTTGGCCCACTTGGATTAACCAATCGCTTGGTCGCTACGCCTAGCCCAAGTCGGTTTAGTCATGGTGGTGGTTTTCTCAATCGCAGCCTAATTGTCGAATACGGGCGTTGGAGCAGTTATGGCATTGGCTTGATCATCAGCGAGCCAGTCTTGGTGCAAACTAACTCCAATCTGCCCCGCCCAGCCTTGAGCGCCGATGCGCATATTCAAGCATTTCGTAATTTAAACCAATGCTTGCACGAATATCAAAGCCACTGTTTGCCATTATTGAGCTTGGTCAGCCAACCTGAATCACAACTGCAACCGAGCAACTGGCCTAATTTACGTGAGCAGATGGTGTTGGCGGCTTGGCGAGCGTATGCTGCTGGCAGCCCAGGGATTGTGATCGATGCCAATGCTGGCTCGCTTTTTCATCAACTGCGGGTGAGCAAACAAGTGCCGCCGACCTCGCGCAGCCAATTGTTGCTTGAAAGTATCGAGGCAATTCGCGGCTGGCTTGGGCGGCAGTTTGTGGTTGGAGTGCGGTTGGTGGTCGATGATCTCGTGCCCGATGGCGTGAGTTTGCAAGAAAGCCGCGTCTTGGCCCATGAATTAGTGGCCGCCGGAGTCGATTTACTCGATTTGGTGGTTGGGCGTTCGGTTGCGCCAATTGCCCAATTTCCTGGCTGGCAAATCCCCTTGGTGGCGGGCATTCGCAGCATTGTGGATGTACCACTGATTGCCCATGGCATGTTGGGCGATCCGTGGATTGCCGAGGAAATGTTGCGCGAAGGCTGTGCTGATTTGGTGGGGCTTGAAGCGGCAATTTCGGCTACGCCGCATTGGCCAATTTGGGCACGCCAACAACTTGAGCGCGAAGCCGAGGCGGCATGACGAGTGCCAGCCTGCGTCATGGTATAATAGCCCAACCATGGCGCTGAAAGAAGGATCGAAGATATGGCAAAAACAATCTTCATCATGGATGATGATCTCGCACTCCAGATGGTGATGGAGATCGCCCTGCGCGAGGTCGGCTATGAAGTCGTGCTGGCGAATAATGGGGTCGAGGGCATTGCCCAACTCGAAACCCTAAAACCTGATCTGATTATTTCAGACATTATGATGCCCGAGATGGATGGGGTTGAGGCATTCAATCAAATTCGCGAGCGGATACAGGATGAAGGCATTCCTATGGTGATCGTAACGGCGCTTAATCGTAAGCCATGGTTCAGCGACCTTGAAGAAGAGGGCGCTGTTATTTTACAAAAGCCGTTCGAGGTCGATACATTTATCGACTTAATCAACACTATGGTGAGTGATTAGTGTTCTTTTTGCGCCGACCAATGCGACCATGCTCGTCGCGATGGTCTCGTTTTTCGTTGTAATTTCGGCATTCTGCTGCTATTCCCCTTGTGGTCGAGCCGACCCAAGGGGCTTTTGCTGCCCAAAAAAGCCCCAATTGGCGAAATTGCTCGTTTTCTCATCCAAAATTCTTTTGATTTTTGGCGCTGAATATGATAGCGTAGCAAGCGACGAACAACCAACCGCCCTATGGAGGCTTTGCGATGAGTGATCGCCCAAATGAAGATAAGAAATTGCACGACCCAAAAGCGACTGTGCAGTTAACCGCTGACGATTTGGCCGCCATGCGGGCCGAATTGCAACAAGAAAAAGATAAAGCGAATCAATTTGCAACTGCCCGTTTGAGCGAGGCTGATATCGCTCCCGCTACCAACAAGAAGTTGGAAAATCCTTATGCCACGGTGCAATTGAACCCTGAA
The DNA here is from genome assembly GCA_020161265.1 of Chloroflexota bacterium. Classification (NCBI taxonomy): domain Bacteria; kingdom Bacillati; phylum Chloroflexota; species Chloroflexota bacterium. The sequence goes on along the minus strand of JAIUOC010000010.1, from coordinate 172,034 downwards.
GAGATGGCTGCGCTACGTGCCGAAGCTCAACGGGTCAAAGCTGAAGCTCAAGCTGCTCAGGCAGCCCAAGCCGCACCAGCCGCGCCAGCGCCAGATAATGTTAGCTCAATGCGCGGCGGGGCGGTTGCCAACACGCCACCAGCACCAGCAGCACCCCAATCGTTCCCTGATCAAACGGTGATTATGAGTCCTGGCCAAGCGCGGGCGCAGTATGGTAATGCCCCAGTTGATCAATCGTATGCGCCACCAGCGCAGCAACAGCAATATGCACCGCAACAGCAACAGCAACAATATGCACCACCAGCACAACAGCAATATGCGCCGCCACCGCAGCAATACGCGCCACCAGCACAGCAGCAATATGCACCGCCACAGCAACCAGGCTATGGCCAGAACTACCAAAATGTGCAGCAAAACTATAATCCACCAGCGCAAACTGGCTTTTCAGCGCCGCCAGCACCGCTCAATACCAATGAGAACTTTTTTCAAAAGTATGGGGTCTATTTGCTGATTGGGTTTGGCGCAATGTTAATCGTTGCAGCAATTTTGTTATTAGTGATTGGCTAATTGTTGGGAGCGAGCAGTAGATCACTGCTCGCTTTTTTAGGGTTTGCATGATTGAGCTTTTGCATATGATTGAGGCTAGTGTGCAGCAGGTTGCTGCCGAAGCCTGTAGCTTGATTCAGGTTCCGCCATTTGTTGCCATGCTTCACCCCGATGACTCTGCACCATGGTTTAATTATGCGATGCCGATTGCTAGCTTGGAGACGGCTGCCGCCAATTTACCAGCTTTGCGCCAAGTTTTTCATGCGCAACAACGCCAACTGCGCTTTGAATGGACGCGCGAGTTATGGCCGGAGTTGGAAGCGATTTTGCACGATGCTGGAATTAAGGTCGATCATATTAATCCCCAGATGATTTGCCCGCCTGAGCAATTCAAGCCTTATCATAACCCCGCTGTTAGTTTGCGGATGCTAACAACTGCCGATGATTTAGCCAACTATCGCCAAGTGACGCGGCTGGGTTTTGGCGATTATTCAGCGATTAGCCAAGCCGATGTTGAGAGCTTACATGATGCTTTGAATGATGGTTGGCGCTATGCCATGGCTATGATCGAGGGTGAATTAGCAGCGGTCGGGGGATATAAACCTACCAAGTTAGGTGTAGTCGAATTAGTGGCGATTGCAACCTTGCCTGCTTGGCGGCGACGGGGAGCAGCCGCCAGCCTGACCAGTTTTTTGGTGGCTGATCATTTTGCCAATGCTGGCAAATTAGCCTTTTTATTTGCCGCCGATGCGATTGCCCAAGCAACCTATGCCAAAATTGGCTTTCAACAAATTGCCACTCACTTGGCAGCAACCGAGGAGTAAATCTCATGCGCCGTTGGCTTTATGTTGGTTTGGCTGTGCTCTTGATTGGTTGTGGTCAAGCCTTTAAAGCGACCAGTAGCGAGGTTGATTCCGTCGTCGCTTCTGTCACTGAGCCAACGATTGATTTAACTGCCCTGATCACATGGCAGCCAGTGCCAGCTTATACCCCACAAATTCCCACCCCAACCAATATTCCAATTCCAACCCCTATTCCCGATGCTTGGCCGACTGAGCAGGCTTTGGCGCTGCGCCCCGAATTTGCGGGCGATGCTACTCATTCAACCCTGCCCCGTTATGCAATGCAAATCACGCTTGAGCCAAGTGCAGGCCGTTATAGCGGCAGCCAAATTATTACTTATACTAATACGACTGGCGCTAGTATTAATAGTTTGGTGCTGCGTTCGTATAATAATTTTCCGCCCGATGCCCAAGGCGATGGCGGCGACACCACGCTTGAGGTTTCCAAGGCTTGGAGCAATGGCAACGAACTGAATATTGCGCGTGAAGCCGAAAATACCGCTTTTCGGATTAATCTCGCTACAAGCCTAGCGCCTAATCAGCAGGTTGTAATCAGTACCCAATTTGCTGGCACAATCAAGGCTTGGCCCGATGGCTCGTATCCCTTGCTTTCGGCCTATCCGATGCTGGCGGTTTGGGATGCAGATGCCAACGATTGGCGCATGGATGTAACGCGCTTTCCTGATCGGGTGTTTGCTGAAACTGCGCTCTATCGGGTGCAACTCAAGCTGCCTGCTGAATATCAAGTGATTGGCGCGGGCACGCTGCTGGAGCAAAATGCTGATCGTACCAGCCGCACCTATGTTAGCGGGCCTGTGCGAGAGTGGGCCGCCGCGATTGGTCAATTTGCAGGTAGTACAAGTAGGATTGATGGCATTGAAGTTAACGCCTATGGCCCCGATTACCTCGATTTGGTGCGAGTGCAAGAGATGGCAGTTGGCGCTTTAGCCAGCTATCAAGCCAAGATTGGCGCATATCCCTATCACAAGCTCGATCTGCATGTGATGCCTTGGGATAGCGGCGGCGGCATCGAATACCCAGCCTATACGATCATCTTGGTGAACGATGGGATCAATCGTGATACTGATTATGTGGTATTCCACGAAGTTGCCCATCAGTGGTGGTATGGCTTGTTGGGCAACGATGTCTATCGCGAGGCTTGGCTCGATGAGGCGATGGCAAGCTATTTGACTTATGTGGCGACCCAAGATGTGCTCGGTCAGGTCGCTGCTGACAGTTATTATGCTGGCGAAATTGAACGTTTGGAGCGTAGTAATCAAGCCAATGGCAATTGGCCAGCTGGCTTGGCGATCAATCAATATCCATCATTTAATAGCTACTATCGGGCGGTCTATGGCAAAGGTGCGGCAATGTTGCATCAGCTACGCATCAAGCTTGGCGATCAAAGCTTCTTCCAAGGTTTAGCCCAACTCAACGACCAAAAGCGCTATCAGATTATCACCCGTAGCGATTTCCAAAGCGTTATGGAGCAAAGCAGCGGCCAAGCCCTAGGCGAGTGGCTGGATGGCTGGCTCAACTGGTGAGATTGACTCGCCCTGTGAGCGTTCGCTGGTTTTGGCCAACAAATCGACTTGCATGCCTTCGCGGGCTACAAAGGCCCAAGGATAGACCGCTTGGGCATCGGCCTCGATCTGATCGATCTGGCTATCGGTGTGGGCTGGCTCGTGGTGAAACAAGGCAACGTGCTTAATATTGGCAGCTTGAGCTAATTCAATCGCCATGGCCCAAGTGCTATGGCCCCAACCTTGGCGGCTGGCCTTGGGGTTAGCATATTCGGCAGGCGTGTAGTGGGCATCGTGGATAATTAATTCGCTGTTGCGGGCAAAATTGGCCAAGCGTTGATCGGTGCCAATATACGATTCGATATCGGTGGCGTAGATTGCGCTGACCGCATTGTGCTCAACCCGATAGCACATCGAACCGCCGCGTGGGTGGCCCAATGAATGATAACTACGAATTTCAACTGAGCCAGTTGGGCAAAGCTCATCAGCGTCGGCGGCCACGCGCAACGGCGTAGCGGCATCGGCATTCCACCACAAACGCTCGCCACCTTCAATTAATAAGGTGCGGCGGCGGGCCAAAAGGCCAGGCCGTTCAGCCAACATCGAGTGCGATGAAGCGCTGACCAACAATTCCCAAACCCGATCTTGATAGAGATTCCACGGAGCCACAATATAGATCATCTGATCTTCGCGATACAGCGGCGCAAAATGCGGCAAACCTTGAATATGATCATGATGATAATGCGAGAGCAAAATTAAAATCGGGCGTGGATTGGGCTGCTGAACTAATTGCTGCCCAAGCTCGACAATCCCTGTGCCAGCATCAAAAATCAATTGCTGGCCGGCCACCCGCATTTCAACACACGAAGTATTGCCACCTGTTTTAATAAAATCAGCGCCAGTGCTGGGATGACTGCCGCGCACTCCCCAAAATTGGGTTACAAATTCCTGCGTCATGAGTGCCCTCGATGTTGCAATGCTTACTCGTCACGTAATTCTACGATAGGGGTATTAGTTAAGAGATGTTCATGCACAATTCGGTTAATCGCTGTGCTATTAAGCTGGCAATAGACCACCCGCCCGGGCTGAATGATTGCATTTGGCCCACGTTCACAGCGACCAAGGCAGTTGCTCAGACGTAGTTCAACGGTTGTGGTTAAATTGGCAGCAGCTAGTGCTTGCTCAAAGGCTTGTTGCACTTGGTGTAGTTGATTGCCACAGTGCAACCCATGACAAAGATAAATGCGATACGTTGATTGCTGATTCATTCAGTTTGCTATGCACCCGTTCTCGTATGGGTATGATAGGTCAGCGCCTAGCTGCTGTCAACAGGGATATCACCCATTTTTGCTGCCAAGCAAGGTTTTTTAATTTTGGCTCAACGCCAGCCCCATACTATCGCAGCCCGTTAATCTTTAGTTAAAAATTAAGCTCTCGGGCTGATGTTGCACCGAGAGCTTGCTTTGAGTTATTGATGATTGACTGGTAGTTGTAAGGTGAAGATACTGCCAACCCCCAAGGTGCTTTCGAGCGAAACTGTACCATTGTGAGCTTCGGCAACGTGTTTGGCAATGACTAAGCCCAAGCCCGCCCCGCCAATACTGGCGAGCGTATCATCGAGCCGCACGAATGGCTCGAAGATTCGTTCAAAGTCGTCTTCGGGAATGCCCACGCCATTATCGCGAATTGAAACCCGCACCAATTGATCATCTTGATAGACCGAAACTTGAATTACCCCACCTGGGTTGGTGTATTGGGTGGCATTTTCGAGTAAGTGCCGCACAGCATTATCCACACCATGCACATCCATATGAATCATCAGCGGTGTTTGAATGCCACTGACATAAATGTTGCGCACCAAGGTTTGGTTTTTTTCCAAAAAGGTTGGCTGCATATCGTTACAAATCGATTGAACTAAGCCGCGTAAATCGGCTTGAGCAAAATCCATTTGATTTGAGCGCACTTGTTGCAGGTAAATCAAATCGTTGATATGGCGTAACAGGCGGGTGCTATTGCGCTTCATCAACTCTAGGGCTTCACGCTGGCCATCACTGACTGGGCCAAGCGCCTGCATATTGAGCAAATCAATATAGCCATGAATCACGGTCAGCGGGGTGCGTAGCTCGTGCGAGATTGTCGCCAAGAAATCGTTTTTTGCTTGATCAAGCCGCGTCAAGCGATTATTGGCGGTCTCCAACTCGCGCACATGCGATTCCAAGCGCCCGACCAGTTGTTGGCTATATTCACGCATCACGCTTGGCGCTTCGGCAGTTTCTAAAACTTCGCGTGTGCCGCCGATATAGCTGGCGACCAAATCTGGCAAGGCCCGCGGGTCGATTGGCTTAGAAATATAGCCATCGCAGCCAGCCGCCAAAGCCCGTTCGCGATCACCTGGAGTGGTGTTAGCAGTTAAAGCCACAATTGGCACCGAAGCCAGTTGCGGCGTGGCTTTGAATTTGGTGGTTAATTCATAGCCATTCAAGCCAGGCAAATTAATATCCATCAAAATCAGATCAGGGCGATCAGTTTGGGCCGATTTCCAACCTTCGTTGCCGTCATTGGCGATGATAATCTGATAGCCACGAGTTGCGAGAACGCGTCGTACTAAACGTTGATTATCGTGATTATCCTCAATGTACAGAACCCGAGTCGAACCTGCCATGACGGTTATTTCCTTCTAACTAGGTGATTGTTGTTCAATTGGCGCTGGGATGCTGGCGGTGGCGATGGCAAATGAGAAGGTGCTACCAACCCCAACTTTGCTATCGACCCATAAATCACCATCGTGCAAATCGACCAACCTGCGGGTAATCGAAAGCCCCAAGCCCGACCCCAAAATGCCACGTGCCCCAGCATGCACTTGCTGAAACTCTTGGAACAGCTTGCCCAAGGCTTCGGCATCCATGCCAATCCCAGTATCTTGGACGCTGATTACAATCCAATCGCCGGGCAATAAATAGTGTGAGCCAATTGGCGTAGCTTCTTGGACCACCCGCCGAATTGCCCGCACCACAATTTGGCCACGGTCGGTAAATTTTACCGCATTTGAAATCAGGTTAATCACAATTTGGCGCAAACGAGTTGGATCAACATCCATTCGTGGCAAATCGGGCGCGATATCGATGCGCATGGTAACTGGCTTGGAATTCAGGCCATGCATAATATCGACTGCCGATTGCACGACTGGCAGCACCGCCGTTGCCTCGCGATGCAGGGCAAATTTGCCAGCTTCGATCCGCGCCATATCCAAAATATCGTTGATCAGATCGAGCAAGTAGCGGCCATTTTTGTTGATGGTTTCAAGGTCTTCGCGCTGTTCTTCGACCAACAATGGCGAAAGTTCATCAAGCAACACGGTTGAGAAGCCAATGATTGCGTTCAGTGGCGTGCGTAATTCGTGGGAAATGCTGGCCAAAAACTGCGATTTCAGGCGATCAGCGGCTTGAGCACGGTCGAGAGCTTCGCGCAACTCACCAGTGCGTTGGGCCACTAAATCTTCCAAGTTTTGGAACGAGAAAGCATTTTCAATTGTCAAGCCGACCATATCGGCAAAGTTGAGCAACAACGCCGCATCTTGCACCGTAACCAAACGCCCTTGCTCATAGTAATCGGCAGAAATCAAGCCTAGCACTTTTTCGCGGCCAAGAATCGGTGCTTGTACATACGAATCGCCGCCCGAAATAAACTGCTTGGCCTGAATCACTTGGGGATGTTCCCAAGGATTATCGACGATTACCGCTTGACGCGATTTGATTACGCTGGCTTCAATCGTATCGCTATCGATTGTAATTGGCTCGGACAGCGCTGCCCGCATAAAATCGTATTCAAGCTCGTAGTTGTTGGGGCCAAACGAGGCCGAAACGACCTCGATCACCTCATCACGCAGCAGATACAGCACCGCCCGATCAAAACCTAAGCGTTGACATAATAATTGTGGAATATGATCAAGCACGGTATTCAACGAACGCAAGCGTTTGAGTTCATTGCTGGTTTCATTGATCGCGGCCATCTGTTGGGCATTAACTTCCAAGGCATCGACTTTTTCGCGTAAAGCCGTAGTCATCTGATTGAACGAAAGGCTCAAGCGCCCAATTTCATCGTTGCCATGCACCACCAACTCTTGATCAAGTTGGCCTGAGGCGATTCGTTGTGCGCCAACTTCAAGGTCGCGCAATGGTCGAATGATCGTTCGAGCCAAGCCTGTCGCCAAAATAATAATCAAGCCTGAGGTGATCAACAAGACTGCCAAGAAATTGCGGCGTAGCTGCTCTTGCTCACGTTCGATCGCCAAACTTGCATTGCGGGCTGGGCTAATCACATCGTCGATTGGCAGTACTAAGGCTACGACCCAGCCAACCGTGCGCATTGGCGAGTAGGCCAGATAGCGGTCGCCACCATCGAGTTGCAGGCGGGTCACGCCAGCCATATTATTGCGAATATTTTCGCGCAACGAGGCAAAATTTGGGTCGTCGCTCTCGAATAAATTTTGTTTCTTAAATGTTTCGTCCCAGCGAGTATTACCAGCCTCAAGCTCAGGCCGAATCAAAATATTGCCTTCGTGATCCATCACAAAAGCATAGCCAGAGCTGCCTGCATCGATCCGCAAGACATCCGATTGAATCGTGGTCAGCAGTAAATCCATGCCAATTACGCCAATTAACTGATTGTTGACTTTGACCGGAGCCGAGACCGTGATATTGAGTTGATTGGTGACGGCATCAACATAGGTTCCGACCCAAGTTGGGCCGGTGGCATTTTCGGCAGCTTGATACCAAGGGCGTTTACGGGCATCAAAACCATCGGGCAACACACTGACCACCCGCACATCATCGAGCACCATCACACCTTCTTTGGTGGCCAAATAGCCCAAAGAAATCAGCGGATTCAGATCGACGTTGCTTTGAAGTGCCCCAGTAATTTGGCGAGCGCGAGCCACGGTAAGCCGCAGTTGATCAGGGGGAATCAGGGTTGGGCCACTGCCTGCCAGCCAAAATGGGTCGGGGCGAGTGTCGGCCAGCCGATCAAGTGGGCGGCTGAAGGCCTGTTGGGTGATATTAACCATGGTTTGGACTTGGCGCTGCACACTCAACAAAGCCTGATCATACAGCTCGGCTTTGTCGATTGCGCGACTCATCAGCATGTTTTCAGCTTGAATTAAGAGGGTATTTTCGCTTTGTTTGACGGCGGCCAAGCGGGCTTGGGAAATCCCATTCAAGCTCAACCAGCCCACAATAATCAAGGCTGGCAGCGAAACCCCTAATGCCAGCAACAAAACCCGCGCTTGAACCCCAAACCGAACATTTCGTGGTTGTGATGTCATAGGCCAACGCCCCGTGTATTGCTGGAAGTTGAGTCAGATCTGTAGGTAGGTTTAATGTTCCCTAGTGTATCATAAAAAGGGGCATCGGTGATTGAGGGTCAGGGGCCAGGCTTTTGATCCACGAAGAACACGAAGCGCACGAAGGGTGGTAACCGCGAAGAGCGCGAAGCTTCGCGAAAGTTATTTAGCCACGAATTCCACGAATTGCACGAACATTTTTTAGCCACAGATTGCACAGATTGATGTGATTCGCTTGCTCTGCCCAATACTTGGTCTCTAGCCCTTGATCCCTGACCCCTACTATTTTGCCTTTTGATTTCTGCTTTTTGACTTTCACTCCATTCCTTTGGGCCGCTGCGTTAACATTCCGATCCCCAACCCCCAACCACCGATCCCCAACTCTATGGTCTTTTCGCCTTCATCCTTCATCCCTCATAATTCATCCTTTCAAGGCACTTTTCTTGTATACTTTGATCTGATTCTCTGGTGCTTTGGGAGGCACTGCATGAGCGAACACCAGCCCGAGCAGGATGTGGGCGTGGATAGTCCAGCTACGCCATCACTGCTTCAACGGAATCGTTGGTTGCGGCGATTGATGAAATTTGGCTTTGTGGTGGTTGGCCTGTTTTTCTTTATTTTAGCTTTGCGCTTGTTAAGTAAAGGTGCAGGCGGCTTGGGGCCATTTTTAACCAAAACCTTGGGAATTGAAAATGCCCTGAATACTTTGGGCTTTGGTTGGCTTTTTGCCTATGGGGTGTTGAGTGGCTCGCCTGTGGCCGGAATTGCGCTTTCGTTTCTCGATAGTAAAGTGATCGATCCGCTTCAGGCTTTTACAATGATTACTGGCTCACGGCTGGGCGCATCGTTTATTGTGTTGGTGATTGGCTTTATCTACTTTTTGCGGGGCCGCGAAAAAGCCGCCTCGCTTTCAATTGGCGTGTTGGCGCTCAGCGTTACTGCCACCACCTATCTGCCTGCTTTAGCAATTGGCTATTGGCTCTTAACTGATAGCGGCCTCGATAAAGTGCGGATCGCCTTGCCATCGGCAATTTTCGATTTCGTCGAGCAGGTGTTTGATCCGATTGTGGCTTGGTTGATTCGCACGATTGATAGTGGGATTGTGAATATCTTTGGGGCAACTCCTGCGACAACTGGGGTTTTACCTGCAACCAGTGTGTTGGTCTTTATTATTGGGGTAAGCACATTGCTGTTTGCCTTTAACCTTTTAGATAAGGCACTGCCACAGGTTGATGCTGAACATAACGCGTTTGGGCGAATTGGCGGCCTAATCTATCGACCGTGGGCGATGTTTTTGCTGGGAGCGTTTGTTACCTCATTAACCTTATCAGTTTCGGTTTCGCTCTCGATCCTTGTGCCACTTTCGGCTCGCGGCTTTATTCGGCGTGAAAATACCTTGCCCTACATTATGGGAGCCAACATCACCACTTTTATTGATACCCTGATTGCCTCATTGTTGATCAAAGATCCATTTGCTTTTACAGTAGTGCTGGCTGAAATTATCAGCATCACAGTGATTTCATTAATTATTCTCGTTTTTCTCTATCGCCCATATGAGCGGCTAATTTTGCGCTTGCTTGATCGGGTAGTCAACGATACGCCGATGTTGGTTACCTTTATGGTGGTGATGGTCGTGACCCCGATTCTGCTGTTATTTATCTAGGATCAACCTATGAAGCCTTTTAATTTAATGATTTACCTTGATGGTTCCTCGGCAGCGCGACGCATGGTGGCCTATCTTGCGCCATTAGCCCGTAAAGCGCATGTCAAAACGACCTTTTTGGTCGATGAAGCCCATCAAGATGAAGCCGAAATGTATTTTTTCAACGCTGAGCAATTATTGCAAAGCGATCAAGCGCCGACCCGCACGATTCGCGGAGCCACGCCAGAACGGGCGATTGTGCTCGAAACTCGTGCTAGCCAACCAGATTTGGTGGCGTTTGGGCCGTTGCGCAAGGAAGGTTGGCGACGATGGCTGGGTCAATCGGCGATTGGTTCGTTGGCTCGGCGTTTAACCTGCTCGATGTTATTGATGCAAGGTCGCCCGAATGAGCTGCGCCGCGCCTTGGTTTGTGCTGCTGGCGGCCCCGCAACCTTGCACGATGCCCAAATGACGGCCTCAATTATCGGGCCGCTGGGCGGGCAGGTGACAATTTTGCACATTGTGTCGCAACTATCGCTGACCTACAAGCCCGAGGAGCGCGACCCCGAGCGGCTTGCCGATTTGGTGATGGAAAAGCAGGGCGAGGTGGCGCGTAATATTGCTGCCGCCAAAACCATTTTGACCGATCGCGGCATTACTACCACCGTGCGAATTCGCGCTGGCATGGTGCTTGAAGAAATTCAAGAAGAACTCAAAACTGGCGGCTACGATCTCTTGGTGATTGGGGCGCATCGGGCGCGAACGCCGCTTGATCGGGTCTTGCTCGAAGATGTTAGCGCTGAGATCTTGTTTAATAGTCCAATTCCTGTTTTACTTGTCCAAAATACCAGCGATTTCTAAACCACAATCAAGGAGTTTGCTATGGCCGTCTTGCTACTCGATAACTACGATTCCTTTACCTATAATTTGTATCAATATTTCTGCGAACTTGGCGCAGAGGTGGTGGTCAAGCGCAACGATGAAATTGAAGTTGATGATATTCGCCACATGGAAGCCATCGATCGCATCGTAATTTCGCCTGGACCGTGTACCCCCGCTGAAGCCGGCATTAGCGTGCCATTGATTCGCGAATTGTGCATGGAATACCCAATTCTGGGTGTTTGTCTTGGGCATCAATCAATTGGGGCGGCTTTTGGCGGGCGAGTGATTCGTGCTCCCCAGTTGCGCCACGGCAAAACCTCACCGATCACCCACTTGAATGTTGGAATTTTCGCTGGTGTGCCTTCGCCCTTCACCGCCACCCGCTATCACTCGTTGATTGTTGAAGAAGCAACGTTGCCCAGCGATCTTGAGGCTACCGCTTGGAGTGATGATGGCTTGATTATGGGTTTGCGCCACCGCACCTTGCCAATTGAAGGCGTGCAATTCCACCCTGAATCGATTATGACTGAGCATGGCAAAGTGTTGCTGGCCAACTTCTTGAGCATTGCTAAGCCTGAATTGGCCGAGGTTAGGGGTTAGGGATCAGGGATCAGGGGCTAAAAACAGCTTTGCGTTTTTTGCGTCCTTCGCGGTTCCGTGCTTCGTGTCCTTCGTGTCCTTCGTGGATCAAAACATTGAACTGAGATTAATAGATTTCGAGCAATATGCAACAATTAACATTAAAACCTGAAGAAGTGCCCGCCAATTTGGCCGAATGGTTACGAGCCAGCCAACAAACTACTATCTTATTGGCGGTTGAGCTTGATGCCGATGGCTATCTTTCGTTGCAAGCCTTGCCTGAGGTAGACCCGCAGCTTGTGCCACGGGTGCGCAAAGCCATGGCCCAATATGCCGAAACCTTGCGGAGGCTGCTGTGACCAGCTATTTGGGCCTGACCGATGCCTTTATGCTCCAAGCGATGGTTATTCAGCAGATCGGTGGGATTCATGGCATTACTGAACAGGGCTTTGAAAAATTAGCCACGGCCTTGGCTGCGCCCCAACAAACCATGTTTGGCGAGGATCTGTATCCTGATACGTTTAGCAAAGCTGCTGCTTTATTCGATGCGTTGATTCATGGTCATTGTTTTAGCGATGGCAATAAGCGCACAGCCTTATTGGCGATGATTGAATTTCTGGCTCGGAATGGCTATGCCTTTAATACGCCCGACGACGATAGCCTTTACGATTGGATTTTGCTGGTAGCGGCAGAACGTGGCATGGATCGCGAACAACAGGCCGCTTGGATCGAACAACGTTGTGAGCAAGTATGAGTGAAGAAGCCACGCTGCACTATATTACGCTTGAAGAAGCCCTACGCATTCGCGATACGATTGCCGAAGCACATGGCGAGAGCTTCGATGTTTTGCGCTTTCAACAATTACTTTCGGCCTTAGCTACGCCCTTTCAATCGATGTTTGGCGAGGAGCTTTTTCCAACGCTGTGTGCCAAAGCGGGCATGCTGTTGGCTGGGCTGATTCGTAATCATCCATTTTGGGATGGCAACAAACGTATCGCGATGGCGATTACGGCGCGATTTTTGGCCTTGAATGGCTATCAGTTGACGGTTGATGCCGCCGAAGCTGATCAATTTACCACCGCCTTGGCCATGCATCGCCAAGATTATGAAACTGCCAGTAGTTGGCTAGCCCAACATTCGCGGCCAATTGGCGAAAATCGTAGCTAAAAAGCCAAAACGGCTGTGGTATAATGGGCCACAAATAGCCCACCGTAAACCACACAACCATAGAAAGAATACCCAAATGGCCATCGCTGACGATCACGCACAATCAGAGCGAAGTGATGCTGTTTTGTTGGAGGCAATTACCACCAACAACGATATGTTGGCGTTGCAACAATTGTTTGATCGCTATCGCCAGCAATTGTTCCAGACGGCCTTGGGCATTACCCGCGATCAGCAACTGGCCGAAGAGGTTTTGCAAGATTGTTTTTATCGGTTGTATCGCCACGCCAAAAAGCTTGATGGCAGCATGCCACTGGCCCCTTGGCTCTATCGCGTAACGGTGAATTTGTGCTATAGCCGCATCAAGCGCCAACGCCCATGGTACGAGCCATTTCATCAATTGGCCGAGCGCTTGCGGGCTAGCTCGCGTTCTGCGCCCGATGTGGTTGCTGAACGCCGCGAGATGCAAGATGTGGTGCGCCAAACCCTAGAGCGCCTTTCACCCCAGCATCGCGCGGTTTTAGTCTTACATTATTTTCACGATTACTCCCTAACGGAGATTGCCGAAATTCTAGAATGCCCTGAGGGAACGATTAAATCGCGGCTGTTTTATGCCCGTAAGATCCTCAAAGATCAGCTGCACCAAGCTGCAATCGAGGGCGAACCACTGATTGACGGAATTTCCTTCTAAGATAGTTAGTGCCGAGGAAGATTCAACCATGTCTATCTCCGTCCCACGCATTACACCACGACTATTAATGTCCGGTGATCCATTATTTAGCTTGGTGCGGTTGATTAGCCTTGGCTTAATTTTGGTCGTCGGCGCTCGTATCGATCAACATACGGTTGTTCCGCCAACCACTCCATTTGGCTTAATTTGGTGGGCCTATGCGATTTATGGCATCGCGATGGCTAGTTTGGCTTTTGTGCCACGCTTTCGCAACCTGCCATCGTGGATCTTCATTGTTGATTTTGGCTTTATTGCGCTCTTTGCCTTGTTTAGTGGTCTGCCCCCAGCCTTGTTGGTAGCATTAATTATGCTGCCCACGGTTTGGGCTTCAACCAATCGTTCACCTGCCCAAGCAGTTGGTACAGGCGTTGGGGCAGCAGTTGTCTATGCAGGCATTACGTTGTATCGGCGCTTTGGCGATGCTAGCAATGTTGGCAGCGAAGAGATGTTTGTTAGCATTGCGGTCAACTGCACAGCTTTGATTTTGGTGTCGTGGTTGGTCAGCACGCTTTCTGGTCAATCCAGCGAAATCAACCGCGAACATGTGATTGCAGCACGGCGCGATGTCGATAGCGCTCAACGTGATGCTGAATCGTATCGTGACCGCATGCGGGCACTTTACGAAGTTGCCTATAAGCTCAGCACGACGATGAATTTTCAAACCGTGCTTGATGCCACCGTAACCGAATCAATTCGTTTGATCAATGGCCGCAGCAGTGTCGTATTATTGCCAACTGGCGAACCAGATGAATTGTATGTTGCTGCTGGTGTTGGGGTTGGCTCTGGCGATCTCAATTTACGGATTGCGATTGAGCCAACCGGGATTATGGCCTCGATTCTGGCTTCAGGCACGCCGCGCATTTTGAACGATTTGCGCCAATCGCATGCCTTGAGTAGCGTGCCTTCGATGCAAAACTGTGCCTGTGTTTGCTGTGTGCCGCTGAGCGCAGGCCGTCGCAACTACGGTATCGTGGTTGTCGGGGTTGATCGCAACGAAATCAATGAAGATGAATTGGGTATGGTTTCGGCGTTGGCCAATTATGCAATTATTGCCATGCTCAATGCCCAATTGGTTGGCGAATTGCGCGATGAACGCACCAAACTAATTAGCAAAGAAGAAGAAGTGCGTCAACAACTCGCCCGCGATTTGCACGATGGCCCCGCCCAATCAGTGGCCGCCATCACCATGAATATTGAGTTTGTCAAGCGTTTGTTGGAGCGCGAACCAAGCCGCGTAATGCAAGAGTTGACCAAAATGGGCGAATTAGCCCGCCGCACCACCTACGATATTCGCACGCTTTTGTTCGAGTTGCGCCCCTTGACTCTGGATAGCCAAGGCCTCGTCGCAACCCTGCGCGAATATGTAACCCGCTTCAAAGATGGCCCGACTCAGGTATTACTCGAAGAAACCGTCGGTGAATTACGGCTTGATGCCAAACGTGAAGGCACTTTGTTCAACATTATTCAAGAAGCTAGCAACAATGCCATGAAACATGCCCAAGCCAAACATATCTGGATTCGGCTAACCCGCCAAGGCGATGAGTTGATGGCCACTGTTCAGGATGATGGCAAAGGCTTCGATTTGCAAGCAGTTCGGGCTAACTACAGCAAACGTGGCTCGTTTGGCCTCTTAAATATTGATGAACGGGCACGCATGGTTGGTGGGAGCGCCGAAATGACCTCAGCAGTTGGTGCTGGTACAACCGTTCGGGTTATTGTACCGCTTGATGCCAGCAGTATTTAGATTCGATCGGTACTGACCCCGCGACTAGCACTGGTCGCGGGGTTTTGTGGTTAAATGCACATAAACCGCTATTGGTTGTACACTAAGCAGCATATGATTTAGCTGGAGCAAGCGTCGATGCTGCAAACATATCAAGATGCCATGGATTGGATCTACAGTTTCCTCGATAGCGAGAAGAAGTTACCCAAAAATCCGACCGAATTTAATTTGCCACGGGTCAAGGCGATGCTGGAGTTGTTGGGCAATCCGCAGTTGCGTTATCCAGCGGTGATTGTGGCTGGCACGAAGGGCAAAGGCTCAACGTGTGCCTTTTTAGAGTCGATTATCCGCCAGAGTGGCCTAAAAGTTGGCTTTTTTAGCTCGCCGCACCTACACTCCTACCGCGAACGCATGCAAATCAATCGTGAGCTAATTAGCCAAAGCCAGCTTGTCGATTTGATTAATCAGGTGCGACCGCTACTGGAGCCGCTTGACCCCGAAGTTGGTGCACCAACCACCTATGAAATTGGGGTGGTTTTGGGTTTGTACTACTTTGCTACGCAGGCAATCGAGTTGGCAGTACTTGAAATTGGCTTAGGTGGGCGCTATGATGCGATTAACAGTGTTAACCCTGTGCTCAGCGTAATTGCTTCGATCAGCTATGATCACACGGCGATTTTAGGCGATACCTTAGCCAAAATTGCCTATGAAAAGGCTGGAATCATTAAGCAGCATGTGCCAATAATTAGCACTGTGCAGCAAACCGAGGCGGCTGAGGTGATCGCTCAGGTTGCTGTTGAGCAAGCGGCTCCGTTGTTTATTGCAGGGATGGCGGGGTTGCAGGAGCAGGCCTCAGGGGTAATTGCTGAATATCCACTGGTGATTGTGCCTGAACAACTGGGCTTGAAGGGTGATTTTCAGATGCAAAATGCCCAACTTGCCACCAGCGCCGCATTGCTCTTGCGTGAGCTAGGTTTCCCCATTAGCGATGATGCTATTCGCCAAGGCTTGGCAACAACCCAATGGCCAGCTCGGTTTGAGCAAATTGCCAACGAACCGTTGACGCTTGTTGATGGAGCGCATAACGGCGATTCGGCGCGGGTGCTGCTGCAAGCGCTCAAACAGAATTACCCAAACCGACCACTGACTTTAGTTTTAGGTACATCAAGCGACAAAGATATTCAAGCAATTATTCAGCAACTCAGCAATTCGGCAACCCACCTGATCACAACCTGTTCGCGCCATCCGCGGGCCTTAGCACCCGAAAAACTGGCTGAATTGATTCAGCAGCATGTTAATCGCCCGGTTCATCAGACCAACAGCGTGGCCGAGGCCTTAACGCTGGCCCAACAACTCACATCCGCCGCTGGCCTCATTTGCGTAACTGGATCGCTGTTTGTGGCTGCCGAAGCGCGTGAAACCCATGGCCTAGCCCAGCCCGATTAGCCGATCGTAAACTGACTCGTAATGCCAAATCGCGACACTAGCAACAGCAGAGCAGCCTTCGCGATGCGGCATGGAGCAACGAGCATTGGAGTTTGTATGCATATTCTACTTGTTGAAGACCATGAAATGAATCGCGATATGTTGAAGCGCCGCCTTGAACGTCGCGATTTTCAGGTTTCGGTGGCCGTCGATGGTCAAGAAGCGATCGATTTGGTTGAAAGTTTAATGCCCGATATTATTTTGATGGACATGAGTTTGCCAAATGTTGATGGCTGGACGGCAACTCGCATGATTAAAGCGAATCCAGCTGTCAACCAAATTCCGATTATTGGTTTAACTGCCCATGCCATGGCCGGCGATCGAGAGCGCTGTTTGGAAGCAGGTTGCAACGAATATGAGATTAAGCCAGTTGACTTTACTAGCCTGGTTAGTAAGATTCAGGCCTTAGTCGAGGATACGCCACTATGACCGCAACCCAACCTCGTATTCTCGTTGTTGACGATAGCGAAGATAACCGCTATTTGCTGCAACGCCAACTATTGCGGCGCAATTATGGAGTAGTGCTTGCTGAGAATGGTCAGCAAGCACTTGATTATGTTCAAAGCCATACGATCGATCTCATGCTGCTGGATATTATGATGCCTGTGATGAATGGCTTTGAGGTCTTGCAAAACCTCAAACAGAACGAACAATTACGCCATATTCCGGTGATTATTGTTTCGGCAGCTGATGATATGGAAAACGTGGTTAAGGGCATTCAAATGGGTGCTGAGGATTATTTGGCCAAGCCATTTAATACGACCTTGCTGCGAGCACGGATCGAAGCTTCGTTGGAAAAAAAACGTTTGCACGACCAAGAACAAGCCTATCTGCAAGCAATCGCCTTAGAACAAGCCCAATCCAACCGCCTTTTGCGCAATATTCTGCCGCAAACCATCGCCGACCAACTCAAAGATCAACAAGCCAACATCGCCGAATATTTTAGCAGTGTCAGCGTATTATTTGCTGATATTGTTGGTTTTACCGAGTTGTCAGGCCATATCAATGCCCAAGAACTGGTAGCGTGGCTGAATAGTTTGTTCTCACTTTTTGATCAGATGACGCTTGATGCTGGCTTGGAGAAGATCAAAACCATCGGCGATGCCTATATGGTTGCTGCTGGCTTGCCAATTGCCCAGCCCGACCATGCCGAACGTTTGGCGCTCTTTGCTACGTCGGTGTTGGCCGCGATTGAACAAATTACGATGCCCAACGGCCAGCCTTTACAAATGCGCATTGGCATTCATAGCGGGCCAGTTGTCGCAGGCGTCATTGGCACAATCAAATTTAGCTACGATTTGTGGGGCGATACCGTCAATATTGCCAGTCGCATGGAAAGTAGCGCTCATCCCAACACGATTCAGGTTAGCGCCGAAACCTATGCCTTGTTGCAAGATCATGAGCATTTTAGTTTGCAGCCACGCCATGGGGTCGAAATGAAACATCTCGGCACGCGCACGACCTATATTCTTAATCGCCATCGGCATCATTAAGCTTAGGAATTGTTATGCACTGGCAAATTCCATCGTATACCTTTCCCACCTTGATTGCGAGCAGCGTTTCGTTTGCAATCGCAATTATTGTCTCACGTCGCCGCTTTGTTTCACAGATGTGGCCGTTTGCTATTTTAGCTTTCACTGTTGCTTTTTGGACGTTGGGCTATGCGTGGGAATTGGTCAGTGTTGATTTAGCGACTAAAGTTATTTTTGCTAAAACTCAATATTTAGGCATTGCTACGCCACCAGTAGCTTGGGTGGCGTATGCTTTATATTACACCGGACAAGAGCGTTTTGTCACTAAGCGTAGTTTTTTATATGCCATGATTATTCCTGCAATTACCATTGTTTTAGTCTGGACGAACGAATGGCATCATTTGATTTGGACAAAAACTGAAATTGCGATGTATGGCGAATATACGATGCTCCAAACCTATTATGGACCATGGTTTTGGGTGCATACGGCTTATTCATATGTGTTTATGGCAGCTGGCACGTTAATTTTATTGCAAGCGTTGGTGCTTTCTTCATCGCTGTATCAAAATCAAATTATTGCATTAATTTTAAGTGCAATTGCACCATGGGTCACCAATGCGTTTCATATTTTAGGCTATCGGCCATTTCCGTACCTTGATTTAACGCCGTTTGGCTTTGTGATTAGCACGGTTGCCTTGGCTTGGGGCGCGTTACGCTACCGTTTGTTCGATACGATTCCAATTGCCCGGCATATTTTGATGGAAAATCTCAGCGAGGGCGTGATTTTTCTCGATGCTAAGCGCCGCGTGATGGATATGAACGCCACGGCTGGTAAGTTGTTGGATATTCGGCCTGATCAACAAATTGGCCAATCGGCTAAACTAAGCATTTTAGAACGCTTGGATGCACCGCAAGCGGCTGATCCTGATGAGCATTTGCGTTGGGAATATACGCTCCATCGTGATGAGAAAAAATTAGTGCTCGATGTGCAATTATCGCCACTGAGCGATCGCAATCGCTATCTTGGCCATTTGCTGTTGCTGCGCGATATTACCGAGCGCCATCAATACGAAGATTTGCTGCGCTCACAACGTAATTTATTTGCTGGCTTGGTTGAAGTGGCCCGCGCCACCAGCGCCCAAATTGATCTTGACCAGACCTTGCAAAGCACACTTGATGTGGCATTGCACTTAACGACAGCTGAGCAAGGCAGTATTTTTCTGCTCGACCAGCATCAAATGGTGACTCATAGCATTTTGGCCCGCGAAAAAGCCACGCGCATCGAGCAGCAAAATTTGGTTGGGCGGGTGATGCGCCAAGGCTTAGCAGGCTGGATCGTCGCCCACAATCAAATTGCTTTGATCAAAGACACCCACACTGATGATCGCTGGTTGCATTTGCCAAATGCGCCTTACAATGCGCGTTCGGTGCTGGCCTTGCCGATTTTTGGCACGGCTGGAATTTTGGGCATTTTGATGCTATTGCACTCAGAGGTTGATCATTTTCGCCAGGAGCATTCGGAGTTGATGGAAGCGGCTACCGCTCAAATTTCGTTTGCAATTGGCAATGCCCATGTCTACCAAACCCAGCAACAACTGACTCGCGAGCTAAGCCGCGCTAAGGATGCTGCCGAGGCTGCCAGCCAAACCAAAAGCCAATTCTTGGCCAATATGAGCCACGAATTACGCACCCCGCTCACCGCGATTATTGGCTATGCCGATGTGATGCGCGAAGATTTGCTTGATTCCAACGACCAAATTTATTTAGCCGATTTGGATCGGATTCGCTCAGCCGGAGCGCATTTGTTGGGCTTAATCAACGATGTGCTGGATCTTTCGAAAATTGAGGCGGGCAAAATGCCAGTCTATTGGGAGCAAACGCGGGTCAGCATTCTATTAAATGATGTGATTACGACGGTGCGCCCACAGATTGACCGCAACCACAATAGCTTGATGATCGATCAAACTTACCATAACTTGATGTTTTGGACTGATATTTCCAAGTTGCGGCGGGTGTTGATCAATTTGTTGGGCAATGCTGCCAAATTCACTGACCATGGCACAATTTCGCTATCGCTGTTTCTTGATGAAACCGATGAGCCTGCTTGTTTGCAAATACGGGTTTGCGATACAGGCATTGGGATGACGGCTGAGCAAGTTGCCAATTTGTTTCAAAATTTTAGCCAAGCCGATGCCTCAACGACGCGCAAATATGGCGGCACTGGGCTTGGCTTGGCGATTAGTCGTAATCTGTGCAAATTAATGGGCGGCGATATTGAAGTGACTAGCGAGCTAGGCCATGGCTCAACCTTTATTGTCAAGTTGCCATGGGTCGAGCAGCCATTTAGCGATCAGCGTGAAGTTGGTTCCGATGGACCACCTTACCTGCTTTGATCACGATGGCGACTGGATTTGTGCCAAACTTATAGCCAATATGGCGTTCGTCGGGCAGGTTGAGCAAGGCCAGATCAGCTTGCATGCCAACTGCTAAGCTACCAACGCGCTCATGCTGACGAATCGCAAACGCTGAATTGACCGTGGCCGCGTTCAAGGCCTCAGCTGGAGTCAGCCGTAAATAGCGACAAGCAATGGCAATCGCCATCGGCATCGATTCACAAGGGCTGGTGCCTGGATTACAATCGGTGGCTAGGGCCAAAATTCCGTTAGCTTCGATTAAACTGCGGGCTGGGCTGAATTGGCTCTTGCCCAAACCAAACGGCGTGCCAGGCAACGAAACGCCAACCGTTTCCGAATTTGCCAAGATCGCAATATGTTCGGGTGGCGTGGCAACCAAGTGATCAACCGAGATTGCCCCTAGTTCGACCGCCAGCGGCGTGCCACCCAACGGCTCAAACTCATCGACATGCAATTTTAAGCGAAAGCCCAATGCTTTGGCCTTAACCAAAATACGTTGGCTTTGGGCAACTGAAAAGGCCCCATTTTCGCAAAAAATATCGCAGGCTAAGGATTCTTGCCAGATTGTTTGCTGTTGCCACCAAGCCGCTACTGCAGGCAACATCTGATCAACTACCAAATCTACAAACGCTTCTGGATTGTCGCGATACTCGGCGGGAATGGCGTGTGCTCCCATAAAGGTCGGCACGATACCAATTGGATGAGTTTGGGCCAGCTCAGCGATCGCTTCGAGCATGGTTAATTCGGTAGCGGTATCAAGCCCATAGCCACTTTTGATTTCGACGGTGGTTGTGCCATGGGCCAATAATTGATCAAGCCGTGGGCGGGTTTGGGCAACTAATTCGGCTTTGCTCGCCGCTCGTGTTGCTCGAACTGTTGACATAATTCCACCACCAGCCGCCATTAACTCGCTATAGCTTGCGCCTTTGATCCGAAGTTCGAACTCATGGGCGCGATCTCCTGCGTAACAAGCGTGGGTGTGAGGATCGACAAAGCCTGGGATTGCCAAATAACCACCTGCATCAATCGTTTGATCGGCTGTCCAAGCGCCAAGCTCGGCCTGACTACCAAGCGCCACGATGTTGCCTGCTTGGACAGCGACGGCAGCTTGATCGATACAGGTTAATTGGGCCAAATGCTGGCCGCGTAAAGGTGCTTGCGGGCCAGTAACCAAGCGACCTATATTGATAATTAATTGATCAGCGTGGGGCATAACTCCTCCTTGAGTTAACTGCGAGCAACGATAACCGCTGTATCCTACCACAGCTGAAAAGGTCGGCTTATCTGCTATAATAGCCTTACCAATAAGGAGGATACACGGTCATGACAATCAATCGCCGTTCGACGCGGGCGCGTCGGCGACCACCAATTCGCAATATCAAAACATCATCAGCAGCCGGCATGAACCCAGATGTGGAATATATCTACATTCGCCATGATCTGATTCGGATCATTTTGATGGGTGGTGGGTTGTTGGCACTTATGGTCGTGCTAGCTGTATTAAATGTGTTCTAGCCGACACATTATTGGCTTGCTGCTGGCACGGCCTATGCCGTGCTTCTTTTTTGAGCAGCGCCTATGCTTGAGGTTGCTATGAGCGATGAACGTTTAGCCAGTAAAGCAGCACGTTTACGCTGGATTGAACGCAAACTCTATAATAATCCCCAAGGCTTGCGGGTGATGGATTTGGCCGAGGCTACGGGCATGGATCGGCGTACCATCTACCGCGATTTGGGTGCGCTTGAAGACATGGGCGTGCCAATGTGGCAATTTGAGGGCAAATTTGGGATTAATCGCGAAGATTATCTCTCAACAGTGCGCTTAAATTTAAATCAAACCATTTCGTTATTTTTTGCTGCCCGTTTGCTGGCCCACCATAGCGATGAGCAAAACCCGCATGTGGTGGCGGCGCTTGAGAAAATTGCGGCCTCGCTGCCCGATGAAACGATTGCCAAACATTTGAGCAATGTTGCCGCCCAAATTCAGCTACGCCCAACCCGCCGCGAATATATTTTGGTGCTCGAAACCTTCACTCGCGCTTGGGCCGATCGGCGTATGGTCAAATTTTCGTATTGGGCCTCGAACCGTGAGGAGCCTGAGGAGCGCACGGTTGCCCCGTATGTGCTCGAAGTTTCGCGGTTTGAGCCAGCCTCATATGTGATTGGCCACGACCCATTACGCAATGCTTTGCGTACCTTTAAGCTCGAACGAGTGCAACGCGCCGAAATTCTCGATGATGAATATGTGATTCCCGCTGATTTCGACCCGTATTCGATGTTGGCCGATAGCTGGGGCATCATGGACGAGGGCAATACCGTCACGGTGCGCTTACGATTTAGCGCAGTTGTGGCCCGCCGCGTCAAAGAAAGCACCTGGCATCGTTCGCAAGAAGTTACCGATTTGCCCGATGGTGGCTGTGAGCTTTCGATGAAACTCGCTGGTACACGTGAAATGCGTTCATGGGTGCTGGGCTGGGGTGCTGATGTTGAGGTATTGGCTCCAGCTGACCTACGCGCTGAAGTTGCTGAGCACGCCCAACGCATGGTTCTGCAATATCAATAGTTAATTGGGCCAATTTGAATTAATCAACAACCCCTGATCTCGCGATTGAGATGAGGGGTTTGTTTGTTAATGTCATCAATCGCTCACCCGCCGTTAAGCGATATTTTCGGGCTGGCGGCTCAACACGCGGTACAATAGCACAGAATGCAGAATATCAGGCGTTGATTTAAGGATGAGTGCATGCAGCATGTGGTGATTGTTGGCGGTGGCTTGGGTGGTTTGGCGGCAGCCTTGCGCTTACGAGCAGCGGGTGTTGCCGTAACCTTATTTGAAAAAAACGCGACCCTTGGCGGCAAAATGGCCCAAGTTGTGCAACATGGTTTTCGCTTTGATACCGGACCATCACTATTTACCATGCCATGGGTGGTGGAAGAATTGCTGGCCAGTGTTGGGCGTGAGCTGGCCAGCGAACTGACGATTAAGCCAGTTGATCCAACCTGCCGTTATCAATGGCCCGATGGCACACGCCTCGATGCTTGGAGCGATCTGCCAAAGCTTTTAAAAGAAATTGAATGCCTCGAACCAGCCGATGTTGCGGGCTTTTTGGGTTTTATGGCATTTAGTGCCCAGATTTATCAAGCAGCGGCTGAGCCATTTTTACTTGAGCCATTTCAGGGCTTGCGCACAATGCTGCAACCACGCTTGCTGCGCGATGTTTGGAAAATTGCCCCCTTGAAAACCGTTGATCAAGCGGTGCGCCACTACTTCAAACATCCCTATCTGCGCCAGTTGTTCAATCGTTATGCCACCTACAATGGCTCCTCGCCCTATCGTTCGCCCGCGACCTTTTGTATTATTCCCTATGTTGAAATCGCTCAGGGCGGCTGGTATATCGATGGTGGCATGTATCAATTGGCGGCGACGCTAGGCCGCATTGCTGGCGAAATGGGTGTCGATATTCAATTAAACAGTTTAGTTAGCGAAGTTCTATTCAACAATAAAACGGCTATTGGTGTACGTTTGAGCGATGGCCGCACGATTAATGCCGATTATGTGATTGTGAATGCTGATGCGATGTATGCGCTTGATCAGCTAATTCCAACCACCAAAGCGCCAAACCACGAATTGGCTTGCTCAGGCTTTGTGTTGCTGTTGGGAGTCAATCGCGATTATGCTCAATTGCAGCATCATAATATTTTCTTCAGCGGCGATTATGCCGCCGAATTTCGGGCAATTTTTGAGCATGGCGTGCCAGCAGTTGACCCGACAATCTATATCGCTGCGACCTGCCGCTCGAACCCTGAGCATGCTCCGCCTGGAATGCTGAATTTATTTGTATTGGTTAATGCTCCAGTTACAGGTCGGGTAAATTGGCAACGCGAGGCGGCGGCCTACCGTGATTTAGTGGTGCGCCGTTTGGAGCAGCATGGCTTGGTTGGGCTGAATAAAGCGATTATCAGCGAAACCGTGCTCACGCCTGCTGATCTGGCGAGCATGACCAATGCCCAGCGAGGTTCGTTGTATGGTCCAGCCTCGCATGGCTTACAAGCAGCCTTTTTGCGGCCAGCCAATCAGCCAGCAGGCTTGCAGAATTTGGCTCTCGTTGGTGGGGCGACCCATCCTGGCGGCGGAATTCCGCTGGTGTTGTTGTCGGGCAAAGCTGGAGCACGCTGGGCATTGCAAAGATTAGGAGTTGCTGAGAAGCCCAAACTTGGGACTATTTTCTGATAGTCAGTTTGGGCAAAGATCGGTACGATGCGACTGTGGCAGTAGCGTGCTTGCCAAAATACAGCTGTTTTGCGAAAGGAATAATGCTATGAGTAATACCCCCAAACCGCGCCAAGGCCGCCAGCGAGTACGCGAAAAGCGCTCGTTGTTACCATTTTATTTACTGCTCGGCTTAGGTGGCATCGTTGGCTTAACCTTTGTGTTTATTCAGGCTTTACAAGCTCCGGTTGCTCCACCGAGTGCCAGCATTCCGATCCGTCCTGTGATCAATGCAGCCGTTGGCCAAACCTCGGAAGGCTATTGGTACAAGGGCGATCCTAATGCTCCAGTCAAAGTAATTGAATTTGCTGATTTTGAGTGTCCCGCCTGTCGGCAGCTTGAGCTTGATTTGGCTAATGCCAATTTTGATGCCGAATATATCGAAAGTGGCAAAGTCCAATGGATTTATCGCGAGCTTCCTTTGCGCGGTATTCATGAAATGGCCCAATATACCGCTGAAGTAAGCCGCTGCGCTGGCGACCAGGGTGTCTATTGGCCGGTGCATATGGCGCTTTATGATAGCCAATTGCAATGGACCAATATTAAAAATTCGCAGCCGCTGATTCTTGATGCAGCGGTTAAAGCTGGAGCCAACCTTGGTATGTTAGAAGATTGTATGGATGCACAGACTCATACAGCAGCGATCAATGCTTCATACGATTCAGCCAGAAGCTTAGGCCTTGATCAAACACCGACCATTTTTATCAACGATGATCGGATTAATAGTACAGGCAATTTTTATAGCGACTTAAAAGTAGCGATTGATGCGAAATTGGGTGTTACCCCCTAGGAGGTGTATGATGGACGAACGTCCGGAGTGGCCGCGCATGGCCATGGCTTTTTTGGCGCTTGGCGGCCTGATCAATTCAAGCTATTTAACCATTCATCGTTTGCGGCCAACCCAGAGTGCCCCGTTGGTCTGTGGCGTGGTTGGTAATTGTGAAGCTGTGCAAGCTAGCAAATATAGTGTGTTTCCGCCGACCAATGGCATTCCGGTGGCCTATATTGGCTTCGTAGGTTTTTTATTGTTGTTGGTGCTCAGCGTGCTGAGTTTGCAGCGGTCGCAGATTGGGCGATTTAGCCTGCCAATGATCAACTTGGTGTTGGCAAGCGGTGGGCTGGCATTTTCAGCCTATCTAACGGCAATTGAGGCTTGGGTGCTGCACGAATGGTGTCAGTGGTGCATCATCTCGGCGGTGGTGGCCGTGCTATTTTGGGCTTTAGCTGGATTTGATTGGTGGCAAGCCCGCCGATCAACTGCTGCCGAACAACTCGAACCTGCCAACGCGACTGCGGTATAATACAGATTATTATTCAAGTAAGGACCAGCGTTTATGGCGCATTTTGAATCGATCTTTAGTGTGCGGTTGTGTCACCCTGAAGATGCTCCTTTGCTCGCTCCGTTGATTTCGGCTTTGGCTACTGAAGAAGGCGTAACACCGCCCGAGCCTGAAGCCTTGGAAGAGATTATTCGGGCGATGCTGACTACTGGCTTTAGCGATTTTGTGATTGCTGAACGTGGCCCCAACGAAGATGAAGTTGTGGGTTGTATTCAGATTAATTATCGGCTTTCGACCTGGGCTGCTGCACCCTATGCTTATTTAGAAGATTTTTACCTTGTGCCCGAGGCGCGTGCTCAAGGGATTGGCACCAAATTGCTCGATTATGCTTGTCAGCGGGCCGAGGGCAAAGGCTGCCAAAATGTACAACTGGATGTCCGTGAGGCCAACAAAGGCGCAATGCGTTTGTATGCCCGTTATGGCTTCAAAGTGACCAACAGCATGATTTGGAAACGTGATAAGCCAGAGTGCGAGCACGATTACAGCGCCGAAATCAACGAATTGGTCGATCATTTACGTGGCAATGAGGAAACGGAGGCAGCCTAGTGTGGAGCATGCGCATCGGTAATGTCAGCGGTATCCCGATTAAATTGCATCTTAGCTGGCTGATTTTGGCTGGCCTGAGCATCTATAGCTTTGAGCAGCTGTTTACGCTCAATGGGCAATCGGGCTTACCACTAGCCTTGCTTGGCACATTACTGCTGTTGTGCTCAATTGTGCTGCACGAAGTTGGCCATGCGCTTATGGCTCGGCGGTTAGGCTTGCGAGTAACCGCAATCACGCTGTTTTTAACTGGCGGCCTAACCGAGCTAGCCGATGATGTCGATTTGCCGCAAAGTGAATTTAAAATTGCCTTGATTGGCCCGTTGGTCAACGTTGGTTTGGCAATTGCCGCTTTCGTCGGGGCGTGGTTTTCCCAAGGGGTTTGGGCTAGTTTTTGGGCCACCTTGGCGATTATCAATGGCTTGTTGGCGGTGTTTAATTTACTGCCTTGTCATCCACTCGATGGCGGGCGTGTGCTCCGCTCGATTTTCTGGTTTTTGAATGATGATCTATTGCGAGGCACACTCCAAGCTAGCATGATTGGACGCTATCTTGGTAATGGCTTGATGATTATCGGGCTGGTGGCTTTGTTTAGTAATGCCTTAACTGGCAGTTTGCTCTTGCTGATGGGTTGGATGACCAATCGGGCTGCGGTCAGCAATTTTGTGCAAACCACCCTGAACTACACCCTCAGCCGAGCCTTGGTTGGCGAAGTGATGACCCGTAGTTTTCGGACGGTTTCGCCGCATTTAACTCTCGATTTATTTGCTGGCCAATATTTGCTGGGCCAGGCTGAGCCTGCTTTTCCGGTGGTACACTCCGAACGCTTGATCGGCATGATCAGCGTGCAACATCTGTATCGCTATGCGATGGGCGAATGGCGCAGCATCTCGGTCGGCGATGCCATGACTCCCAAGGCCGATTTGCCACGCCTCAACGTTGGCGATAGTATGCAAACTGCCTACTACACCATGCTCGGCCAGCGCTACGATAGCCTACCTGTGACCGATGGTGATGCAGTCGTGGGGATTGTGCGCCATCGCGATGTGGTAGCGTTTGTGCAAAGTGCCCTCAAAATCAAAGTTTAAATCCAGATGGGAACTATAATGAGCGATTTTGAATGGCCGCAAGAGCTTACCACCACAATTGATGGCTTGGCTCAAGGCGGCGATGGAGTTGGCCGCTACGCTGGGCGACCAGTGTTTGTAGCAGCAGCTTTGACTGGCGAACAGGTGCGAGTGCGCCTAACCGAGCGCCGCAATGGCTGGGCACGCGGGGTTTTACTGGAGCCACCAAGCAATCCAGCAGCTGAACGGGTTACTCCAGCGTGTCCGGTCTATCAGCGCTGTGGTGGCTGCGATTGGCAATATCAAACAATTGAAAGCCAGCGCCAAGCCAAACAAACGATTTTGGCCGAGCAATTGCGCTTTGTGGCCCAAACCGATCACGCCGAGGTTGCGGCCACGGCGACAGGTGAGCCATGGCATTATCGCTCGGTTGCCCGCGTGCATATCGATGGCCAACGGGTTGGGTTCTACGCCGCTGGCGGTCGCCAAATTGTCGAATTTGAGCAGTGCTTGATCATCGATCCGCGCTTGAATACGGCGATTGAACGCTTAAAACCCCTGTTGCCCTTGGTGGGCTTGCGCGAAATTAGCCTGCGCCTGAGCACCACCGATGGCACGATCCACGGCCATTTGATGGGTCAAGGCCAAAGTGCTTGGCGCAGTTGGGCACGACGTTGGCTGGCGGCTGATGCCACGATTGCTGGAGTTTCTTCGGCGACCCGCGAGGGCTGGATGGCCTTGGCCGGAGCCGAATATTTGTATGAGCAATTGGGCGATGTTCGTTTACGGATTACCCCAACCAGCTTTTTTCAAGCCAATGTTGAGCGAGCACGGGCAGTTTTGCAGCAGATCGAGCGTTTTTTGCCGTTGAATAACACCACCCGTTTGCTTGATGGTTTTTGTGGCGTTGGCACGTTTTTGTTGCCTTTGGCCCATAAAATTGGCCATGGCTGGGGCATTGAGGAACATCCGGCGGCGATTCGCGATGCTCAGGCAAGCGCTAAAGCCAATCAACTTAACAATTTGACCCTGAAAACAGGCAAGGTTGAGGCAATTTTGCCCCAGCTCAAGCAGCAATTTGATTTGGCGATTGTTGATCCGCCACGGCGTGGCGTTGAGCCAGTTGCCCTAAATGCCCTGATTGCGGCCCAGCCAACCATGATCGCCTATGTTTCGTGTCATCCTGGCACGTTAGCAAGGGATATTAAAATTTTGCAGGCTGGTGGCTATAGCATTCAACATGCTCAGCCCTACGATTTCTTTCCGCAAACCAGCCATGTTGAGAGTTTGGTGTTGTTAGTCAAAGCCTAGAGTTGCAATCTACCCACGATCAACGCTGATCGTGGGTAGGTTTTATTTAGCAATCAGCCGAATGTTGGTAATTTCGGAGATATAATCGTGTCCGTTGGCGTAAATCTCGAGGTGCGAGATGCGCCGCATATTGCCAAGATCATCTTTGAGATCGAGAGTTTGATCAGTCCATTGACGATAGGGCAACTTGAGCGAACGAATATATTCTTTGTTCGAGATGCTACCTGGGCCGGCATCGTCGCGGGCGTAAAAGCAATAGGTGGTTGAGCCAAGTTGGTTGGCGGGGTTGTAGTAGAAAACTGCAATCGCCAAGGCACATTCTTCACCAATATCGCCCGCCCGATTGAGCGACTGCTCATAAATTCGCCCAGTAAAGCTCAATTCAAGCGTACTATACGAGGTTGTATCAAGGTCAATCGTTTGGGTGATGCCAGTGCGAAAGCTCTTAGTATGATCAATGCCTTCGCTAATGTCACGATGAAATTGAGCCACATTGATCAACGGGCGCAAGCAATTATTCGGTTGCTCAGTGCTACGTTGGGCACAGCCACCTACCACATAAAAATAGCCATCTTCCTCGGCTTCAGGCGAATACAACGAGCCAAATACGCGCCATGTATCAGCCCGCACAATATCGGTGACCGAAACTGGTACAGTCGCATTATTGTTATATTCTTGGGCGGTAAACTCGGTGAAGTTGCTATCACGGGCCAGTTGCCATTCGGCAGGCTGTGGTTGCGATAAGCGACCTTGAGCAATTTCGAGCTTTTGTTGATTATCAATGCTGCGGCTTTGGCTGCTATAAGCCAGCGTGATGCCGCCTTGCTCAACCACATATTCGCTGATCGTGGTTTGTTTAAGCCGTTCACGTTCGCTAGCGCTGGTGGTTGGCGCATTGGCATCAAGCAAACGCACGCGATAGGTGCCACCTGGTTTGAGTAACGCCTGCTCAACGCTATAACCAGCTTGCTGCACAAACACGCTGAAATGCACATCTTGATATTGTTGCGAGGCGACCGAGGCTAAGCGCAAGCGCACCAAGCCCGATTCTAAGCGCAAGGCTACTTCTTGATTGCGCGAGCTAAACCGTGTGGTCTGGACTTTTTCAAAAACCACGCTTGTACCAGCCCACAAATCGAGCTTGCTGCCATCAAATAAGGTGATTGTGGCAGCGATGCCAGCTGGTGCTTTGCTACTGACATTAATGCGATCACCTTCGTAAATGATCGTTTTGGGTGGCGTGGGTAGCTCAGGCTGGACTAAACCAGCCCGAATAATTTCAATCCCACTGACATAGGTATCGAGGATACCTGGCTCAGCTGGCTGAGTGCGGGCAAAAGCCTTGACCCGCCATGCCAAATAGCAACTACTCGCGATCACAAAACAAAACGCCAGAAAGCCCAAGATGATCAAGCGCCAAGCGATGCGGGTATATTCTTCGGTTGAACGAACGGTCACGCCGCTCATGCCTTGTCCCCTTGGGTGCGTAATGAGTTTAATCGGGCAGCACGGCTGGCTTCGCGCACCGCATGCGGGATGGTTTGGAAGCGGCTAAGCCAATCGTCCATAAAGCTTTGATAGCGATCTTGCAGAATTGCCTCACGCGCTTGCTCCATCAGCCGAATCAAAAAGCGCAGATTATGCAAGGTTGCCAAGCGTAGCCCAAGCACTTCCTCGGTGCGGAACAAGTGGCGCAGATAGGCGCGGCTAAAACGTTGGCAAGTCGAGCAATCGCAGGTTGCATCGATTGGCGCATCTTCGCGGGCATATTTGGCATTGCCAATATTCAAGCGCCCTTCGGGAATGAATAAGGCTCCATTGCGCCCCAACCGAGTTGGCAGCACGCAATCAAACATATCGACCCCACGCGCCACGCCTTCGAGCAAATCTTCGGGCGAACCAACACCCATCAGGTAGCGCGGCTTGTTGCGCGGTAGCAAGGGCGTGGTTTCTTCGAGCATGCCATACATTTGCTCTTTGGGTTCGCCAACGCTTAAGCCACCAATGCCGATGCCAGGCACATCTTGTTGGGCGATAAAGCTCGCACTTTCGCGGCGTAAATCGGCCTCAACTCCACCTTGCACAATCCCAAACAAGGCTTGATCTGCACGGGTTTTGGCGGCGATACAGCGTAGCAACCAACGATGGGTGCGCTCCATGGCAGCTTTGGTATAGGCATGGGTGGTTGGTTGCGGGGCACATTCATCGAAGGCCATAATAATATCAGCGCCTAATTTTTCTTGAATACCAATCGCACTTTCGGGGGTAAAACGATGTTTCGAGCCATCGATATGCGATTTGAAGGTTACGCCATCTTCATCGATTTTGCTGTGTGGCCCCAAACTAAACACCTGAAAGCCACCCGAATCGGTCAGAATTGGCTTAGGCCATTGCATAAAACGATGCAAGCCGCCCATTTCAGCCACCAAATCGGCGCTTGGGCGCAAATACAAATGGTAGGTATTCGATAAGATAATTTGTGAGCCGATCGCCTCGACTTCCAAGGGATCAAGCGTTTTCACCGTGGCTTGCGTGCCAACCGGCATAAAGACAGGCGTTTGAATGGTGCCATGCGGCGTGCTGAATTGGCCTGCCCGCGCCTCACCATCGCTATGTTCAAGGGTGTAAGTAAAGTTGTTCATAATGTGGACAATTATAGCGCTATTTTGGCTGGCTGAAAAAGCTCTGTGCATAAGGATTTGGTAACAAAAGCCAATCGGTTGAGCGCCTGATTTGATCTGCACTCGCAACCCGATTGTCAGCATGGGCTTGCGGTTGGTAGGCTAGGCCATGTCACTTGGAGCACCAAAAATATACTGAAAGGATGACGAATGTCTTCGTTAACTCCTGCGGCGATTGAGCTTGTGCAGCAAACCTTTGCCGAGGTTGGTCGCAATCCACAACAATTGGTCGAAGCTTTCTATGGGCAGTTGTTCACACTAGCTCCCGATTTTCGGCCTTTGTTCCCCGAGGATATGAGTGAGCAAAAGAAGAAGTTGTTACAATCGTTGGTCTTGGTCGTCAACAATCTCAAAAAGCCTGAAGCGGTTTTGCCCGCTGTGCAAGAGCTTGGTCGTCGTCATGTGGATTATGGGGTCAAACCCGAGCACTATCAAACAGTTGGCGCGGCCTTGATTTGGGCTTTATCGCAACAGCTTGGTGCGCACTGGAATGACGAAGTGAAAGAAGCATGGGTTGCCGCTTATACGCTCGTTGCCAATGTAATGGTCGAGGCCAGCCAAGCCTAATTCAACGAACATGAGAAGTCCGCCGCCTGTTCGAGTGGAACGGGCGGCGAGAAGAAATAGCCTTGGCCTGCTTGACAGCCAAGTTCACGCAGTACTTGAATATGCTCAGCGGTTTCGATGCCCTCGGCAATCGTGGCCAATTGCATGGTTTGGGCCAAATTGATAATTGTACGCACAATCGCTAAACTCCGTTGATCTTCCAGCGCTGCTTGAATAAACGAACGGTCAATTTTGATTGTATTCAATGGAAAACGATGTAAATAGGTTAATGATGAATAGCCAGTACCAAAATCATCAATGTGTAAATGCAAACCAAAATTGCGCAAGGCATTCAAAATTGGTTCAGCCCGTTCAGTATTTAATAATGCGCCTTCGGTAATTTCTAAATGCAATTGTTGGCGTGGAAATTGGTAGCGCTCGAATATTGATTTAAGCGTTGGCAAAAGTTGGCTATGCAATAATTGGCGTGGTGAGAGATTAATCGCCAAAGTCATGTGCTGCATCATCGAGTCGGCTTGCCACCGCTCAAGTTGCTCGGCTGCAACTTCCAGCATCCACCAGCCCAATGGAATAATTAAGCCAGTTTCCTCGGCAATATCCAAAAATTGGCCAGGCGAGCGCAAACGTCCATCGGGGTGTGCCCAACGAATCAAAATTTCAAAGCCGGTGCAATGGCTATGCTCAAAATCGATAATTGGCTGAGCAAACAGCCGAAATTCTTGGCGTTGCAAGGCGAGGCGCAACGCCGTTTCGTTGTGCAAACGGGTGCTAAAATTGGCATACAAGGTTTGATCGAAAATCTCGATGCCGCCGCGTCCTGTATGTTTAGCCCGATACAGTGCTAGATCGGCGTTACGCATCACGGTTTCAATCGGCACTTCACTGGTGATTAATTCCAAACCAATGCTGACATTGCAGAAAATTTCCTGACCATTTTCAATCATAAATGGATCTTCAAAGAGTTGGCGAATGCGTTGGGCGGCGTTGAATGCAGCAGGCAAATCGGGCAGCCGATCAAAAAAGATTGCAAATTCATCGCCATCGAAGCGTGCTACAACATCGCCTGGCAAATAGAGGGCGCGGCGTAAACGCTGGGCAATTTCAGTCAGCATTGTATCGCCGATATGATAACCCAAGCCATCGTTGACCATTTTAAATTCATCGATATCGAGCAAAATAATCGCAAAGCTATAATCATGATGATGGCGTTGATATTCTAAAGCCCGCGATAAATGCAATTGAAATGAACGGCGATTGGGCAAGCCAGTTAATGAATCGTGCAGTGATTGATAATACAGCGCCTCTTCCATTTGTAATTGAGCTGTATGATCGCGCAAAATCACGATTGCTCCATTATTTTGGCCGTCGTTATTGAGCAATGGCGTAACATGTTCAGTAATTGAGGTTGCATGGCCGTCGCGAGCATGCAAATAACGCTCAAAGGGCAAGGCAAACACTGGCTCGTTGCGCAAGGCCGCCGCAATCACGTCAATGCGTTGATCGTTGAGACTGCTGCGAATCACTACCACTTGATTAAAATCCTGCTGGAGTGCACTGCGATAATCCCAGCCAGTCATATGCTCGGCGGCAGGATTGATCCACTGAATTTTGCCATGCTGATCGATTGCCACCACGCCATCGCTGACATGCGCCAACATCGTTTGCATCCAAACTTCGACCCGACTAAGCCGTTGGGTCAAATGGCTACGCTCGATGATCGTTTTGAGGGTAAGCACAAGGCTTTCGGTGCTAATTGGCAAGGTTAAAATATCGATGGCGGTCGGTTGATTGGGTATTTGGGTGGCTTGCTCATTGGTTTGGCTCAGATAGACCACCGGAACTGGGCAGGGTTGCTGATTGATTTGAGGCACAAAATGCAGCGTTGCCAACACCAGATCAACACTCTGCTCGCCAAGCAGGCATGCTGCGGCTTCCCATGTGCTAAGGTGGGACATAACGCTGCAACCAGCCGCCGTCAATTGAGTGCTGAGGTCTTGAGTGCTTGTAGGCGTATGATCAAGAATCAAGATTCGTGGATTACTCATGGGATGCACTCCAATGGAAATCGTTACGCTGGCACAGGTACTCAGCCCATGGAGCGCTTAGATCAAATGTGTCGCAATACCATGCCACCTCACCAACACTGTTAATTAGTATTGATGCAAAATAGGCCAAAATTTTGGAGTGGATTTAGCCAATTTATCTTAGGTATATCATGAACTCGCTGGAAATTATAGCTCGTTGCATGGATATTCATTAAAAAGTAGTAAAAGTAGCCAGTCGTGGGCATAAATGTGGATGGCGCATGCCAGAAGTGAACGGCGTGGTTCAGGCTTAAATCTAAGGTTTGATCATCTTAGCATAGGCTGTGCCAAAATTTGGGGGGATTTAAGTGGTAGTGTTGACCCCAACACTACCACTTAATGGCTTATTGTTTCAGCATTGGAATATGCACATTGCGCTCTTGGGCCACGGCAATTGCTTCATCGTAGCCTGCATCAACGTGGCGCACCACGCCCATGCCAGGATCGCTGGTGAGCACCCGCTCTAGACGTTGATCGGCTTCAGCAGTGCCATCAGCCACAATCACCATGCCAGCATGCAGCGAATAGCCGATGCCAACGCCGCCGCCATGATGGACGCTGACCCAAGTTGCACCATTGACCGCATTGATCATGGCATTCAAGATTGGCCAATCGCCAATTGCATCGGAGCCATCGCGCATGGCTTCGGTTTCGCGGTTGGGCGAAGCAACCGATCCACAATCGAGGTGGTCGCGGCCAATCACGATTGGCGCACTCACAACGCCATCGCGCACCAATTTGTTGAATAACGCGCCAGCTTTGGCCCGTTCGCCATAGCCGAGCCAGCAAATGCGGGCGGGCAAACCTTGGAATTGAACCCGCTCTTGAGCGGCGCGAATCCAGCGGTGCAAGGCTTGATCTTCTGGGAATAATTCGAGCAAGGCTTCATCGGTTTTGGCAATATCAGCTGGGTCGCCCGAAAGCGCTGCCCAACGGAATGGCCCTTTGCCTTCGCAGAACAACGGGCGAATATAGGCAGGCACAAAGCCAGGATAGGCAAATGCGCGATCATAACCAGCAGCCTTGGCCACACCGCGCAAATTATTGCCATAATCAAACACGATCGAGCCAGCATCAGCAAAGGCAACCATAGCTTTAACATGCTCAACCATTGAAGCAGTTGAATGCTTGACATATGCTTCGGGATCGCGTTGACGCAATTCGAGTGCCTGCTCAAGGCTCATGCCAGCTGGCACATAGCCCTCAAGCGGGTCGTGGGCACTGGTTTGGTCGGTCACAATATCGGGGCGCACACCACGCTTATACAATTCACCAAAGACTTCGGCGGCGTTGCCCAACAAACCAACCGAAAGTGCTTTGCCATCGCGCACCGCTTCATCAACCAAGGTCATGGCTTCTTCAAGCGTATCAACTGCCACATCGAGATAGCGCGTATCCAAGCGACGCTGCATACGATGGCGATCAACTTCGACGACCAAGGCCACGCCATCGTTCATTGTGACGGCTAATGGTTGTGCGCCGCCCATACCGCCAAGGCCTGCGGTAAGCGTCCAACGACCGCGCAATGAGCCACCAAAATGTTGACGGGCAATGGCGGCCAGCGTCTCATAGGTGCCTTGCAAAATTCCTTGTGTACCAATATAAATCCACGAGCCAGCGGTCATTTGGCCATACATCGTCAAGCCAGCCTGCTCCAATTCGCGGAAGTTCTCCCATGTGGCCCAATGTGGCACGAGCATCGAATTGGCAATCAGCACCCGTGGGGCATCGCGATGGCTGCGAAACACGGCAACAGGTTTGCCCGATTGGACCAACAAGGTTTCATCATCGTTGAGTTCTTGCAACGAACGCACAATCGCATCGAAGCATTGCCAATTGCGGGCAGCCTTACCCGTGCCGCCGTATACAATCAAATTCTGCGGATCTTCGGCCACATCAGGATCAAGATTATTCATCAGCATTCGCAACGCTGCTTCTTGCGCCCACCCTTTACACGATAATTCTGAGCCGCGTGGTGCACGCACAATGCGCGATGAAGTCATGAGACAGTTCTCCTTGTACACAGGATTGTCGGTTGGCTCTATGATAGTTGATTTTGTTGAATATGGGGATTGGGTATTTTGATCCACGAAGGGCACGAAGGGCACGAAGGTTAAGTCTTAGCCACAGATTGCACAGATTTGTGTGATTATTTTTCTGCTCAATGCATAATCTCTTGCTCATAACTTTTTTCCCTTTGTGATGTTTGACTTCTGCCTTTTGCACTTCATCCCTCATCCTTCATCCTTTTTCTCTGCGCCTCTGCGTTAAGAACCGATCCCCAACAACCGATCCCCCATCAAGATCAATCATTGACAGCGGCAAATTGAAACCGTTACAATACCAAGCAACTG
Organism: Chloroflexota bacterium; assembly: GCA_020161265.1. NCBI lineage: Bacteria > Bacillati > Chloroflexota > Chloroflexota bacterium. The sequence goes on along the minus strand of JAIUOC010000010.1, from coordinate 135,478 downwards.
TGCAAGCTCTTGTCAACCTCTAGAAACCGGAAGGACTCCAATGCAGATTCGTGTAGTACAAGGCGCTGTTGCTCAACAAGCCGATGCCATTGTTGTTGTTGGTACATGGGCCAATGAGGAACTGCCTGCCAGCGTTGCTGGTTTAATTGAAGCGAGTGATTGGTCAGGAAAGTACAAAAAAACCACTGTGCTCTATCTTGGCGCACAAGCGACAGGTATTCCCGCCTTCGCCAGCCGCCGGGTGCTGTTGGTTGGTTTGGGCAAGCGCGAATTATGGAATGCTGAACGTGCTCGTATTATTGGGGCAGTTTTGGCTCAACGGGTACGCGATTTGGGCCTGACGAGCTATAGCCTACCCTTGCTTGGCAGCGAGGTTTTGGGTGTCAGCCGTAGCGCTGAGGCTTTGAGCGAAGGCGCGTTGTTGGGTGCTTATCGCTTTGATGGCTTTAAAACCTTGCCCGACGATTTTGTGCCAGCCGTTGCTTTAGAACAGGTGACGTTGGTTGCCGAAGCTGAGCTTGAAGCCGCCGAATTTGGCTCGAAATGGGGCATTGCGTTGGCTCATGGAGTCAATCTGGCCCGCGATTTGGGCAACAATCCGCCAATCGTGGCAACGCCAACCTACTTAGCCGAAGCCGCCCAAACTATTGCCCGCGATTATGGCATGACCTGTTTGGTGCTCGATCACGACCAACAAAAAGAGTTGGGTATGGGTGCATTGATTGGGGTTGCCAAGGGTGCGGCTGAGCCAGCCAAGTTCATCGTTTTGGAGCATGGCCAAGCTGAGCCAGGCAAACCAACGATTTGTTTGGTCGGCAAGGGCATTACCTTCGATACAGGCGGGATTTCGATCAAGCCAGCCGATAACATGGACAAAATGAAAATGGACATGCAAGGCGCTGGCGCAGTGATTGGCACGATGGAAGCCGTTGGCCGTTTGAAATTGCCAATTCACGTCGTAGCCTTGGTGGCGGCAACCGAAAATATGCCTGGCAGCAATGCCTACAAACCAGGCGATATTCTCAAGGCCATGAATGGCGTAACGATCGAAGTACTCAATACCGATGCTGAAGGCCGTTTGGTCTTGGCTGATGCGCTTTCCTATGCCCAAAAATACAATCCTGATGCAATTATCGACCTTGCAACCCTGACTGGCGCGTGTGTCGTGGCGCTTGGCTCGTATGCCGCAGGCGCGATGACCAACAATCCAGCCTTGTTGCAACGGGTGCAGCAAGCCGCCGAAGGTTCAGGTGATCGGGTTTGGGAACTGCCATTGTGGGATGAATATCGCCGTCAAGTGCGCTCCGATATTGCCGACATCAAAAATACTGGTGGTCGCAACGGTGGGGCGATTACCGCTGGGGCGTTCTTGAGCCACTTCGTTGGCGATTATCCATGGGTCCACTTGGATATTGCCGGCGTGGCATGGACTGAAGATCAACCCAAGGAATACAACCCTAAAGGAGCAACCGGCTATGGGGTGCGCCTCTTGACGGAATTGCTGCGCGAGTGGAGTGGCGTTTCGTTATAGCGGGAGTGTGGTCTATGGCTGGGACAATGCGGGTCACATTTTGGGGTGTTCGGGGTAGCTATCCGGTTCCCGGGTCGGATACTGTGCAGTTTGGCGGCAATACACCATGTGTCGAAGTCGAGGCCAATGGGCATACGATTATTCTCGATGCGGGGACGGGAATTGTGCGCCTCGGTAATGATCTGTTGCGACGAGCCAAAGAGCGCGGCGGCCCAGTACGGGCAACCTTGCTATTTAGCCATATGCACCATGATCATACCCAAGGCTTTCCATTCTTTACTCCGGCCTATGTTGGCTCAAGTATTTTGAATATTTTTGGGCCACGGGTATTCGAGCGTGATCTTGAAGAAACGTTGGCACATTCAATGTTGCCACCAAGTTTTCCGGTGTCGTTGGGCGAAATGAACTCGCTGAAGTTTATGCGCAACATGACCGAGACCGATGTATTGCTGTTTGATGCCAATCAAGATACGGTGACGGTCAAGAATTTCTACCACGATCAGATTGCTGATGATCCTGATGTGGTGCAGATTCGGGCCATGCGTTCGTATGCGCACCCCGAAGGTGTGTTTATCTATCGGGTGCAATGGCAGGGCAAGAGTGTGGTCTATGCGACCGACACCGAAGGCTATGTCAATACTGATCAGCGCTTGGCGGCGTTTGCCAACCAAACCGACTTGTTGATCCACGATGCTCAATATAGTGAAGCGCATTATCTCGGCCATGCTGGTTATAACGCGACCCAAGGTTGGGGCCACTCTACGCCGCAAATGGCTTGTGCAGTGGCCATGGCTGCTCAGGCCAAACGCTTAGTTTTGTTCCATCACGAGCCACGCTATAACGATGCGATGATTCGTGAGCTGGAGCAGGCTTCGCAGGCCATTTTTGCTAACACCACCGCTGCCTACGAAGGCTTAACAATCGAAATCTAACATGAATGGATTCAAGGCCAATCGTGGTATGCTGAGGCTACTACGATTGGCTTTTTTTGTTGATGAGGAACTGGCATGTCTCCACGGCGCGATGTCCGAGTTGAACGCACGGCGCAGATTATCGAAGCAGCAACCCACTTGTTTGCCCAGCATGGCATCGATCAAACTAGCATGGACATGCTGGCCAAGGCCGTTGGCATGAGCAAAGGGGTCTTGTATTGGTATTTTGAGAGCAAAGATGCAATCATCCTCGCGTTGTTGGAGCAGCTATTCAATCAACCATTGTTGGAAGTGCAAGCATTGTTGCAAGCACCTGAATCGACGGCTCAACGCTTGACCAAACTAACCACCAACTTGGCCGCCGCCTTGGAAGAATTACAGAGCCTTGTGCCTTTGGCGCAAGAATTGTATGCACTTTCGGCTCGCAATAACAACGTTCAAAGCTTCTTGGCAAGCTATTTTCAGCGCTATCGGGCCAGTTTGGCGGCGTTGATTCAGCAAGGCCTTGAGCGCGGCGAATTCAGTTCTATCGACCCCGAACAAGTTGCCTGGCATTTGGCAGCGCTCTACGAAGGCTCGACCGTGCTCTGGCTGCTAGAGCCAACGCCTCAGCGTTTGACCGAGCAATTACAAGCAGCTTTGCAACTAGTATTTAAGGCGATTGTGGCTCGTTAAGCTTAATGCGGGTCGGCTGAATCAAGAACAAGCCTACGCCATTCAGCAAACTAGCGCCACCCATCACGAGCACTGTTGATCTAGCGAGACTCTCATAGATCGAACTACTAAACCAAGCGATGCTTAGCGATGTAGTGATCCAACTAACCAGCATTATTGGAACCCAATGCTGTATGCGATAGCCAGCTTTACGTAAGATGAAAGCTTGAACGCTGCTAATTACCAAACACGTAATTGCAATGGAGGTCAGCCTCCATGATAGCCATGGATCAATCGGTGAGCGCGTGCTAAGATTGTGAAACATCATCAATAATAAATAATCGATCCTCAATATATACATCGCAATGCTAATCACACAAGCTGCGCTAAGTGTTGCTCCAAACCATTGCTTGAATAAATTTGGATCGATTGTCCGTTTTAAAATCCAAGCTTGACCATAACTCATGCTAGCAATGCCAATTAATGTGGATGCCGTAATCAGACCTAAGAGAAATGACTCGCTACCTTCGTCATGAATTTGGTCAAGATAGTCTATTAGGAGGAATTCCAAAAGCAAGGCTGGGATATGCACGCCAATCCAATAAATCCATGTAACGATTGGAATATGCAGCCGTTGTGAACGCGCATGGGCAACTTCATACATTGTCAGCCTCTTTCTCAAACGATTCGAGCGTGATTTTTTCTTGATCTTAGTTTGTTACCAACGGCTTTTGCATCAACACATTCGGAATTGTTACCCGATCGAGCCATTGGGGTGAGCGGTAAACCGTGCGATAGCCCAAGCGCTCATATAATTTGGCGGCTTGATGGTTATCGACAATCACTTGTAGTTGCGCCCCTGCTACTTTACGCGCCACTAATTGTTGTTCAACTGCCTGCATAATTGCTGCGCCATAACCTTGGTTGCGCTGTTGCTCGCGCACCACAATCCCATGAATATAGGCATAGCTGGGGTTGAATTTGGGTGGTGGCATCAGCATCGAGGCCGCAACAGTGCTCAACAGGTGCAATGTATGTTTCAATCCAATTAACTGCACTGCCATATTCAATGTGCCACGCGGCACTCGATCAGGGGCTGGCTCGTTGGGAAATTGAATTCCCGCCATGCCCACAATTTCGCCAGCTTGATTAAGCGCCAAATAACGCCCGCGCACTCCGGCAAAATTGTTGGCATGCAAGGTGTAGCGCAACAAGGCTTGGCGCTGGCTATCGGCTCCACGCAACGAATCGGGCAATTCAGCATCATACAAATCGAGCAACAGCTCACCCAAAATTGCCAGATCATTCGCATTGGCCGGACGTAACGCTACGGTTGGTTGGGTTTGTGTCATTGCTTAGCTCCGACCCATTGGGCGAATAGCTGGCTCAGCTAAAGCGCGATCTAAGCCATCGCCAGCATGAATGCGATAGACTGGCACGCGTAGCTCGGCCAAACGGGCAAAGGTTGGTTCAGGGTCGCGCCAGCCGCCAAACGATTTGCCATCGAGAAACATAATCGAAGCGCGTGCCCCACGATAGACCAAGCGCTGAACCGCTGCCACCCAACGTTCATCAAGCGCGGCAGTGATGATCAGCAGCGAGGCATTGCGGCCAAAACGTTGGCTTTCAGCGGCCAATAATTCGGCTAATGAGGTATTGCTGGTGGCATGCAGCATCGCCAATGGCTCTAAAATTTTGTAAAGCTGGCGAGCTTCGCGTTCAGGCAGGATAATTTCGCGTTGTGCGCCGTAGGTCAATAAGCCCACACTACGATTGAGCCGCAACAAATGCCGCGCCAACGAAGCCGCCAAGGTAATGCTATATTCCTCGGTGGTGTTAGGAATTGCGATTTTGCCTTGCAAGGTTTTGATAATCGCTGGAATCGCTGCATCAGGCTGGCCATGGTGAAAACGTTCTTCCATGTCCAAAATGATCCAAACATCTGCTGATGGATCAAGCTCAAATTCCTTGACCATGAGATTGCCAGTTCGCGCTGTCGAACGCCAGTGAATGCGGTTGAAGCTATCGCCTGGCACATATTGGCGCACAGTCGAAACATTCGGCGTAACGTGAAAGGTGCGTGAACGCACATCTTGCCCACCGATTAACTCAGCGGTTGGCAGTTCAAATTTTGGTAAATCGACGGTGGCCGGATAGACCAACAGATCATGGGTTAGATCGACCATTTTATGCAATTGGAAGATACCGAAGGGATCGCCGCTGCGCACCGAAACTGGCCCCAAGCGCCATTTGCCGCGCAAGGTACAGGGTGTACGCACCATCCAGCGCCGTTTTTCGCGGCCTGGAATATAGCTCACAAAGCCCGAGCCATGCGAAGGTAAATCGGAGTGATCGCGTACCTCGACCCAGAGTTTGGGTACAGGCCAAGTATTGTAAATGGTGATTCGTTCGCGCACGGTCTCGCCAACTTGAGCGCGAGTGGTACTGGATTCGCGCTCGATTTCCAGCCCTTCGAGGTTGCTCCAAGCCCAAGCATAGGCGATGACCAACAAGCCTAGCATGGTATAGGTCAAGTAATAAAAGAAAGAAATATTACTCGAAAGGCCGGTCAGAAATAGCACCACGGCCAAGCCCAAAATGCCTAATGCCCGCATATGCCGCCCCTAATGTGCAGCCGCCGGCTGCTGCCGCTCATATCGTCGCCCAGCGCGTGCGCCTGGTACGGGCACTTGGCTCAAAATTTGTTGCATCAATTCATCAGCATGAATATTGCGAATCCGCGCTGCTGGGCTGATGATCATGCGATGGGCCAAGACTGGCTTGACCAGCACTTTGATGTCGTCAGGAATCACATAATCGCGGCCTTGCAAAGCGGCTAAAGCTTGGGCTGTGCGATACAAGGCTAACGAACCACGCGGGCTAGCCCCAAGGTACACATCGCTGTTGTTGCGGGTGGCGGTAGTAATTGCCACAATATATTCTTTGATTTGCTCATCGACATAGACATCGCGAATCTCGGATTGCATATGTTGCAACTCTTCGATGCTGACGACTTGAGCTAGCGCATCGATTGGGTGGGCTTTGCGTTGGCTCTCCAAAATTGCTAATTCATCGGCTTTGGCCGGATAACCGAGGGTAATTCGCAGCAGAAAGCGGTCGAGTTGAGCCTCAGGTAGCGGAAACGTGCCTTCATATTCGATTGGATTTTGGGTGGCAAGCACGATAAACGGCTGAGGCAAGGCGCGGGTAATGCCATCGACGGTCAATTGGCCTTCTTCCATGCTTTCGAGCAAAGCCGATTGAGTTTTGGGTGTGGCCCGATTAATTTCATCGGCCAGCACTAAGTTGGCAATAATTGGCCCAGGCCGAAATTCAAACTCACCTGATTTTTGATTGTAGATCGAAACTCCACTCACATCGGTTGGCAGCAGGTCGGGAGTGAACTGAATGCGCTTGAAGCTACAGCCGATGCTGCGGGCAATTGCCTTGGCGAGGGTGGTTTTGCCTACGCCTGGCACATCTTCCAACAGCACATGCCCGCGACAAAGCAGGGCGATCAGGGTTAAATCGACCGCCGCGCGTTTGCCGATGATCACTTTTTCGACATTGGCGGCTACCCGTTGGGCTATCTCTTGCACATGTTTCATTTCAAGATCCTCCCGAAAACTGAATCGGTGCTACAAATCTTTGACCAAAACGGTTTGGCGTTCGCCATTGCGCATAAACCCAAACCACTCGTAGAGCCGTTGGGCATGTTGGTTGGTGTTTTGGGTATTCAGTGAGAGCAATTGCACGCCCTTTAAACTGCACCAATCGACTAATTCAGCTAAAAGCCGTACGCCGATGGCTTGGCCTTGCAGCGCTGGATCAACCGCGATCCGTACTAAATGAGCCATCATACCGCCATGATGCACGGTGGCAAAGGCATAGCCAACAATTGTATGGTTAAGCTCGGCTACGATATAGAAGGGTGCAACTGGGAAAACTCCAGCCAAAATCGTGCTATTTTTGACCCATTCGTCAGCAAAGGCGGCAGCATCGATCTTGGCAATCATGGGTACATCGTCGGTCGTCGCTGGGCGAATCCACGCCCCAGTATTGCCCCAAGCCGGAATATTCATCGCACGTTTTTCATAGCCCACGACATCAAGCTGGGGATGATAGCCCTCGCGTAACACCCACGGCAACAGCCAACTTGCATCGCGTTCGTCGCTCATAATCAACAAGCGCTCAACACCATGAGCTTTAGCATAACCCTCGGCGGCTTGTAAAAATTCAGTCACCGCCTCGGCTGGACGCAACGAATGATGCACAATCAGCGCCCGAATCCAGGCAATGGGGCCAACTGCGTAGCCCATCAGCACGCAGCCCCACAATTTGCCGTTGTATTCCAAGACAATACTAAGCTGATCGTTGAGGGTTAAGCGAAACTCATCGTGGGGAATCGAAAGCGAAGCCCATGGAGTTTGCTCAAGCAAGCCCATCAGCGGCGGCAAATCGCTCTCAACCAGTGGCCGCATCGCCAAATCTTGAATGCTCGGAACGCGACGAAACAAATGCATAACTTAGGCTTCTTCTCGCAAGACCGAAATACCCAACGCGCCTGGCCCGCCATGGACTGCCAAGACTGGGCCAGCATCGGAGATCAACAAGGGCACGCCTGGAAAATGAGCTGAAACTTGCTGAGCAAAGGTTTGAGCTTCAGCTAAAGCATTGGTGTGCAAAATGCCCATTCGTCGAACTTTGCCCTTGCCTACAAACGCTAGGGCTTGCTGAATCATCATGGTCAAGGAATCTTCGCGTGAGCGTGCGCGACCGACCATTTCGGCTTGACCTTTGCGATCCAGACCCAAAATTGGGTAGATGCCCAAAAGTGAGGCGGCCATGGCCCCGATGCGCCCCAAGCGCCCACTGAGCCGCAAATAGCGCACCGTTTCGAGTGAGGCAACGGTCAGGATATTGGGAATTTGATGCTCAATTTGCGAAACAATCGAAGCAGCACTCGCCCCGCGAGCCAAAGCTTCGGCTGCTTCGAGCACCAACAAACCTGTGCCTAGGGCAAATTGGCGCGAGTCGATGTTGTAGATCATGCGGCCTTGCACCCGTGATGCGGCTTGCATGGCATTGGCATAACTTTGGCTGAGCATTGCCCCAACATGAATCACGATAATATCATCAGCGGGATGTTGGCGAAAATAATTAATAAACTGCCCTGCCGATGAGGGAGCAGTCGTAGGAATCACATCTTCATGAACTAAACGGCGATAAAACTCATCGAGCGAGACATCTTCGCTTTCACGCAGATTGCCATCGACAAATTGAATGGTAAATGGAATTAATTCAATGCCATAGCGCTGAATAAGCTCCATTGGCAAGCTCGACGTTGAGGCGGTAACCAATGCAGTGGTCATGTTGTTCAATCCTCGGAGCCACACAGACACTCCAATGCAACCCTGCGGTGGAGCATAGATTAACAAGTATTATAGGGGGTTTTTAGTTTGCACGAAAGTAGTGGTTTGATGAAAAAATGCTGAGGAAATGGGCTTAATCAGTCAAGCTTTGACCAATTAAGCCCATTTAAGAAGCTAGAGTTTAATCCGGCGGGGGCGGATACGTGATTTTTCGGCGCGAATGATCGCTTGAATCATGCTGGCGGCTTCGTCGGGCCGCGATTCGGGGTTCATCACCACATAATCAAATTCATCGACGCGACCCATTTCTTCTTCGGCCAAGGCCATGCGCCGTTCTAAGCCTTCTGCCGATTCAGTGCGGCGTAGACGTAAGCGGTTGGCCAATTCGGCACTTGAAGGTGGCACGATGAAAATCAAGACTGCATCGGGCACTAATTTGCGCATGGTAGCCGCGCCCTGCACGTCGATCCGCAAAATCACATCTTTGCCGCTCGCCAAGGCATCGCGTACCTGCGATTTGGGAATGCCCTTGTATTCGCCATAAACGACCGCATGCTCTAAAAGGTCGTTGTTGGCGATCATGGTTTCAAATTCAGCTTTGGAAACAAAATTATAATCAAAGCCCTCTAATTCGCCCGGGCGTTGGCCACGGCTGGTAGTAGTGACCACAAAATGAAAGGGCATGCCAAATTCGCGCATACGCATCAACACCGTATCTTTGCCAACCCCTGATGGGCCTGAAATAATGACCAGTAGTGGCACAGGAGCTTGGTTGTGCAAAATCGGGTTGAGTTCTGGGTGTGACACAATGCCTCCTAAACTAAGGGAATTATTGACGTTCTGCCAATGCTTGAGTACGATTGAGCCATTGAAGGAGAATCGTCTATGCACATTGATGCGCTAGTTGTTGCAGCGATTGTCGCTGAATTACAGATCTTGGTTGGCGGCAAAATTCAACAGGTGGTTTTGCCAAATCCTGATAGTGTGGGCTTTGAAGTTTATGCTGATGGTCAGCGCCATCAGTTGTTGCTTTCGGCGCATGCCAAATTCGCCCGCATGCATACCACCCCAACCAAGCTAACCCGTGATCCGAATGCCGATTCGCCTTTGTTGCTATTATTGCGTAAATATGTTCGTGGTGGACGGATTACCAAAATCGAATCTGCGCCATTGGAACGGGTTATTTCGCTCAGTATAGCCAAGATGCCGATTCCTCGCAAGGAACTTGAGCCTGACGATGATGACGACGATGAGGTGATGCTTACGCCGCGTTATAGTGAGTTGGTACTAGAAATTATCGGTCATTCATCAAATATTATTTTGGTCGATGATAATGGCTTGGTCTTGGAAAGTATTCGTCACTATAACCCGCAACGTTCGCAACGCCCAATTATGCCACGCAGCATCTACGAAGGCCCGCCCAGTCAAGGCAAATCTGACCCGCGCCAAGCAACCGCTGCGCAAATTGCCGCCTTAGGTGGCGATTTAGCTAAAGCCTTGGTGACCGAATATAGTGGCATCTCGCCGCAAACTGGCCGTGAAATTGCTTGGCGGGCAGTCGGTTCAACTAGCGTTGAAATTACGCCAGAGCTAGATTTTGAACAGATTGCCCAGCTTTTGCGCCAACTCACTAGCCTTACCAGCAGCGAGCCAACCCTTGCCCGCAATGCTGATGGCACGCCAATCGGGATTGCCGCCTTTAATTTGCTGCACCAAGCGCATACCGAACCGTTTCCCAGCATGAACGAAGCCTTGGCAACCGCCTTTGCCGAGCTTGATCAAGTGACGGCCCACGCTCAACGACGTGAGGCTTTGCTCGAACGGGTAGCCGAAGCTCAGCGCCGCATCAAAACCAAAGCTGATCAATTGCGCACTCAATTGGCGCGGGTTGAACAACTTGAGCGTTTGCGTTGGGAAGGCGAGATGATTTTTGGCTATATTTATGCGATCAAGCCTGGCCAAAGTGAATTGCTGCTTGACCAAGGCATAATTACACTTGACCCAACATTGTCTGCGGTCGAGAATGCTCAAGCAAAATTCCGCGAGTACGACAAAGCTAAAGGCGCATTAGAGGATGTGCCACAACTCTTGGAGCAAACCGAGGCTCAAGCCGAATATTTGCAACAAACCAACGATCTATTGAGTTTGGCCGAGAGTTTTGCCGAAATTGAGCAATTTGAGCGCGAGTTGATTGCTGGTGGTTGGTTGCGCCAAACGATTGGCAAAGCCAAAAGCAAGCCCAACTCCAGTGTTGGCCGTGGCCCGTTGCGGGTGATTTCGCCCGATGGCTGGACAATTTTCGTTGGGCGAACCGCTGACCAAAACGATGAAGTAACCTTCAAACTTGGACAGCCCGAAGATTATTGGTTGCATGCCCGTGAACGAACTGGTGGCCATGTGATTATTCGCATGCAAGCGGCGAATGTGCCGCCGCGTACCCTCGAACAAGCAGCGCAACTGGCGGCTTACTATTCATCAGCTCGCAACGATGGCGCAGTTGAAGTCGATATTGCCTTGCGCAAACATGTGCGCAAAATCAAAGGCGGCCCACCTGGTTTGGTACGCTATACTGCTGAGCAAACCCTACGCGTCGAGCCCAAAAAAGAGCCAAAAAGAACATAGAGCAAAGAACATAGAACATAGAGTCAAGGCAGCAGTCAAACATCAAAAGGCAACATCGGGATCGGAATTTAACGCAGTGGCGCAGAGCAAGAGATGAGGGCTGAAACCGCGAAGAACACGAAGGACACGAATGGTTTAATGTTGTGATATTTGAACGACGAATCCATCTCAGCGAACCACTCAATCAGCCTTCGCGATCTTCGCGATCTTCGCGGTTTCAGCCTTCGTGTCCTTCGTGGATCAAAACGTTAACTCTGCGTTTTCGTTTAGCTTTTTGGTAACCACGGCAAGAAGGCGCTGGTTTTAGCGATGTAATCGGCATATTGGGGCTTGGTTTTGACCATCGTGCGTTCTAGCAACATTACGCCTGAAACCCGAATAATCAACAAAGTCATCAAGCCAGCGCCGATAATTTGCCAATAACTACCAGCGGCGATCGAAAAGAGCGCATAGCCCCACCACACCGCCGAATCGCCAAAATAATTGGGATGGCGGGTGTAGCGCCATAAGCCAGAACGCATAACTTGGCCTTTGTTGGCCGGATTGGCCTTGAACCGTGCCATCTGCCAATCGCCAATCGCCTCAAAACCAAAGCCAATCAGCCAAACCCCAATTGCTAGATAATCGAGCCAATTCCAGCTTTTTGGGCCAGTTTGGGCACCAAGTAAGGTTAACGAGATCAGCAACGCCAATACGCCTTGCAGCAAAAACACTTGGAAAAAACTAAACCACCAATAGCGTTCAGCTCCATAGCGCTGGCGAAACTCAACATAACGATAATCTTCGGGCTTGCTCCAATTACGCCAACCAATGTAGATCGATAAGCGCAATCCCCAAATTGTTACCAGACTGCTAATGATCAAACGGCGTTGAGCATCACCCTGAGCTTGGCTAAAATACCACCAGGTCAAGGCCACAAAACACATACCCCAACAGATATCCACAATGCTGGCATTGGTAATTTTGACACTCCACAGCCATGCCAAGGTTAATGGAATCATTACCACCGCCAGACCCCAACCCCAGATTTGCCAAAAACTCATGCGAAACTCCCAGCGCTAACGCACCCAAATATCATAACCACCCAAATGCACTCGTAACCGATAGGGCGCAACTTGCAACATAGCATCAAAGCCGATTGGCCGCACGGCTCCATAGGTCACAATGACCTTTGGCGGCTGGCTGCGTAGCCGTTGCAAGGTCTGGTCGAGGGCATTGGGCAAAATCGCTAAGGGGTAATCGTAGGGAAATCGGCTTGGCACAGCGTAATCGCCATATAGATAAATTTCTGGCTCAGCCGCCCAAACCCAGACGCTGGCCTGCTGACCCACATTGCTATCGATCCATTCGACAACTTTGGGCGCGAGCGCAAAGAATTCACGGCCATCAACGCCATAGAGTTGTTCAATTTGGGCTGCGGGTGTTTTATTATACAACGGCCAGAGGCTGGCTAATGGCTGAATCGCTAGCAAAAACGCAATCACAACAATCGAAAAATCTTTGTATTGTTGTAAAAATCCCAGCCGAACCTTGGCCAAGCCCCCTGCAAAGACGGCCAAAGCTGGCACGAGCGCCTGATAATAATGCGGATAAGCCCGTAAACTTACAAAGGCACTGGCAATTAGGCCGATGCTCCATAAACCAGCCAGAGTTAAACTCGGCCAGTAGCGCCGCCGTCGCCATGCCATGGTTGCGCCCACAATCCCTGCCGCTAGGAGCAACAGGAGTGTGCGCCAAATCGGCCAAAGCTGGCTGATTGTGGCATCGGTCTGGTCGAGGTAGGCCGTGTTATACGTCCAAAGTGCTTCAACAAATTGGCTCCAACCGCCAGCCAAAGCAAAATAGAGCAAGGTTGGAATCAACACTAGCGCCAAGCCGTCGATCACTAAAATCGCGCGACCAAGCCGTTCGTTGACATCGCCTTTGAAGGCAATCGTCGTAATAATCAGCGCTGGCAAAATCAACAAGGCCACAGGTTTGGATAATAGGGCTAAGGCTGCTGCCACGCCTGCCAACATCCACCAAGCTTTTTGTTGGCTATCGAGCGCTTTGAGGCCAAAAAGCAACGCCAAGCCACTAGGCAAGAGCATAATTGCTTCGCTGTTGAAGGTCACGCCCTGCAAAAAAACCGCGCTATTCCAGCTTGCTACTAAAATTGCGGTGAGCACGCCCGCTGCTTCGGAGCGCCACAAACGCCGACCTGCTCGCCACATCACCAAAGTCGTTGCTACCAACCAGAGTGTCGCCCAAACCCGAATGGTTTGAATTGGCTCTGTGCCCAACAAAACTGGCGGAGCATAGGCCGCATAGACAAACGGCGGCTTATGATCAAATCGATCGCGGTAGGGAATCGCCCCATCAGCCCAATCGCGGGCAATGACGGCATAGGCAGCCTCGTCGCGCTCCAGCGGCAGTTGATGCAGCGGCATTCGCAGAATGATAATCAAGCTACAAACCGCCCCAATCACTGCCCACAAGGCTAAGCGTCGCCGCCGAAAACGTCGCAACATGCCTAAATTCCCCCACACCAAAACGCTGTTGAGCGCCATAATACTGGCAAATTGGCAAAAAGCCTAGCAAAAAAATAGCCCAGCCATGCAGAATACTGCATGCTGAGCCAAATTTTGTCATATTGAACTGAATTTTAGCCGAGATAGAGCGCCATCACCAAGAAATGGCAAACGCTGCCGCCCATCACAAAGCCATGCCAAATGGCGTGATTGTAGGGCAATTTTTCCCAGCGATAAAACACCACGCCTGCGGTGTAGGTCAGGCCACCAGCCACCAACAAGGCAAATGCCCCAGTCGGCAAACTTGCTACCAAATCATCCCAGGCCATTACCGACAGCCAGCCCATGCCAACGTACATCAAGGTTGAAAGCAATTCAAAACGCTTGATGAAAAACATTTTAAAGCAGATGCCGGCGAAGGCACAGCCCCAAATCAAGCCAAAAAGCGTCCAAGCAAGGCTACTTTGCATGCTCACCAACAAAATCGGGGTGTAGGTGCCAGCAATCAATAAATAAATAGCGCAGTGGTCGAAAATTTTCAATAAATATTTGGCGCGAGGGTTACTGATGCTGTGGTAGAGCGTCGAGGCCAAATACATACAAATCAGGCTGACCCCATAGACTGTAAAGCTGGCAATTCGCCATGGGTCGCCGGTGTTAATCGCCATAATCAGCAAAATCACTAAGCCAGCCACGCTCAAGGCAACTCCAATTCCATGGGTAATTGCATTGGCTAATTCTTCGGCGGCGGAATATTCGGAGTAGTGGACGTTGCGTTCTTCAATTGCTTTTGCCATATGACCTCCAGCTAAGCTATGTTTTGCTGGTTGCTATTATACCTTGTAATGCAAGGTACTTTGCAGTGAAAGGTATAGTTCTTTTGGGCTAGCCACAGTGGCGATCTTTGCTATACTTGGCGTGCAGCGTTGCACCACGAGAGCGAAGATTCCCTGTAGTTCGAGGTATTTGCCATGGCCAATTTGCCAAGCTACGATTTTGCCGATTTAATCAAAGCTGACCATGATGCTGAATTTGTTTTGACATGTTTCGCTGAAGTGTTACAAGAATTAGGCGAGGCTGAACTCGCTGCCTATCTTGGGTTACCCACAACCGCCTTAAGCGATGCGACAATTACGCCTGAACGAGCGATTCAAGCGGCCTCGCTCAGCTTTCAATTGCTGAATATGGTCGAGGAAAATGCCGCCGCTCAACAACGCCGCGTGCGTGAAGCTGCCGAAGGCTTCAATGCCGAAGTTGGTTTGTGGGGCAATACCTTGCAAAGCCTGAGCCAAGCTGGCTTCAGCGCCGAGCAGATTGGCGCTGCCTTAGGCCAGATTTATGTTGAACCAGTGCTGACCGCCCACCCCACCGAGGCCAAACGGGCGACCATGCTTGAGCATTATCGACGTTTGTATTTGCTATTAGTCAAGCGCGAAAATCCGATTTGGACTCCGCTAGAGCAACAGGCGTTGCGCGATGAGATTAAAGTTGAGCTTGAGCGGCTTTGGCGCACTGGCGAGATTTTCCTTGAAAAGCCGAGCGTCGCCGATGAATTGCGCAATATTTTACATTATTTGCGCCATGTATTTCCCGCCAGTTTGGCAACGCTCGATTTGCGTTTGCAACAGGCTTGGCAATTGCAGGGCTTTGATCGGCACTTGTTGCCTGCAACCGATCAATTGCCGCATGTGCAGTTTGGTACATGGGTTGGCGGCGATCGCGATGGGCATCCCTTGGTTACGGCGGCGGTCACACGCATTGCTTTGCAGGAGTTGCGGCACAATGCGCTTGAGGTTTTGCATGAACAATTAGTTCAACTAGTGATCAAATTAAGCTTATCTGATCGTTTGCAGCCACTGCCCGCCGCCTTGCTTGAAGCCCTCGATGCTGGTGCGGCTGCGTTGGGCCAACGTGGGCAAATGGCCTTGGCACGTAATCCCGAGGAGCCATGGCGACAATGGGTCAACCTAATCATTGCGCGATTGCCCGAAGCAAACCAACCGCGTCAGCCTTGGCAGTATCGCAGTAGCAGCGAAACTGTGGCCGACCTGCAATTTTTGGCCGAGCAACTGCATGCTGTTGGCGCACAACGGCTGGTTTTGAATGATCTTCAGCCTGTGATTCGCAGTGTGCAAAGTTTGGGCTTTCATAGCGCTGTGCTCGATATTCGTCAAAACAGCAAATTCTACGATTTGGCGGTAGAACAATTGCTGCAAGCCGCTGGATTCAGCGATTATCAATTTAGCAGTTGGTCAGAGGAACAACGGCTTGAATTGCTCAACCGCGAGTTGCAAAGTGCCCGCCCATTTGCCCACCCCAGCCTTGAGTTGGGCAACGAAGCTAGCGCGGTGCGCGATTGCTATCGTGTGTTGGCCGATGAAATTGCTCAGCACGGCACGGCAGGCCTTGGCTCATTGATTATTAGCATGACCCGTAGCCTCTCGGATTTGCTGGTGGTTTATTTGTTGGCACGTGAAGCTGGCTTGTTACAAGTTACTGAGGCTGGCTTGGCCTGTGTGCTGCCAGTTGTGCCACTATTCGAAACGATCGAAGATTTGGAAATTAGCCCCGGCATTCTCGATGCGTTTTTGGCCCATCCGGTCAGCCAAGCGAGCAAAGGGTTGCGCCAAACCAGCGTGCAACAGGTGATGGTTGGCTATAGTGATAGCAACAAAGATGGCGGTATTTTGGCCAGTTTGTGGAGCTTGTATCGGGCGCAAGGCACACTAGCAGCGGTAGGGGCCAAACACCAAGTGCGAGTACGCTTCTTCCATGGCCGTGGCGGCACAATCAGCCGTGGCGCTGGGCCAACCCACCGTTTCTTGAACGCGCTACCAGCAGCGGCCTTGGCAGGTGATTTGCGTATGACCGAGCAAGGCGAAACCATCGCCCAAAAATATGCCAACCATATTACAGCGGTCTATAATTTAGAATTAATGGTGGCGGGCGTAACCGAAGCCACACTGCTTGGCTCGCAGCGCGATCAAACGCCCCACAGCCTTGCCCCAACCATGGATGCACTGACTGCCCACAGCCGCCAACGCTACGAAACCTTGATTCAAACACCTGGTTTTATTCAGTTTTTTGGTCAAGCCACGCCGATTGATGTGATTGAGCAAGGCAAAATTGGTTCACGCCCTGCCCGCCGCACAGGCCAACGCACCCTTGGCGATTTGAGGGCAATTCCATGGGTATTTAGTTGGAGCCAATCCCGCTTTTTCCTCTCTGGTTGGTATGGGGTTGGCAGCAGCTTGGCATGGCTCGCCGAGCAACATCCTGAGCAGTTTGCCCAACTCAAACAAGCAGCCTTTGAATGGTATCCGTTGAAATATTTATTGACCAACGTGAGCACCAGTATGCTCTCGGCTGATCTGGCAACCATGCAAGCCTATAGCCAGTTGGTCGAAGAACCAAACGTGCGCCAGCCGATTATGGCAGCAATTGAAGCTGAGTTTAAGCAAACCCAACAGCAACTAGAGCTGATTTTTGGTGGGAGTTTGGCCGAACGTCGCCCACGGATTTATCGTATGTTGCAAGGTCGTCAGTCACGATTAAGCCAATTGCATCAGCAACAAATCAATTTGCTGCACACATGGCGCAGCCTGCCCAATGAGCAAATTCCAGAGCGTGAGCAATTACTTACCCAATTGCTGCTCACGGTCAATGCGATTGCTAGCGGCCTGCGTACCACTGGCTAAACAAAAAACGCCCCGCATTGCAAATGTACAATGCGGGGCGTTTCGATCAACGCAACTAATGTTTCAGGCTGGCTTCGCCATGGAAACGATCGAAAGCGGCCCGTTCGAGCGCTTCGCGATGGTCAGGGTGAGCAATATCGATCAAGGCTTTAGCACGTTCGCGCAAGGTTTTGCCATACAAATACGCCACGCCATATTCAGTCACGATATATTGAACGTGGGCACGAGTGGTCACCACGCTAGCGCCTTCATGCAGCACTGGCACAATCCGCGATTCGCCACGGCGGGTGGCTGAAGGCAGGGCAATAATTGGCTTGCCGCCCTCGGAGAGCGCCGCCCCGCGCATAAAGTCCATTTGGCCGCCAACCCCGGAATATTGGAACGTGCCAATCGAATCGGCACAGACTTGGCCCGTCAAATCAACTTCAATCGCGCTGTTGATCGCCGTAACATTGGGGTTGCGCCGAATCACGCTGGTATCGTTGATGTAGGTGATGTCGAGCATGGCGATCTGTGGGTTATCATCAACAAAATCATACAATCGCCGTGTGCCCATCATAAAACCACCAACGATTTTGCCTGGGTGGGTTTTCTTCATGCGTCCGTTGATGATGCCGCGTTCAACCAAATCGATAATTCCATCGGAAAACATTTCGGTGTGAATGCCCAAATTTTTGTGGGTGGTTAAGGCTGCTAACACTGCGTCGGGAATCGCTCCGATACCCATTTGCAAGGTTGCGCCATCGCTGACCAAGCCCGCAATATGGCGGCCAATCGCCCGTTCAACATCACTCAAAACGGCTGGCGCATGTTCATAAATTGGTTCATCGACCTCGACCGCAAAGTTAATTCGGTTGATATGAATGTGGCCATCGCCATGGGTTCGGGGCATATGTGGGTTGATTTGGGCAATCACGCATTGAGCAACTTCGACGGCTGCTCGGGTGACATCGACCGAAACGCCCAACGAGCAAAACCCATGTTGATCAGGTGGCGAAACTTGAATTAATGCCACATCGAGCGGCAAAATTCCCCGTCGGAACAAACCTGGAACTTCGCTCAAAAAGACCGGAACATAATCGGCTTCACCAGTTACCACGGCGCTACGAATATTCGAGCCAATAAATAAAGCGCGGGTATGAAAACTTTCGCGATATTTGGGATCGGTATACGGTGCTGGCCCTTCGGTATGGATATGCACCAATTCGACATCACGCAATTCATCGGCGCGGGCAACTAAAGCCGCAATTAATTGTTGAGGTGCTGCGGCAACACTATGAATAAACACACGATCGTGTGATTTAATCGCTTGAACAGCTTCGTTCGCTGAAACGTAACGCATACTAAGCCCCCTAAATCGTTGGTTGGTGTAGCCTCGGCTACATCTCTATTGTGACCGATTTCTTGCCAGCACGAAGTGAAAAGAGCCATGAAATGGGTTAAGGTTTAGCAACATCAAACGATTCAAAATTGTGGCTAGATTTGACACAGACACCCGTTATAATACATCTGTTCGAATTAATCTGGAGGATGCATGCATGGCCGTGTCAGAGCAGACGGTTGCCCGCGCCGCAAGCTTGCGCGATGAATTGAATCTATACAATCATCATTATTATACGCTTGATGCACCGCTGGTCAGCGATGCTCAATACGATAGTTTATTAAATGAATTGCGGGCAATTGAGGCCGAATATCCCGAATTGCGCACCCCCGATTCACCGACCCAACGGGTTGGTAGTGCTCCGCTGAGCAAATTTCCCAAAGTGCAGCACCCCGTGCCAATGTTGAGCCTTGGCAATGCGTTTAATGCCGATGATTTGGCCGCGTGGCGACGACGCGCTGAACAAATTATTGGTACGCAGCCAATGAGCTACACCGTTGAGCCAAAAATTGATGGCTTGGCCGTGGCGTTAACCTATATTAATGGGGTGTTTAGCGTTGGCGCAACCCGTGGCAATGGCGAAATTGGCGAGGATATTACCGCCAACCTGCGCACGATTCGCGATGTGCCCTTGCGGCTGCAACCAATCGATGGCCAAGCCTTGCCCGAACGCATCGAAGTGCGCGGCGAGGTCTATTTGCCGGTCGAAGCGTTTAATCAATTGAATGAACGCCAAGCCCATGCTGGCGAAAAAGTCTTTGCTAACCCCCGCAACGCTGCTGCTGGATCGTTGCGCCAGCTCGATTCAACGATTACTGCTGGTCGTCCGTTGCGCTTTTTTGCCTATGCCGTTGGCCCTTTCAGTGGCGTTGAACTCAACAGCCAAGCCCAAACCCTCGATACCTTGCGCAGTTATGGGTTTAGCGTTAATCCCGATACGCGGCTGTTTGCTGATTTTGAGGCGGTAATCGAATATTGCCACGAGTGGATGAGCCGCCGCGAAGCGCTGAGCTATGAAGTTGATGGCGTGGTAGTTAAAATTAATGATTTTGCCATGCAACGCGAATTGGGTGTGGTTGGCCGTGATCCCCGCTGGGCGATTGCCTATAAATTTCCAGCTCGCGAAGAAACCACCACGCTGCTGAATATTGTGATCAATGTTGGCCGCACTGGCAAACTGATTCCTAACGCAGTGCTCGAACCAGTGAGTTTGGGCGGCACGACGGTGCAGCATGCCTCGTTGCACAACGCCGATTACATTATTAGCCGCGATATTCGCATCGGCGATCGAGTTGTGGTCAAACGGGCTGGCGATGTGATTCCCTATGTGATTGGGCCAATTGTCGAGGCCCGCACTGGCAACGAGCAAGTTTGGCCAGCGCCAACTCATTGCCCAACTTGTGGTCAACCAGTCGAGCAAATTGGCGATGAAGTTGATATTTATTGCGTCAATAATGCTTGTCCCGCGCGTTTGATTCGTTCAATCGAACACTGGGTCAGCCGTGGCGCGATGGATATTGTGGGCATGGGCGAGCGCCAAGCCAGCCAATTTGTCGAAATGGGCTTGATCAAATCGATTCCTGATATTTATCGTTTGACGGTTGATAGCTTTGTAGGTCGCGAAGGCTATGGCGAACGGCGCGTCGCCAATTTGCTGAATGCGATCGAAGAATCCAAGCAACGCCCGCTTGATCGGGTGATCACCGCTTTGGGGATTAACGGCGTTGGAACGGTGGCGGCAGCAGATTTAGCTCGTTATTTCCGTTCATTGCCAGCCTTAGCCCAAGCCACGATTGAGCAATTGACGGCGATTGAGGGGATTGGTGGCAGCACCGCCCAAAGTGTGGTCGATTTCTTCAATACGCCAGCCAACCAACAATTAATCGCCGAATTATTGGCTTTAGGCCTCAAAGCCGAGCCTGGTGAAGTTGCTGAATTGCAAAGTGATCGTTTGGCGGGCAAAAGTTTTGTGATCACTGGAACCTTGCCTGGCGTTAGCCGCGAAGCCGCCCAAGCTTTGATCGAAGCGCATGGCGGCAAGGTTGGCGGTAGCGTCAGCAAGAAAACTGATTATTTGCTGGCAGGCGAGGCGGCTGGCTCAAAATTGACCAAAGCCCAAAGTTTAGGCGTAAAAGTGCTGAGTATAGATGAGTTGCATGCGCTGCTAGCTGATGAATAGCGCCTGAGCTTTTTGTTGATCCACGAAGCGCACGAAGGGTATGAGGCTATTGGCATTAGGCTATCGGAACAATTGTTGGTATTTCATGCAATCTCCGATAGCCAATAGCCTTCAGCCTAGAACCTTCACTCCTCTGCGTTAAATTTCCGATCCACGAAGGACACGAAGCCCACGAAGGGGCGAGGGATCTGAGGTCAGGGGCCAGCTTGAAAATATCATCTTTCTGACCCCTTGCCCCTGAATCCTGACCACTCAATCCTCTGCGCCTCTGCGTTAAACTTCAGCTCCCGATCCCCACTAACCAATCCCCAATCCCCCATCGTGCTACAAGTTTAGCCTAATCATGGCGCTATGACTTATTCTAGTCATGTTATTAAGGAAATATTGACTTTTGCTGCTGGCTATGGCGTAATAGTTAGGAATATTAATTTATTCACTGGAATAAGTTTCAGCAAGGAGGCCAAGCGCAAAACCTAGGAATCTCAGCGGCGAGATTATCGAAGATTAGCCAGACTTGTAGTTACAGTTCATGGAGGAATTGTATGAAACCCTCACGGTTTATGTGGATTTTTGCTTTACTTGTTCTTTTTGGTAGTTCTCTTCCCACAACTCAAGCCCAATCGCGCAAAGATGGCGAGGTTGATAACAACGATGTAACCGTGCCCGTCAACGACCCCGAACGCGGCATGATCTACGATGGTTTGACTCCGACGAAAACTGGTCCGTGTGCTGGTATGTACGAAGTTAAAGTTGGCGACCAAATCTTCTGTAGCCACGGCCCCGACCCAATCGCCAAAGGCAAATCGGTTAAAGACGAAACCTTGCCGCTCGAAAAGGCTGCAATCAACCCAATGATCGTCTGTAACGGCGATGGCCACGCTGGCAACCGCACCCAAGTGATGTATGTGCGGGCTTCCGACCGACCTGATCGTTTCAACCAATTCGTTGGTTCGATTCGCCAATGGTCATCGGATATGGATCGGATCTATCAAACCAGTGCCCAAGAAACTGGTGGCTTCCGCGCTGTCAACTTCGTCACCAACAATTGTGAAATTTATGTGATGAATGTGGTCGTGCCAGCCGATGGCGACGATTCAATCGATAAAACCGCCAATGCGTTGAAAGCCCTCGGCCATAACCGCGCCGACCGCAAATATTTGACCTTTGTCGATAATAACATTTTGTGTGGCGTAGCCTTCTACATGCTTGACGATCGCCCAGATCAAAATAACGCCAACAACTTCGGCCCTGGCTTTGCACGCATGGATAACGGCTGCTGGAACGGCGCAACCGCTGCCCACGAACATATGCACACGATGGGTGCAGTGCAACGTTCGGCTCCCAATAGCACCGCTTATGGTCACTGTATCGACGATGAAGATATTATGTGTTACGTTGACGGCCCAGGCACGCCACCAATGCAAAATCGCTGTGGTGCCAGCCAATATGGCCGCTTCGATTGTAACCACGACGATTATTTCCACACCAACCCGCCAGCAGGCAGCTACTTGGCAACCAAATGGAACTCGGCCAACAATAAGTTCTTGTTGAAGCAAGCACCTGGCGCAACCTACTATCGGGTGCGCAATCGGGCAACCAACAAGTGTATCGATGTCGCCCAGGGTGGAAACCCTGCTAATGGCACGGTCATTCTGCAATGGGATTGCCACAACGGCTACAATCAACAATGGCAATTGATTTCGACTGACAATGGTTTTGTGCGCTTCGTCTCACGGGCCACCGGCAAGGTGATGGATGTAAGCGCCGCCTCGACCAGCGATGGAGCCAAAATCCATCAATGGGAATGGGTCGGCGGAGCAAACCAACAATGGCGTATCAATAATCTTGGCAATGGCTATTCAACCATTACGGCTCGTCATAGTGGGTTAGCGGTTGATATTCCATGGTGCGATGCAGCCAGCGGCGTGCAATTGCAACAAGTCAATCCAACTAACAACGATTGTCAATCATTTGTATTTGAGCCAATGCAATAAGTTCAGCGCTATCACTCCTTAGCACACATACCACAGCAGCAAGGCCACTGGAAATTCCAGTGGCCTTGCTGTTTTTTTAGAACATATCGCTCATCCACGGGCGTGGGCTAGCAAAAATTGCCGCCAACAAGCTTAATTGATCAGCATCGGCCTGTAAACTGCCAGCCAAACGCAAATCGTGGGGCGCAAGGTAGCCGCTATACAAGGCAGCCAGATCACGCACATGCAGCGAAACTGCGCCATTGCCACCACGCTCTAATCTGCCAACCCCATCACGGAGTTGCAACACCCAACGGCCATGGTTCCAATCCAAGCGTGGGTCAATTAAGTCGAGGGCAATTTCGCAATTCAGCCAGCCTGGAAAACCACGGCGTTCGATGGCCAGCGGCGCATTGATGATCCGCAGCATCCAATCCAAATGCCAGTTATATTCAACCCCCTGTTCGTGGTAGCGAAACAGCAATGGGTCCATTGGTGCACCAGGCAAGACAATTTTACTGACTAATGAGCGATGACCAGCCCAAAAATCCAGCAGCGCATCTAAGGCCGCGCCTGTGGTTGCCACCCAATCGATCACTTTCACATCTTCGAACTGGCCAGCTTGCTCATAGACCACATAGCCCACCGCTTGACCAGCCTGATCGCTCAAAATATAGCGCAAACGTTCAGCGCGGGGCGAAACCATCACCCGTTCCCACATCAATTGCGAACGTTCGAGCACCCCAGCTTGGCTCGCCGCCCAAGGATCGTAAATCGCGGCAAACGGCGCATAATCAGTTTCGAGCACTTGACGCAGCGTCACACCATGATCACGCTTGGGTTTGATCAAACTAGGATTCAATTGATACAAGATACGGCTGCCAGCTCGCTCGTAGCCAAGCGTGCGATAAAATTGAGTTGTAGCTGGATAGAGCGTTGAAATCGCCACATCTTGCTCGTATTGCTCACGCAACATGGCTTCCATCATGAATCCGCCAACTTTACGCCCGCGCCATTCGGGGCCAACTCCAACCACTGTAATCCCAGCGGTTGGCTGAGCTTTGCCGCCAAACCACTGGCCCATCGGCAAAATCCCCAAGCCTGCGGCGATTGTCCCATCAACCTTAAAGGCCCGATATAAACCCACCCCACGCTTTTGCATCCATTCAACCAACGCTTCACGGTTCATGTTGAAATGCAAAGCTTGGCCCAACAATGGCGCTAGAACCGCAATATCTTCCTCGACGGCATTACCATACCAATAATTCACTCTAAGCCTCCTGTTGGAAAATTGCTTGGCCAAGCAACCAAACGCTTGGCCATCAGAATATCGGGCTTGCCCAAACCATTGGCATCGGGAATCATGCCAACGATGCTAAATCCACAGTGTTGATAAAATTCAAAGGGGTGGCGGCGGCGATTCTGAATCGTGGCGAGGTGCTGCAGCGGGTTGGGGAAAACATCGATGCCGCTGGCTGAGGTCAAAAAGGCTTCATCATCAGTGCCCAACATTAAGGTCAGGCCACCACGGGCACTACATTCAACCTCTAAGGCTTGGACTAACGCGCGACCAATGCCATGGCCTTGGTAATCGGGGTGAACTGCCAAGGGATGCAATTCCCAGACATTGCCATCGTAATTTGGTTGGCCGCCAATCCAACCAACCACTTGGCCCTCAATTAGTGCCATAAAACCAACTCGTTCGGGCAATAGCGCCTCTTGCATTTCTTCACGGGCATCGTCAAGCGTTGGCCAAGCTTCGGGCCAATGCTCAGCAAAGGCCAGCACCAACAGCTCGGCAGCTTGGTCGAGTAAGCGCTCATCAGCAACTAAAGCACGAATTTCCATGACACACTCCTTTGGCAAATCACAGTTGCACTCATCGATTAATCAGCCATGGCATTCGCCACAATGCAGCAATATTAACAACAATGTCCATCACAAGGATCAGGCCTTGGAACGAATAACAGCATGCAACGCGGCGTGTTATGATTGAGCTTGCATACATTTCAAGGAGGATTTCCATGCGCCGTTTCGCCACAGTCTTTGCGCTGTGTAGCATTTTAAGCTTTACTCTGCCCTCAATTGCTGCCGCTTGTGGAGCGTTGATTCCCGCCGATGATCAGATTCGCCAGGCTGGCCTCAACGTGATTTTTGCTGTCGATGGTCAAGCCAACCAAACCACCGCCTATATTCAAATTAACTATGTTGGCGATCCCGCTGAGTTTGCTTGGATTTTGCCAGTACCGAGTAATCCCAAGGTCGATGTGATTGAAGCCAGCACGTTTGCTGAATTGCATACTCTGACCGATCCACGAGTGACCTTCCCTTCGCCACCTGAATGTTTTCCGGCGATCGTTGGAGCAGCACCTGAGGGCGCTGGTCAAGCCCCAAATGTGTTGCAACAAGGCCAAGTCGGCCCCTACGACTACAGCGTAATTGAGGATCGTGATCCAGCGGCGCTTGAAACATGGCTCACAACCAACGGCTATCAAACTCCAGCGGGTTTAGAAGCTGCCCTAAAACCCTATACCGAAGCTGGCATGCCCTTGATCGCTATGAAACTCAAGCCTGGCGCTGATACCAACGATATTCAACCTGTCGCAATCAGCTTCACGGGCACAACCCCAATGCTGCCCTTGCGCTTGGCAGCCTTGAGCAGCGAACCCAAAACTCCAATCACGGTCTGGATTTTCGGCGCTGCCCAAGCGATTCCAACCAATACCGAACGCTTTACCATGCGCGAAAACGATTTGGCGCTTATGGCCTACGATGGCTCGAATAATTACAAAGAATTGCGCAGCGGCGTGTTGGCAAGCGTAGCGGGCAAAGGCTTTTTGACCGAATACGCCCAACAAAGCAAATTTCTCAACCCCCAAGATAGCCTGCTGAAGGAATTGACCAGCAAATATACGTTCTTGACGCGGTTGTATGCTGAAATTTCACCCGAAGAGATGCTGTTTGATCCAACCTTTGGTTATAGCCCTGATCTGCCACCGCTTTCCAACAATATCGACTTGACCTATCGCACCGAGCCATACGATTGCGAAACTGCGACCTTGCACACGGTGCGTCGCCAGCAATACGATGCGGCCAAAGGCAATCGCTCATCAGAAGAAGAAGCAACTGCCAATTTGCGCCGTGGCCCCTTGCGCATCGGCACGCTGTTGGTGATTGGCGTAACCATGGGTTCGATCTGGCTCTTGGCTCGTCGGCCCAAACGCCGCCCCAGCGCCTAGAACTACGCTCCTAGGCCGTAATTAGCGTATTGCAGTTCAACCAAAAACCCATTAAGATACCAGTAGCAGCTTGACCTCATCACTCGATTTATGATGCCCGATGAGGTCAACTGTTTTGTTTGGAGGATTATCTGTGCGTATTGTTTTGGATGCCAGCGGTGGCGACCACGCCCCTCAAGCGACAGTAGCAGGCGCAATTGCCGCTGCTCGCGCTTGGGGCGACCAAATTATTCTCGTTGGCGATGAGGCTTCAATTCGGGCTGAACTCGCCAAACACGATACCAGCAACCTCGATTTACCAGTGGTTGATGCACCTGAAATGATCGAAATGACCGAGCATCCGGCCCAAGCGATTCGCCGTAAACGCAACTCTTCAGTTGCAATCGGCCTGCGTTTGGTGCGTGATGGTGAAGCCGATGCCTTTGTTTCGGCGGGCCATAGCGGGGCAACCATGGCAGGGGCGTTGTTCATCCTTGGACGCATTCGTGGGATTGAACGACCTTGTTTAGTCACCCATTTTCCAACCGTCCATGGCCATGCTTTATTGCTCGATTCGGGCGCAACTACCGATTGTAAGCCTGAATATTTGGTGCAGTTTGCCCAAATGGGCAATGTTTATGCCCAAAAAATCGCCAATATTGCCATGCCACGAATCGGCCTTTTGGCGAATGGCGAAGAGGCCAATAAGGGTGATAAACTGGTACAAGACACCCATGGACTGTTACAGCAACGTAGCGATTTGACCTTTATTGGCAACATCGAACCCAAAGATATGTTAATCAATGGTAGCGCCGATGTGGTGGTGGCCGATGGGTTTGTTGGTAATTTGGTGCTCAAATTTGGCGAAGGGGTCTTTAAAATGATCACCACCGCCGCCAGCAATAACATCAAAGCCGAATGGCGCAAAAATCTGGTCCTAGGCTTGCTGCCAGCCTTAGTAGCATTGATTTTGCCAGGCAAAGGTCGTTGGCGAGCATTAATCGCTGGTCTAACTGGCTTGACATTGCCTGCGAGTATGGCCGTTGCACCACTTTTGGCCTTACGTAAACGTATGGATTATCGCAGCCATGGCGGCGCACCGTTATTGGGCGTTAATGGAATTGCGATTGTTGCTCATGGCAAATCCGATGCGTTAGCAATTCAAAATGCAATCGGGCAAGCTCGCAATGCCGTTGAACAACGGGTCGTCGCAACCATTAGCCATGCCCTCGAAACCGTTGAATTAGTACCCTCGGCCTAATTTAGGAGGTAAACCGTATGGCGCTTCGTGAATGTCCTAATTGTCGGGCAAGTGTAGATGATGTAAATCCGTTTTGTTCTGAGTGTGGAACCCGGCTCAACGCTGCGCCAACGGCTGCCGAAGGGCCAACTCAAGCTCTGCCGCGCTACGATGGT
Organism: Chloroflexota bacterium; assembly: GCA_020161265.1. NCBI lineage: Bacteria > Bacillati > Chloroflexota > Chloroflexota bacterium. The sequence goes on along the minus strand of JAIUOC010000010.1, from coordinate 107,992 downwards.
CAAGGCGGTTTTTCATCACCAGAACAAAATTATGGTCAAGCTGGTAGCTATCCACCGCCACCACAACAAAATTATGGTCAAGGCGGCAGCTATCCACCACCGCCACAACAAAATTACGGTCAAGGCGGCAGCTATCCACCACCGCCACAGCAAAATTACGGTCAAGGCGGCAGCTATCCACCACCGCCACAGCAAAATTACGGTCAAGGCGGCAGCTATCCACCGCCACCACAACAAAATTATGGCAATCAGCAACAATACACGCCCGCCAACTATCAACAACCAAATTATGGCGCATCCTATCCTAATGCCAGCGTACCAACCAAACGCAGCAGCAACACCGGAATTGTAATCGGGATTGTCGTGGGGATTCTGGTGCTGATCGGGGCTGGCGTAGCCTTTTTGATGGATGGCGATAAAGACGATCCAAATAATAAGCTCGTTGCAGGCAATGCGACCAGCGTCGCCACCGCCACTGCCCGCCCAACCCGCACCCCAGCGGTAGAAGCAACCGAGGAGCCAGAAGCACCAACATCAGAGCCGAGCACTGGCGGCTTAGCCTTCTTGGAAGACGATTTTTCGACCACCGATGAAGCTTGGCCCGATCAAGAAACTGCCAGCAAATCGGGCAAATATGCCTATGTCGAAGATGCCTATCAAATTCATGTATATGTCAATGAACGCATCATTTGGACATCCACTAATGAAACATATAGTGATGTTGATGCCCAAATCGATGTAAAAATGGTCAGCGGCGATCCAACCAATGCAGCCGGCCTTGTGCTGCGTGAGCAAATCGATGGCGATGCTTCAGGTAGTTTGTATGTCTACCAAATCGATGGTCAAGGCAATATTGCCTTCCGTCGCTATGACAAACAAACCGAAGAATGGACTAACCTCGTCGATTGGAAATTTAGCTCGGTTGCCAATGATGGCATTGGCGCAACCAATCGGCTGCGTGTGGTAGCGATTGGCTCGAACTTTACCTTCTATTTGAATGGTGAAAAAGTCGCCACCTACAACGATGATACCTATGCCAACGGCGCGGTGGGTTTCGGCGCAAGCACCTTTGATAATGGTGATACCTTAACCGAATTTGATAATTTACGCATGGCTTATCCCTAGGCCAATGTCAATCTGGCCCAACAACGCGGTTGGGCCAGCCGGAGTAGTTTTGTGTCATATCAACTGATCAGCATCAGCCAGCAGGCCGCCGTTACCACGGTTAGTCTCAATCGGCCAGAATTGCACAATGCCTTTAATCCCGAACTGATTGGCGAATTGCGCCAAGCGCTGACTGCAATCGCTGCCGATAGCACGACGCGGGTGGTTATTTTAACGGGCAACGGGCCTTCGTTCTCGGCTGGTGGCGATTTAAGCTGGATGCAAGCCAGCGCCAGTTACACGGCTGAGCAAAATATTGCCGATGCTGAAAATCTTGATGCTATGTTCGATTTGCTCAATAGCATGCCGCAACCAGTCATCGGGCGGATCAATGGCGCAGCCCTCGGCGGTGGTGCTGGCTTAGTCGCTTGTTGCGATTTAGCAGTAGCCGTTGAGCAAGCGAAATTTGGCTTTACCGAAGTCAAATTAGGCTTGATTCCAGCAGTAATTGCCCAATATGTCGTGCCCAAAATTGGAGTCAGCCATAGCCGCGCCTTGTTTATTTCGGGCGAGCGTTTCAGTGCCGAACGCGCCTTTGAAATTGGCCTGATCCATGCGATTACCAGCGAAGATGAGCTTGATCAAACGGTTGGCTATTTGGTAGAACGGATGCTCAGCGGCGGCCCGCAAGCCATGGCCCAAGCCAAAAAGTTGGTTCAAGCGATCTGGGAAATGGAGCGCAGTGCTGCCAAACGCTACGCCATCGAGGCGATCGCCCAAGCTCGTACCAGCGCCGAGGGCCAAGCTGGCTTAGCCGCATTTTTAAACAAGCGCAAACCGCAATGGTAAGACCTTCGACGAAAGGATAGCCGCTATGTACGATGGTGATCACGCGGTGTCAACCATTTGGCATGAGCAACTTGAGCTGTTAAAAAAAACCGCTCAAGAACATTTTTGCCTTCATAATGCCGAATTGTTGATTCAACGCATTTGCGCACTGATCAGCCACTATTTGCAAACGCCGCGGGTCACCATCGCCCTCGTTCAACATGATAGTTTTGTGCCAGTTGCCAGCGCCCTTGGCCCTTTAGAAGACCCAAGCTATCAACAGCCACCACGGTTAATCTACAATGCAGGAGCCGCTTGGTCGGCGGTTTGGCATCATCAACGCAGTATAATCACTCCTGCGCCAACCCCTGATGGAATGTGCCAACTCAGCGTGCCAATTCAGCGCAATGGTCAATTCCTTGGCTTAATCGATATTCAAAGTCCACAGCCTGAGCATAAACTAAGCCTCTTACAGCCAATTATCGAGATGATCGCCCAGCAATTAGCGCTAGCCTTGGGCACACTTCCTAGCCATCGTCAACATTATCGCGAAGATCAATGCACCCAAATCATCGAAAAAATCAATCTGCATATTTTGAAACACCTTGATGTATTAGCCGAGCCGCAACAGATTATCGAATTAATTTGGCGTTTTTTGCCGTTGCAAGGCGCTGCATTATATTTATACGATGAGCAAGGCTTGGGCTTATTGACTCAAATTAATGCCGCCCATGTGCCAACTCAGCGTGGAATTCAGCCGCTTAGCCCCAGTTATTACGAGCAAATCGGCCAGCAATCAAGCCATAGTTCAGCCAAAATGTTGCTGGCAGGCCAGCATGGCATCGATATTCATGTACCTGGCAATCAAGCCAATCTTGGTTTGTTACATTTAATTCCCGCCACGCCGTTTGAAGCTAACGATTTGCTGGCCTTGCAAGAGTTTGGCGCACGCTTAGGTTATATTTTGGAGCATAATCGGCTGTTTCGCTCGATGTATGTGGCCAATGAACGCAATGTGCTGTTTGCCCGCATCGTCAGCCATATTCGCCAAACCATGAATTTGCGCGAGGTTTGGCAGGATGTGTTGGCAACCCTCGGTTTGGGTTTACGCGCCGATTTCTGCACCGTGGCCTTGTACGAGCAAGAGCAACGCTTGCGCTTCCATGGAACCTACACAACCTTGCTGCTGCCCGACCATCTGACGGCTGCCGAGGCTTTGTTGCATAGCGAAATGCTGCAAGCCTTTCAACAAAAGCGCTCGCTGACGATCGACGAATATCACGATAGCAATGACCCTGAATTGCGCGAACGGCTGCTGGCCTTGAATATTCATGCTTTGGCTTGGGTTCCCTTGGTCGCCAACGGCCAATGGCTAGGCTTTGTTTGTGTCTATAAAGTGCAACGGCCCTTCCTCTGGACGCTTGACGATTTGCGCTTAATCAACGATGTAGCCGATCAATTGGCCTTAGCCTTGCGCCAAATGCAGCTCTACGAGGCCGAACGCCAACGCCGCCGCGAATTAGAAGCCTTACAAGAAATTATTCGCGCGATCAGCGGTGAACTCAATTTACATGCTTTATGTGGCAATGTGGTCGAAAAAGTAATCGATGTGTTTAAAGTTGCCGCTGCTGCGGTGCTGATGTGGCACAATGATGGCAGTGCCATGCAGGTGGTGGCCCACGCGGGCTTTTCCGAGCGCTATCTCGATTCGCTAGAGATGAACACTGATACGGTTAATTATTGGATTTCGCGCTTCAAGCCACCAACACCCTTGTATATTAGCGATATTCGGCGCGTCTCGCTGATTGGCGGCGATCCAGCTAGCGCCGAAGGTTTGTCATCACTCTTTGCCCAACCACTGATGGTTGATGGCCGGTTTAGTGGTTGGTTGCAAATGTATAGCCGCGGTAATGTGCGGGTTTGGAATCCTGAGGAAAGCCATCTGGCGGCCTCGATCGCCCAACAAATTTCTCAAGCAATTCATACAGCCCGACGTTATGAGCAAGAACATTTGCTGCGCACCGATGCCGAGCAATCATATTACCAGTTGCGCAGCGTGCTTGATGAGCTAGAAAACACTCGCGAAACGTTGATCAATTCGGAGAAACTACGAGCTTTGGGTCAACTTGCCAGCGGCGTTGCGCATGATTTCAACAATCTCTTGGCCTCAATTTTGGGCAATGCCCAATTTTTGCTGATTCACGAAGAGCATGCTGAGCGTCGTGATGCCCTGCAAGTGATCGAACGTGCCGCTAAAGATGGTGCGGTCACGGTGCGCCGGATTCAAGAGTTTGCGCGGGCCTCCGAAACAATTTACGACGATATTGTTGATTTGCGTGATGTGGTTAATATTGCGCTCGAATTTACCCGCCCTTCGTGGCGTGATAAAACCCAGCAACGCGGAATTAAGCTCGATATTAGCACCCATTTAGCTGCCGCCCATGTTCAGGGCAGCGCCGCCGAATTACGCGAAGTTTGCGTTAATTTGGTGGTCAATGCGATTGATGTCTTGCCCCAAGGCGGCACAATTACAATCAGCACTGGCACAACTGGCGAGTGGTCGTACTTTACGATTGCCGATAACGGCCCAGGCATCGCTCCCGAAGATCGCACCCGCATTTTCGAGCCATTTTTCTCGACCAAGCCAATTGGCGAGGGCACAGGTATGGGCTTGGCAGTGGCATTAAGCATTGTCCAACGCCATCGTGGCAAATTATTGACTGAAGATGTATATCCGCATGGCGCTCGCTTCGTGGTGTTGCTACCAATTCATCATGCCCCCCAGCCAAAACCCCGCCCCGTCGCGATTGTGCCTAAAACTGCGGCTCAGCGTATTTTGGTGGTTGATGATGAGCCAGCGGTGCGCAATATCGTGGCCAAAGTATTGCGCCACGATCAGCATGAAGTGACCTTGGCTGGCTCTGGTGAAGAAGCTTTGCGCTGGATCGACGAACAAGCCTTTGATCTGATTATTTCCGATTTGGGTATGCCTGGGATGAACGGCTGGGATGTGCTGGAACAAGCGCGACAACGCCGCCCAAATATCATCGCGATTTTAATTACTGGCTGGGGCTACCAACATGATGCTGATTACGCTGCGGCGCGAGGTGTCGATAGTGTGCTCGGCAAGCCCTTCGAGATGCAAACCCTGCGCAGCACCGTCGCCGATTTGATTCAAGCTCGTAACACACAAGGCCCAAACCGTGTATCATAGGGAGCGGGTCAATTTTACATCGTCGCACCACGCCCAACCGGCTGCAAGGATGTTTCCACGTAGACAAGGAGTGTACGCATGTCGTTAATGGATGTATTGCGCCAACAAGATCCCGATTTGGCGCAAGCTATCGACTCTGAAGCAGAACGCCAACGCCATGGGATTGAGTTGATCGCCTCTGAAAACTATGTCAGCAGTGCTGTATTAGCTGCCCAAGGTTCGGTGTTGACCAATAAATATGCCGAAGGCTATCCACGTAAACGCTATTATGGAGGCTGCGAGTTTGTTGATGTCGCCGAAGATTTGGCGATCAAACGCGCCAAGCAACTCTTTGGTGCTGAACATGTCAACGTGCAACCCCACTCGGGAGCGCAAGCCAATATGGCTGTGCAACTGGCCACGCTTGAGCATGGCGATCGCGTCTTGGGCATGAGTTTGGCTCATGGCGGCCACTTAACTCACGGCCATCCACTCAACTTCTCGGGCAAATCGTATGAGATTCACGGCTATGGCGTTGATCGCGAGACCGAACAGATCGATTATGAAGAAGTTGCCGAGATTGCCCACAAAACCCAGCCCAAGATGATTATCTGTGGAGCTAGTGCCTATCCACGCAACATCAATTTCGATTTGCTGCGCACGATCGCCGACAATGTTGGGGCGATTTTGATGGCCGATATTGCCCACATTGCAGGCCTTGTCGCCGCAGGTTTGCACCCATCGCCCATCGGCGTAGCTCAATATGTCACCACCACCACCCACAAAACCCTGCGCGGCCCTCGTGGCGGCATGATTATGTGCAGTGCTGAGCATGGCAAAAATATCGATAAAACCGTATTTCCAGGTGTGCAAGGCGGCCCGTTGATGCATGTGATCGCAGCAAAGGCCGTGGCATTTGGCGAAGCCTTGCAACCCGAATATCGCGATTATATGCGACGGGTTGTCGAAAATGCCAAGGTTTTGGCCGAAGCCTTGACCAACGAAGGCTTGCGAATCGTCAGCGGCGGCACCGATAATCACCTATTGCTGGTCGATTTGACTCCAGTGAATGCCACAGGCAAAGACGCAGAAAAAGCCCTTGACCACGCTGGCATCACCGTCAACAAAAACGCCATTCCCTTCGATCCCAAGCCACCAATGACAGCCAGCGGCTTGCGCTTTGGTACGCCTGCTGCGACGACTCGGGGCTTTGGGCCAAACGAAATGCGCCAAATTGCGGTTTGGGTCGGCCAAATCGTGCGTGAATTGGGCAACAAGAGCCTGCAAGCCAAAATTGCTGGCGAAGTTCGTGAATTGTGCGCGGCCTTCCCAGTACCAGGCCAACCAGAATACGCCTAAATCAACCAGTTAACCAGCTTAAGCGAGGCAGTCGAACTACGACTGTCTCGCTTAGCGTTTGACAAGCGGCCATGGCTGCGGTATCAATGAGATATATAATTTAGCATTTCAAGAATGTGGAGGACTTTCGCTCATGCGACGACACGCCCAGTGGTTGCTGCTCTGTTTGGTAATCGCAATCCTAGCAGGCTGTGGTAGTGAAATTACCACCAGCCAATCCAAAGTCTTGGTTGAGGTTGGCAATTCCTCGATCACCGAAGCAGAATTTACAACCTTTTTAGATCAAAATTCTAATAATATCAACAATAATGGTGGCGGCCTTGATGCCAATACCACCCGTCAACAACTTTTAGATCAAATGATTTTGCAAAAAGTGCTGCTGGAAGAAAGTGCCAAACTTGGCGCAGGCATCGATAGCGTGACCGCAGAACAAACCACGATGATGATCGATCGGGCCTTGGAACAAGAAAACCCAGCCTTTGCCGATGAAGAAAAACCAACCTTTGCCGATTATGAAGCCTTTGCCAAAAAAAATCGTTTTGGCTCGGTTGAAAATATGCGTGCCTATGTTGCCCAAATTTTAACCTTCGAAAGCTATGCCAAAACGCTGCAAGTGCCAAGCGAAACACCACAATTTCATCTGTTTCATATTTTGGTTTCAACCCAAACCGTCAGTGAATCAGTAGCTTTTGATCGTGTCAACCAACTCTTGACCCAATTGAAAGCGGGCGAAGATTTCTCGGCCTTAGCCCAACAATATTCTGAAGATACCGGCAGTGGCGCAAATGGCGGCGACCTTGGATGGTATACTAAAGAGCAATTTGCCGGCTTCGTCCCTGAATTTGCCACCGCACTCAACACGCTGGAAATCGGCCAATTGAGCGAGCCTGTCAAAACCGAATTTGGCTATCACATTATCAAAATTACCGAAAGCCGCAACGCGATTGGTTTTAACTCGTTCGAAGAACTTATGACTTCTCCCGAAGGCACTGCCTATGTGCAAGCCAAAGTCGAAGAATATCGCAAAAACGATTTGATCAAAAATTACGTGCGAGCCGAGGAAGTGCCCTTCCCTGAATCAGTCACCGTTTTCCAAGATCAATAATCAGAGCAATGCCAATGGGCGTTACGACAGGATGCATCGCTCATCCTGTCGCTCTTTATTTTAGGAGCAAGCATGTTGAGCCAACTTCTCACCCAATTGCCACTTGATTTGAGCCAAGGCTTTCAAGTTGTGCCCGCCCACAAATTACTAGCCCCAATTCCAGTTCCTGCCGAGGACGCTGATCGAGCTTGGTGCGAATTACAAGGCATCGCTGAATACCCAAGCTTCGTCAGCCCATTACCATTTCAAGCTACCCAAGCCTTGATCATCACTGAAATCGATACAAGCAAGCTAGCAGCGGTTCGCGCCAGTTTATTGCGGCGCTACCCTGCCGAACATCCCGTGCATAGCTTAAATGAAATTAGCCTGAGCCAACAAACCCTCGCCACTGCCAGCACGGCTCAAGCCTGGTATCTGCCAGCACTTAGCATCGAAACCGATGTGGCAAGCCCAAGCACTTTAGAATGGATTATGGCGCGTTTGGCGGGGCCACATGGCTGCCCATGGGATCGCAAACAAACCCATGCCAGCTTACGCGAATTTTTGCTCGAAGAAACCCATGAAACGCTGGAAGCCCTTGATGCCGAAGATTGGCCAAATTTAAAAGAAGAATTGGGCGATTTATTATTGCAAATCGTCTTTCATGCCGAGTTTGGTCGCCAAGCAGGCCGCTTCAATCTCGATCAGGTCTATACAGCAATCAACAGCAAACTGATTCGTCGTCACCCACATATTTTCGGCACAACCGAGGTCAGCGATGCCGACGAAGTGTTGCGCAACTGGGATGCAATTAAGGCAACCGAGCATCAGGAAAAAGGCAGCCAACGCAACAGTGCACTTGATGGCATTGCCAAAACCCTACCGCCGCTTGCAACTGCCCAACTAATTGGCAAGAAAGCCGCCAAGGTTGGCTTCGATTGGCCTGATGTCAGCGGAGTTTGGGCCAAAGTTCATGAAGAAATCGCTGAATTGCAAGTCGCCACTAACCCTGAAGAACAAGCCGCCGAGTTTGGCGATGTGCTTTTTGCCCTAACCAATCTTGCTCGTTGGCTCAAAATTGATTCAGAAAGTGCCTTACGCGGCACGATTGCCAAATTCCGCCGCCGTTTCGTGACCGTTGAGCAAGCCGCCCAAGCCCAAGGCCGCCAACTTAGCCAACTCAGCTTAAGCGAAGCCGACACGCTCTGGGAAGCTGCCAAACGAGCCGAGAAACAATAAGCAGTATTCCTTGAGTACTGGAACCGCGAAGATCACGAAGAGCGCGAAGGAAAATTGGCTATAGGCTATGGGCTGTTGGCTATTGAAGGTTCCAATCAATCCCCGATAGTCCATAGCCTATAGCCACATTATGCTCCACGAAGGCCAGAAAGCTGGAAGCCACTTAGCGTAAGCGTGGGCGAATTGGCAAATTTGCCCGTAGCGTATGCACCCACTGCACCACCTCGCGCAAATGTTCAGTCTCCAACAGCGGCTCCAGCAACAAATGCTGCTCAGCCAAGCCCACCAAATCAAAAAACCAATAGAGACTCATCAGCGGATTGATATCGAGCTTGCTGCCCTCGGTTTTGCTGGTCAGATGATAATCGCCAAAATAGCCCTCGACCGCTGAAATAATTGAGCTATTGATCACACTGGGGTCTTGATAAATTCGCGATTGCGTCCAATGCACCGCCGCAGCGTAGGCTTGATAAACTGGCATTTGTTTGATCAGGCTACACGTGCCGAGCAAAATTTCGGATTCAGCCAAGCTAGCAATATTTTGAAAAATATGGGGATAATGCATATCGCGTTCAGCGCCCAAGCCAATGCAAGCCACAATTTTGGTTGGAACCTCGTGCAACTGATTGACCGCAGCTAAAGAGATTGAATCTTCAACCAAGGTGCCAATTTCGGCCTCGTCGCCTTGTACCAACGCATCAACCCCACCATCAATCAAGATAATGGCATCAACTGAGAGATGCTGGACTAAGCGGCGATAACTGGCCAAGAGTGGCTTAACTCCGCTGCGCAAAAAAGCCCAAACCGTTAATGGCTCGCCATAGGTTTGGCGAAACCACTCGGCCAAATACAGCTCAGGAAAATAGATAAACGGACTGTAGCGTTGAAACAACGCCACTTGGGTAGCATCAATTGGGCTATGACTGGGCACAAACTCAGGGTCACGCGGCAAACTTGGCACACCATAGACCGTATCACCAAGATAATGCAGATTGCTAGCGGCCTCAAGATCGCTAAAACTAAAATTGGCCAAATGCACATTAAAGCCTAGTTGGCGTAATTGCAGAAAAATCGGCAAGCCACAGAAAATATCAAAACCGCCGCCCATGCCTGCAATCAAGATGGAACGACGGCCTTGTAATTGGCCGAGAATTGGCAAATTAAGCTGCATTGAAACCTCGCTCCACAATGGCGAAAAGCCGCACCCTGAGACAGAGTACGGCATGGCGAAAAAGAGCAATGAAGCGTGAAGAATCGCCTTTAGTCGGTTGAGCGCTGCATAATAACGTAGAGCAATTCTAGCAGCACATTTTTAACCGAATCCTTTTGGGTTGCCACACAGGGAACAATTTTAACATGGGCTGGCAACCGCAAGGCGAGCCGCAACTCATCAGGTGCCCAAGCGTTCTCGTGGTCTTGCTTGTTGGCGGCGACGACATACGGCGCATCACGTTGCGAAGTGAAGAAATCGATAATCCGATTTGTTTCACGGAACGTTTCAGGCCGGGTGCTATCGACCAACACAATCAAGCCGAGCATCCCCTCGGACAAGATTTCCCACATAAAGTCGAAGCGTTTTTGGCCGGGTGTGCCAAACAAGTGCAACACCAAATCATCACTGATGGTAATGCGGCCAAAGTCCATTGCAACGGTGGTTTCGCCTTTGAGCAACTTGGTATCGTCGGAGGCCTTCCGTTCGGTCGAAACCACCTCGATTTCACTAATGGCACGAATGAACTGTGTTTTACCAGCGTTAACCGCGCCACTGATAACCATTTTGACAGTCTGCATACGTCCTCCTAAGACGGAGCTAGGTTGCCGGTGGGAGTGTGGGAGTGTTCCAGCGCAGCGCCGCCTTTCTACATTCCCCTAATACGATTGATGATCCGTGAGACGAGGCTGCGTTTTGGTGCTCCTGCAGCGGCACCAGCACCAGCGCGTCCCGTCGCTGGGACAGGAGGGCGAGGTCGGGTTACCTCAACCAAGCCTGCCGAAATGAAGCCGTATACAATGCGGCTCACATCAAATTCACTCAAGCCAGTCCGACTGATCACTTCTTTGATCGAATCTTTGCCATTGATGCGGGCAAAAATCCGCCATTCATCGGGCGTTAAGTTGATGCTTTTAGCCTTTTCGAGTGGCTGATCGACAAAGCGAGCGATCATATCGGTATTGGGAATATGATCCTTGATGCGGCCCCATTCATCGACGCGGCGTACACCCTCCATAATGAGGTTTTCCACCCCAAGCGGTACCAGCGATTGGACATCATCACGGTCGAGTTTCACCCCGGCATTGAAGCAAAACTCACCATCGGGCCAGCCAAACAGACTGTACACCGTCTCTTCTATGTGGGTTTGGATATGGCGTTGCAGATCTTCGCGCGTAAGAATATCGCTATCGATCAGCACCGTTCCAAGCGATTGATTGCCATCAGTTTGCTGCAGTTGCACCGCCTGCTGCGCTTGTTGCGGCGTGAGTTTCCCCGTGCGCTGCAACATTTCGCCGAGCGATTCGCGTTCTTGCGTTTGCGCGGCGTAGAGCAGTTTTCCCTTTTCAAAGTAGAGCGTTGCTGCGGCACTTTGACGGTTCAGTTGTAAACTGCCAGTTTTGTACCCGCGATCGATCAGATAAAGAAAATCAGCGAGTGCAAAGTCGCGCAAATTACCAACAAGAGCCATACAGATGCCCTCACTCTGGATGTACGATGTTAGGACGTAAGTGCAGGCCGAATATCGACCGCGATTGGCTGACTTTCAACCGTTTGACCATCGGCGGCCAAGACCCGCGCCAGAGCAGCGATTGCTACCTCAAGCATGGCATCATCGGGTTCGCGGGTGGTCAAGCGTTGCAGCGCCAATGCTGGTGTCATCAAACCACGCACAATCGGGTTGGTTGCCTTGCTTGCGGTTAGCCGCATAAGCTCGTAGGCAAGCGCCGCCACAAACGGCACTAGGATGATTCGACTTAGCAAACGTAGCCAAAAGGGAAACGTGCCAAGCAATGCAAATACAGGAATGCTGAGCACCACCACGATCAGTAATAAGGTTGTGCCACAGCGCGGGTGGATGGTTGTAAACGGTCGAACATGCTCAACGGTCAATGGACAACCAGCTTCGTAGGCCGAAACAGCTTTGTGTTCAGCGCCATGATACCCGAAAACTCGGCGGATTTCGGCGGTTCGCCCGACAAGTACCAAGTAGCCAACAAAAATGAGCAAGCGCGTGATGCCTTCAATCGTTTCGCGACTATAGATGCCGAGATTAGCCCAACTGGCAATTCCCGAAGCCACCAGCAAGGGCAAAACGAAAAATAAGGCGATCGATATGCCGACCGAGGTGGTTACCAGCAGCGCTGTTTGCCCTTTGCTCAAGGGTTGCTCGGCTTGATCGTCGGTTACACTGGCCGAGAACATCAAGGCCCACATCCCAATTACCAAGGCATCACCCAAGAGCTGAATGCCCCGCAGCAGTGGTAGCCGACTCCAAAAGACCCGCCGCTCCAAATTCAGTTCACGGTCGCGAATGACGATCTGGCCGGAAGGTGAACGGACAGCGACACTAGCCCGGTGCAAACCGCGCATCATCACGCCTTCCATTACTGCTTGTCCACCATACGGAAACCGTTCAGCCATAGCGTTCACCACATAGGAGGATGGGTTGGTCTGTGTATCGTACCACTAGCCCTTGTCGTTTGACAAGAGGGCAGCCTAGTTATTTTGGTTGCGATCGTTGGGCAATGTGCCACGCGCTTGCCGTCGCGCCAACGACTTGGCTCCCGCTTTGACCCCTGCCAACAAGCTGGCAGCCTTGATCACTGGCGAAACCACGCCTTCAGCTACATACGAGGCGGTTTGCTTGGCAGTTGTAGTCGTCGATTTGGCGTTTTCGGTAATGTCTTTGACCCGTTCCAGCACATCTTCGACCTTAGGCGAGATTTTTTCCTTGGCCAAGTTGCGTAACTCGTTGACCATCACCACCAACACGCCCACCAAAATAATCATTAAGGTGACAGAGAAGAGTTGGAAAATTGCCAAGAGGATGATCGCAAGATCGCGGGCTTCGTTCAGCCAGCCCATCGATATCAACAAAATCGGAAGACCAATCCCAAGGATAAGGAGGACGATGCCCCCGATGATGGCAAACTTCTTCAAGCAATCCTCCAGCGTACCGACACGACCAATCAAAACGTCGAAAGGTACATTTAATGCTTTACAAAGAGGGATTTGATCGCGGCGATTATAGCATATTGCCTAGAAATATGCCACACTTTCACCACAGGAATATTGTCGCCTTTTTTGCATTCATAGGGGTTAAACGCGCAGTCGGGTTGCTAGGATTAACATAATCCATGCGGCGATCGTCGATTCAACCAATGGTACGCCTGCTGGGACTGGCCCAGCCCCAATAAAATGCAAATTAAAGGCATAGCTCATCAGGCAGCCAATCAGCGCCGTGCCTAAAAAAAGTGGCAAATGTCGCCAACGCTGCCCCCAAAAGAGATGCGCCAAAGCTCCGTAAACGCTGGCAAGCAGTGCAATAATTAATGCTGCTGGCTCTAGCTCGCTCACGAATAGCGCTCCGTACTGATCCGACCACCACCAAAGACTCGATCATCGCGATAGAGCACGGCAGCTTGGCCTGGAGTCACCGAACGTTGTGGTTGGTCATAGCGAATGTGCAGCGTGCCATCCTCGCGGGGGGTGATGGTAGCTGGCACGGCCTCACCATGAGCGCGGATTTGCACCGCATAGATTCCGGCTTCGATCTGGCCATAGACGCTGCGTACATCATCGATCACGAAATCGCGGCGTTCAAGTTCGTCTGCGTCACCAACAATCAGCAAATTACGTACCGTGTCGATTTCAATCACGAATAATGGCGAGCCTGCGGCAATTCCCAAGCCTTTGCGCTGGCCAATCGTATATTGCGGCAAGCCTTTATGTTGACCAAGCACTGTGCCATGGCGATTGACAATCGGGCCTGGTTGCATAATTTCAGGTCGTTCTTCGTTCAAAAAGCGCCGATAGTTATTATCGGGAATGAAACAAATATCCATGCTTTCGGGCTTGTCGGCGGTTACTAAGCCGCGTTCACGAGCCATTTGGCGCACTTGAGGCTTGGTAAAACCACCCAATGGAAAGTGCAAACGGCTCAATTCGCGTTGGCTGAGCATATACAGCACATACGATTGATCTTTGTTGATATCAATGCCGCGTCGCAGATCGTAAGGTTGTTCGTCGCCACCCGTAATCTGCACAAAATGGCCAGTAGCCAAGCCATCAAAGCCCAAAAGTTCAGCCCGTTCGAGCAGCACCCGAAATTTAAGATCACGGTTGCAGGCCAAGCAGGGATTGGGGGTGGCTCCGCTCGAATATTCACGCAAAAAATAATCGATCACATGCTTGCGAAAATCTTTTTGATAATTGAATACATAGTAGGGAATGTCGTATTGAGCACAAACGCGCCGTGCTCCAGCCGTCATTTCGACCGAGCAACATTGACTTTCCATGATCCCATTATCGTCGCCTTCCCACAGGTGCATGGTTACGCCTGTCACATCATGACCTTGTTCTTTGAGCAAAACTGCGGTAAGCGAACTATCCACGCCGCCACTCATGGCGACCATAATCTTTGCCATAATTGCTAATCCTAGGTTGGTATGCACTAAAGATGATTAACGCGCCGGAAATGCATGGCGCGTCGTAGCTGCCAAAATCATACCACGATTTCGCCTTGCGCTCGATCTTGGGCCTGATTTAGCTGCTTTTTCGTGGTACGATTTTTCTGTTATCAACGGAGGGCGATCCATGTTACGGGAAATTAGCATTAAAGCGAAACATGATAATGCGACCTTGGCCAAAGGGGTTGAAACTCAATCGGTTGTTCGGCTCGAAGGCAATTGGTATTTTGACCAAGCAGCAGTCGATATGCACAATTTGCGGGTGACTGAACGCACCTATGTTTGCCCACACAAAGGCACATGCTTCTGGATTGATTTGGTGACCGATGTAGGAGTAGTGGCGGATGTCGGCTGGGTTTATACAATCGTCAAGCCCAATTACGAACATATTAAAGATAAAATTGCCTTTTACGGCGGTAATCGCCACGCCACAGCCGAAGCATAAGCGGTACAATCGACGTTGCATCAACGATGCAGCGTCTTTTTTTGTGCAAAGGAGCATGCTGTGAGTGGTTTAGTCACAACTGAACAAACTGGCGCGATTTTTCGCATTACCCTCAATCGGCCCGAAAAACGCAATGCGATTAGTTGGCAAGTTGGCAAGGATTTACGCACGGCGATCGATCGGGCCGCCAGTGCCTCGGGCGTGCGGGTAGTTGTGTTGAGCGGAGCAGGCTCGGTCTTTTCGGCAGGCATCGATCTTGGTGATTTGATGGATTTGCCCAATCGCTATGGTGAGCACTGGTTACGCCAAATGCGCACGATCACCGATGATTGGCAAGCCTTGACCACCCGCATCGAACGTTTGGAAATTCCCACCATCGCTGCCTTGCATGGCATGTGCCTTGGCTTGGGCTTGGAAATCGCCTTAGCCTGCGATTTTCGGATTGCTGCTCAAGGCACGAAATTGGCCTTGCCTGAAACTCGCTTGGGCATTGTGCCCGATGTTGGTGGTACAACTCGCTTAACCCGCTTGGTTGGCGTTGGTCGTGCCAAAGAATTGATTATGACTGGCCGAACCTTCAGCGCCACCGATGCTGAGCGCTGGGGAGTTGTCAATCAATTGGCTGATGCTGATGATTTAAATACCGTGGTACAAGCGTTTGCTGATGAGTTGATTTTAGCAGCGCCATTGGCCGTTGGCATGGCCAAACGGGTGATTGATGGCATGTTTGATGTTGATCGGGGCTTGTTGCTCGAAGGTTGGGCGCAAAGCCAATTGATTCGCACCGCTGATTTTAGCGAGGGTGTGCAGGCAGCAATTGCCCGCCGCGCCGCCGAATTTAAGGGCGAGTAAACCTAGGAGTCAGGGGCTAGGGGTCAGCGGTCAGAAGTTCTTTTAACCACGAAGAACACGAAGATCGCCAAGACTGCTTATATCAACGTCCTGACATCTGGCCCCTGACCTCTGACCCCTCATCTTTCTCTGCGCCTCTGCGTTAAAAATCAGCGAGTAATCGCAGATCTATTTCCTGACCTCTGATCCCTGATCCCTAACCCCACAACTAACTATACTTCTTTTGGCGCTTTTGAAACTCGGCTTCGCTCAGCCCAAGGCTGCGGGCAGCGACCTTGAGATCATCGTCGTGCTGAACTAGCGCCTCTTGCAAGGCCAAACGCTCAACATCGGCCAGCAGCTCATCGAGCGTCGATTTTTCGCGCAAACGGGCAGCAATATCAACTTGCAAGGCCGAGCGCGATGATGGAACCAACGACATATGCTCACTGGTGATCACATTGCCGCGAGCCAAAATCACCGCTCGCTCGATCTCATGCTCAAGTTGGCGCACATTGCCCGGCCAATCATAGTTATTCAGGCGATCCATGGCCTCTTCGGAGATGCGAGCTGGTGGCGATGAGGGCGCGTAACGGTATTTATCCAAGAAAAATTCAGCCAATAAGGGAATATCGCCAATTCGTTGGCGCAAGGCTGGCAAATGCAACGTGATCACATTCAAGCGATAGTACAAATCTTCGCGGAAGGTGCCAGCACGTACATCGGCTTCAAGATCACGGTTGGTGGCTGCGACAACTCGCACATCAACCCGCACGGTGGTTGTGCCGCCAACCCGCTCAAATTCGCGTTCTTGCAAAATACGCAGCAGCTTTTTCTGGGTAGCCAGGGTCATTTCGCCAATTTCATCAAGGAAGATTGTGCCTTTGTGGGCTAATTCAAAGCGACCCTTGCGCTGAGCGACCGCCCCAGTAAACGCGCCTTTTTCATGGCCAAACAATTCACTTTCGAGCAACGATTCAGGTAAGGCAGCACAATTGACTTTAACCATTGGGCCGTTGCGCCGCGCTGAATTCACGTGAATCAGGTTGGCCAAAACTTCCTTGCCGGTGCCAGTTTCGCCCGTAATCAAAACGGTTGCATCGGTGTGAGCAACCCGCCCAATTTGCTTGTAGATCTCTTGCATGGCTGGGCTATTGCCAATCATTTTGTCGCGGGGATCAAAACTTTTGGCTTCGAGTTCGCGCACTTTTGAGGCCAATTGCTGATGATCAAACAAGCGTTTGACGACCAAAGTTACTTCTTCAACATCAAACGGCTTGATGACATAATCGTAGGCACCAATTTGAATCGCCCGAATTGCGGTTGATGAAGTGCCATGGGCGGTCATCATAATCACTGGGGTGGTGATGCCATTTTTGCGCAATTGCTCAAGGATAGTTAAGCCATCTTGGCCAGGCATGCGCACATCCATAATCAACAGATCATAGGAATGTTTCTTGGTCATTTTGGCTAAAACTTCGCCGCCATGCTCGGCAGACTCGGTTAGATAGCCCTCTTCATCAAAGACCTCGCACAACAGACCACGAATCCCCGGATCGTCATCAGCAATTAAAATATGTCGTTGTTCGGTAGCTTTGGTCACACCGACCCTCCTTACAGGCCATTATTCAGCAGGACGGCGTTCGATCCGCGCTCCAAGCGCAGCTAGCCGTTGTTCAATCCGTTGGTAGCCCCGATCAATTTGGGCAATATTCGAAATAACACTCGTACCTTTGGCACACAAAGCAGCAATGACCAAGGCCATGCCAGCGCGAATATCAGGGCTGGTCAGGCGTTCGCCATACAGTTTAGCTGGGCCAACCACTACCGCCCGATGTGGATCGCACAAAATCACCCGTGCACCCATGCTCAGTAATTTATCAACAAAGAATAAGCGTCCATCAAACATCTTTTCGTGGATCAAGACCGTACCTTGAGCTTGGGTCGCAATCACCAAGGCAATGCTCATCAGGTCTGGTGGGAAGCCAGGCCATGGCATGTCGTCGATTTTGGGCACAACCCCGTGCAAATCGTCGCGCACCCGTAGCTCTTGCTCAGCAGGAATCACAATATCTGGGCCTTCGTCTTGCCAAGTCACACCCAACCGCCCAAACATAATCCGCGTCATGCGGTGTTCTTCGGGGCGAGCGTTGGCGATGCGAATGTTACTACCCGTCACTGCTGCCAAGCCGATGAACGAACCAACCTCCATAAAATCGGGGCCGAGCGTATATTCAGTACCATTCAGCCGCGAAACCCCTTGAATCTGCAAGCTATTGGTGCCGATACCCGTAATTTTAGCGCCCATGGCAAACAAACAACGACACAGATCTTGGACATGTGGCTCAGAAGCGGCGTTGACAATTGTGGTCGTGCCAGAAGCCAACACAGCCGCCATGATCGCCTGTTCAGTGCCAGTTACGCTCATTTCATCAAGGAAAATATCCGTGCCAACCAAGCCATCGGCTTTGAGTTCATAGGCTTGTTTGGTCACTTCAACTTCAGCACCCAAGGCAGTTAAGGCCAAAAAGTGCGTATCCAAACGCCGATGGCCAATCGAATCGCCGCCTGGCCGCGCTAAAACTGCCCGACCAGTGCGCACCAACAACGGCCCTGCGAGCAAAATCGAGGTCCGAATTCGCCGTGCAAGCGCAGTATCTGGCTCTGAGGTATTGATAGTGGCGGCGTGAACCCGCAGCACATTCTCTTCGAGCCAGCTACATTCGATGCCCAATGACTGCAATAACTGTACCTTGACTCGTACATCGGCAATATCGGGCATATTGCGCAGAATAATTGGTTGGTCGCTGAGCAAGCAGGCCGCTAACAACGGCAAGGCGGCGTTTTTGTTTCCAGCAGGCGTAATCGTCCCATTCAGGCGATGACCGCCCTCAATGACAAAGGTTTCCACGAATAATAATCCTCAATGGTTAAGCAGCAGAGTTGGAATGATCGGTTGGCTCAGTTGTTTTTTGGATCGATTTAGGTTTGCGTCGCAAGCGGGCACGCAGCGCCTTGAACCAGTTTTTGGGGTTCAGCACTGCGCCGATCCTTTGGCGCAAACTGGGTTTGGCTGATGCAGTGGGATCATCGTCAGCCTTACGATTACCAATTAGCGCCTTGGCCCGTTGTCGGCCTTCTTCTAAGGCTGCTTTGACGAGGCTTTGTAATTCGGCTTTGCTGACCAACTCGCCACGTTCATACCAGCGCCAGGCCGCAATTCCAGTCACAAACGTGCCTGCATAGGCCACTGCAACTTTGGGCAATAAACCAATGCCTGGAATCAAACCGACCAATTGGCGTGCCAGTTGTCGCCAGAGGAAACCACCGCCAACCACGGGCAGCAATTCACGAATCATGGCGCTAAAATCGCCTTCAGCACCCATGGCCAAGGCCACGCGATAGGCCAATAGCGCCTGATTCTTGGTCAACACGAGCATATCGGCGGCATTTAATGGCAAATTCAAAACAGGAATCATCTCGGGAATGCCTGAAGTAAAGGCAAAGGTCGCATTGCTCAGCGAAACGCTGCTAATCAAATTGTTGGTAACTTCGCTGCGCAAACCTGGGTAGCGCCGAGCAGCCGCAATATGCAAAGCTTCTGGTACGAGTTCAATCACCGCTTTGGCCAGCATTTTGCGCTGGGTCGCTGGCTCGGCTTGTGGGTCGAGCAATACTGCTGGCGAGGCTTGCAGATCGGCTTGGTGGGTGCTTTCAGAGCTTTTGGGGAGATTCGTACCCCAAACAGCGATCAACAGTGGCACTGGCAAAATCGCCAATTTTTCGTAGGCCAGAAACTCATCGTAACTCAAGGCTTGGTTCGCATCGAGCGTGAGTACAATCAAATCGACGCGGTTGAGATCGGTAGCCTGTTCGCGGCCCAAGGGTAAGTCGATAATGCTGACTTGCGGAGTACGGGCTGGAAAGCGTTGAGCGCCAAGCGTCAACAAGCGCATAATCAAATCGCGCCCGAAGGTCGCATGGCCAAGTAGCGCAATTCGGCAGGGCAAATCGGCCTGATCGCGAATATCGCGCACATCAATTTCTTTTATGGTTGACCAAATGTTGGTGACATCGCTGAAGCGGCTCACACATCCTCCTCGGCATATGAATGTACTGCATTATAACATAGGCGCTTTTGGCTACTCAGACACATATGAGCGAGCCTGCTAGTTTAGCATAATTTAGGCCATGAAGTAAGGATGAAGGATGAATTATGAGGGATGAAATGAGAACTAGCACTTAACGCAGAGGATCTGAGGGATCAGGGCTCAGGGGCTAGGGGTCAGCAGCTTGAAATACGATGTATTAACTGATACCTGACCTCTGATACCTGACCCCTCGTCCTTCGTGCGCTTCGTATCCTTCGTGGATCAACCTCAGCCCCTGCCCCTCGCCTTCAAATATGCTATGATTGCCAATCATTCAAGGGAGTTTTGGTATGCTGAGTCGTGAACAGCTTGAAACAGAAAACGCCAGCCTTAAACGTGAAGTTGAGTTATTACGGCATCAATTGGCAACCCAACCAGCCGAACCACTTTTTCAAAGTTTGTTAGAGGCGGCTCCTGATGGCGTGGTCATTGTTAATGCCCACGGCATTATTAGTGTGGTCAATGCCCAAGCCGAGGCTATTTTTGGTTATGATCGTGAATCAATGGTTGGTCAACCAATCGAATTGTTGATTCCTGAGCGCGTGCGCGGCGTGCATGTGGCTTATCGTAGCAATTACACCCGTGAACCACGTACCCGCCCAATGGGCATCGGCGCAGATTTGTTGGCGCGGCGCAGTGATGGCACTGAGTTTTACACCGAAATTAGTCTTAGTCCATTGAAAACCGCTGATCAATTGTTAATTATTGCGGTGGTACGCGATGTGACCGAGCAAAAGAAACTTGCCAAAGAGCATGAACATCGCTTAACCCAGCGGGTCAGTGCCGCCGAAGCGGCCTTGTTGCAAGGCGCACGCTTAGCAGCAGTCGGCCAGCTTTCAGCCTCGATTGCCCACGAAATTAACAATCCGCTGTATGCGGCCCGCAATGCCTTGCTACTGCTCGAAGAAGATTTGCCCGAAGAAGTGCGCGAATCAACCGTGATGCAATTAGCCCGCGATCAATTGACCCGCATCGCCGGAATTATCGAACGCATGCGCGATTTTTACCGCCCGATGCGTGGCGAGATGGCTCCCACCGATCTCAATGCCGTGATTGAAGAAACCTTGGCGCTGGCTGGCTTGCACGCCCGCCATAACAACACCATGATCACATTTACGCCTGATATCCATTTGCCAGCGGTGGTTTGCAATGCCGACCAACTACGCCAAGTCTTTTTAAATTTGGTCTTGAATGGTTTGGATGCGATGACCAACGGCGGTACATTAACTGTCACAACCGAAGCTGCCACAAGCTTTGTTACAATAGAAATTTGCGATACGGGAACAGGCATTCCTGATGATATTCGGGCGCACCTGTTTGAGCCATTTTTTACCAACAAACCCAATGGAACCGGTCTTGGTTTGCCGATTAGTGCCCATATTGTGACCCAGCATGGTGGCCAAATCGAGGTTGACAGCACCGTTGGGGTTGGCTCGACCTTCCGTGTTGTGCTACCCTACCAACCTAGCTAGGAGTATCCTTCGATGAGTCAAGCTTCGATTTTATTGGTTGACGACGAATTTCCGATTCGTGCCACCCTTGGCGATTTGCTGCGGCGACGTGGCTACGATGTGCAAACTGCCGATAGCGGCGAGGAAGCACTCGACCGCATTGCCCAACGGCCTTTCGATTTGTTTCTTTTGGATTTACGCTTGCCTGGCGTTGATGGCATTACCGTGGCGCAACGGGTACGCGAACGCTACCCCGATGCAGCAATTTTAATCTTGACTGGCCATGGTTCGCTCGATAGCGCGATCGAAGGCATTCATTTGGGTGTGTTCGACTATATGCTCAAAACTTCTAGCCCGCAAGATGTGTTGGCGCGGGTCAAGAGTGCGCTTGAGGCGCAAGCCGATCAACGGCATAAAAAAAGCCTCATGAATACGCTACAAACGGTGGTTAGCGAGCTTGGTGGCAAGCAACAAGAGCCAACCGAAACCCCAACCCAGCAACCAGCTGGCGATCAATGGATTCGCGTCGGTGAGCTAGAAATTGGCTTATGGCGACAAATGGCGCGGCTTGGCGACCAAACCCTGAATCTTACGCCAACCGAATTTCGTTTGTTGAGTTGTTTGGCCCAGCAAGCTGGCTTAGTGATGAGCTACGCTAATTTGTTACGGTGTGCGCAAGGCTACGAGGCCGAAAGTAGCGAAGCCGCCGAATTGCTCAAACCGCATATCTACCACTTGCGCCAAAAGATCGAGCCAGATCCATCAAATCCACGTTATATTTTGACCGTGCGTGGCACTGGCTATGTCTTGGCTGTCGAAGCACCCCAAACTAAGTAACTTAATTTGCGCCCAAGTTTTAAGGCTTGGGCGCATCCTTTTATTGCCCAATCTGGCTTAGCAGTTTTTCCTCAAATTTATCGCCAATAATGCTGCTCAAGGCATAGCTCGTCAGCAACGAATAGATAATCGAATTGCCACAGAGCAGGCCTACAACCGCTGCTGGAGCCACATTCGAGAGCGTTACATTAACTGGGCCAAGCGCCAAACCCTTGGGCGTACCAGCGCCATGCTTCGGTGTATCGCCAAGATACGAGCCAACTTGCGCAGCAATCAGCACCCGTGCTATCCCAAAAATTGGTTTCAGCATCGTCACAATTCCTTCTAATAAACCACAATCGCTAGATTTATTTGAGCAAATTGCAGACCACGAGGAAGAGCATAGAGCAAAGAGCATAGAACATAGAACATAGAGCATAGAACATAAGGCAAAAGGCAAAGGCTCTAGGCTATCGGAACAATTTGGGGCGGTTCAACCAAGAGCCTAGCGCCAAAAGCCCATAGCCTACTCCTTTCGCGCTCTTCGCGTTCTTCGCGGTTTCGTCCTTCGTGGATCAAAACTCCCGATCCCCGATCCCCAACAACCAACTCCCAATCCACAATTTGCGCAAAGCCAAGGGCTATGCTATACTCGGCAGTGCCTTGAAGGCAATGGGCTGTTAGCTCAGTTGGTTAGAGCGCGTCGTTCACACCGACGAGGTCACTGGTTCGAGTCCAGTACCGCCCACCAAACCCAAACCACTTCTGTTCGCAGGGGTGGTTTTTTGTTGTGTCATGGTCAAGCAGTTAAATGCAGATTGATCCTTCGACTAGACCATAAGAGGTATTGATTTAACATAAGCTAGCCTGCTAAGATGATTAAACTAATTGAGCAAGATTAGAGTTTGCAATCATCACAAGGAGCAGGCAATGAGCATTATGATTTTACTTGTGCTGGGTTTATGTGTTTTGGGCTTCTATATTCATGTTGGCATTATTTTTAATCGGGTGGTGCAATTAGCGCAACAGCGCTCAGATTTGCGCACTTCAGCTTGGCTACTTTTAGTTAATCTAGCCGAACCATTTATTATGGGAATTTGGCTGCTGATTCAATTAATATTCTTTGATTTTGAGTCGCTGATTGGTTCAGTTGAGCAGCCTTTGGCAGCAACCTCAAGCTTTTTTATCTATTACTGGCCAATGGCCCTGTTGCTGATTGGAATTCCAGTAATCGCCTTATTATTTATGACTCAAGCGCAAGTGCGGGCAACCGCCATCCGTAGCCTCTGGACGGGAGCAATGCGCTTAGTCGTGGTCTGGTTGTGCTTCAATTTCATTATGATTGGCACGATGATTTTGATTGCAACTGGCTTGAGCATTTGGTCATTTCGCTTGATTAATAGCTATTACAAATCATTAATGGCTCAATCGTCACTTGCCGTTGTGTTCGATCAGCATGGCCTTGCGATTCAAGCGATTGTTCCATCGATTGAGTAAACCCGATGCACTATCTAGGTTTGTTTACAGGGATTTTTGGGCTAATTAGCTATACTGGTCTGCTTTTGAACAACATATTTGAGCATTAATGTATGCTGACACCAAACCCAACCACTTCTGCTTGCAGCGGTGGTTTTTTATTGTGCTAAATCCAATTTACATCCATTTAAAGAACAATTTCCCCGATCAAGCGCCACTTGTTGGCCATTTAGCCATGTCACCATGAAATAAAGCTTTTTATTATTTATGGAGACATGGCTATGAGTTTACTATCGGTAAGTGTTGGTGGATTGGGCATAGTATTTATGATAATGATTGGCATTGGAATGCTAATCATTATGCTGAATCTATGGTTGCTCAGTTTGCTTGGGCGAATCCAAAAGATGCCTAGAAGTCACGCAAAGGGTTCTTGGTGGTTGATCAATATCAATTTGATTGAACCAATTATTACAACTACTTGGATGGTTGGAGTCGTATTGGGTAAAGATTATGATGTTTATCGATCATTTTGGGCTATCGCTAATACATTTTGGCAATGGGAATTTTTATGGGGAATGCCGAGCCAAGATACGCTTGAAACGCTGATCCAATGCTTAACCCTTTATTGGCCGATGCTTGTTTGTTTAATTATTATCCCTATTATTGGCTTGGTGAATAGCGCTTCTATCACGCGCCAAACGGCTCGATTAAGCTTAAAATATGGATTATTACGCATCTATGGTGTCTATATTGCGCTCATTATGGCACAAGAGCCTGCCTATTTCCCAATTTTAATTGGCTCATTTGGCCTGAGCATCTATACCTATCGCACTATGTATCGCCATGCCAAAACCATTTTGCAACACCCAAGCCAAGCGGTAACCATTCACAACCAACAACTGGCGATTGGATCAGCCAATCCAGAAACAAGCCAAATTTCGACAATCATGGAATAGAATGATTGCGCTATCTATTAAATGAGTAACGCGTATGGATTCTGGAGCATTAATTGGCTTATTGATTAGTATATTTGGGCTGACTGGCTATGCTGGCCTGTTGTTGAAGCAGGCAATTGCCCTATATCGCCAACGCCCTGATTTGCGCCGAACGTTGCGACCAGTGTTGCTCAACCTGATCGAGCCATTTGTCAGCCTGCTCTACCTCATTCCTTGTATGCTCTGGTGGGATTACGGCTATCTTTTGAGTTTAGTTGGCAGCGATTTCGCGGCTGGCTCGATTGTGCTCGCCTATCACTGGCCGATGCAACTCTTGCTGGTTTATGCCCCATTGGGCTGGATCTTTGCTCGCCAAAAGATGGTGGCGCGAACGGCTTGGCTATGCTTTGCGATTGGGGTGGTGCGCGTAACCATGCTCTGGCTCTGTTTCAATTATTTTTTAGGCGGCGGCATGGTTGTTTTGGCTTTGGTTGTTGGCGCAGCAACCTTGTGGCTGCTCGGGCGCTATCTTCAATGGCAGACGATACCGCCACCACAACTCCCGATCAAGGTTAACATTGATGAACAAGGCTTGGTGCTGATTCAGCCGATCGAGCCAAATCAAGCCCATCAAGCCGAATTGTGACGCAAACAAGGATAAATCAGGGGACAACATTAAGGACAAATCGGGCGTAGAATGGGTACAGCTTGACAGTAACAACGCTGTACTGATTGCTCGAAAGGACTTTATTTTTATGGCTACATTTCGCACGATTACGCCACAATCCATCGATGCCGCTACGACGCTCGGCGTAACTACCCTGCGTGTCGCTGATGCTGGCCGCTCATTAGTGTTTTACCGCGATTTGCTCGGTTTTCAGGTTTTAGAACAAACTGACTCAACGATTTTGTTGGGTTCGCCCAATCAGGTTGTGCTACGTTTGGATGTTGAAGCTGGCTTGAAACGCCACCCCAGCCATACCACTGGCTTGTATCACGCCGCAATTCTTTTGCCAACCCGCCTCGATTTGGCCTATGTGTTGCAGCGTTTGTTGGCGGTACGCTACCGCTTTGGCGCTTCGGATCATGCGGTCAGCGAAGCCTTGTATCTCGATGATCCCGATGGCAATGGCTTAGAAATTTACCGTGATCGACCACGTAACGAATGGCGCTGGGGAGCGAATGGCGAAGTGCATATGGTCACCGAATCGCTTGATCTGTATGGAGTTTTGGCCGAAATAACTCCGACTGCACCCGCTTGGGCAGGCATTCCTGATGGAACGAAGATCGGTCATATGCATTTACAAGTGGGCAATTTGCGCCAAGCTGAAGAATTTTATCATGGCGTGTTGGGCTTTGATATTGTGGCGCACTATCCAGGGGCACTATTTGTTAGCGCAGGTGGCTATCATCACCACCTCGGCTTGAATGTGTGGCAAAGCCAAAACGGCCCACAGCAACCCAACGATGCCGCAGGTTTAGGCTATTTTGAAATTATTATGCCCAACCAAGCGGCACTTGACATTGTGCGGCAGCGCTTGCAAGTGGCTGAAGTTGCGGTTCAAGAGCAAGCCGATGGGCTGGTTGTGCACGATCCATGGCAAACTGAATTGCGCTTTATCGTTGCCGCCTAAAATAATCATCCCTACGAACGAGCGAATATTAAACTGGGCTATGCTATGCTATAGCCCAATTTTGTTTTAAGCGATAGGAGAGCAGATTCGTGCAGTACGTTGAGAACATTCCAATCTGGGGCGATCCAATCGATCAAGGAGCCTTGAGCCAGATTAAAACCTGTGCGCTTGAGGCCGATGCAGTGGCGTTGATGGCGGATCATCACAAGGGTTATGCGGTGCCAATTGGCGGTGTAGTCGCTTATCGTGATGCAATTAGCCCTTCCGGCGTTGGCTACGATATCGCTTGCGGCAACAAAGCCGTCTTGCTCGATCTGCCAGCCAGCGAAGTTCGCGCTAAAATCAAACCGATCATGGACGACATCTGGCGTTCGTTGTCGTTTGGGGTTGGCCTGAACAACCGCCAAAGCGTTGATCACGACTTGTTTGATGACCCAGCTTGGCAAATTCCAGCGGTCAAAAGCTTGAAACAAACTGCCCGTAATCAGCTTGGCACAATTGGCTCGGGCAATCATTATGTTGATTTATTCGCCGATGAGCTTGATCGGACGTGGATTGGTGTGCACTTTGGCTCGCGTGGTTTGGGCCATAAAACCGCAACCTACTTTTTAGAGGCGGGCGGAGCCAAAGATGGCATGGATGTTGCGCCGTTAATTTTGCCAACTGCCTCAGATTTGGGCGAGCAATATTTAACCTGTATGGCCTTGGCTGGGCGCTATGCCTACGCTGGCCGCGATTGGGTGTGTGCTGAGGTAGCCCGCATTTTAGGTGCAACTATCCTTGAAGAAGTGCATAACCACCATAATTTTGCCTGGCGCGAAACCCATAACGGCGTGGATTTGTGGGTCGTACGCAAGGGCGCAACGCCCGCCTTTCCTGGTCAGCGCGGCTTTGTTGGCGGCTCAATGGGCGATATTTCGGTCATTTTGGAAGGCGTTGATTCGCCCGAAGCCCAAACTGCTTTGCATTCAACCGTGCATGGTGCTGGTCGGGTGATGAGCCGTACCGCTGCTCGCGGCAAAATCAATTATCGCACGGGCAAAGTGATTGCACCTGGCAAAATTTCGCGCGACATGATGAATGAATGGATTCATCAGCAAGGGGTTGAATTACGCGGCGCAGGCACCGATGAATCGCCACATTGCTACAAACGCTTGCCTGAGGTGCTCAATCATCACGCCAATACAATCAAGATTGTGCATACCTTGCAGCCGCTAGGTGTAGCGATGGCTGGTGAAAATGAGTTTGATCCATATAAGGATTAGTAAGAGCATAGAACATAGAGCCAAGTCAGAAGTCAAAAATCAAAAGGCAGAATTGAGATCGGAATATTCGTAGTGGCACAGTGAGTTTTTTTATCCACGAAGGACACGAAGGGCACGAAGTGGGGCTATAGGCTATAGACTCTAGGGCTAGCGGAGATTTTTTGGAATACCAACATGTCTCCGAAAGCCAAAAGCCCATAGCCTAGAGCCTTATCTTTCAATTCGGGGCAGATAGGCGCGGAAGAGTTCGGGGCCAGCCACAATCGGGCCGCGCTCGTTGCCGTTGGCATCGCGGAACCAAACATAGACTCGCCGCGCGGTGATTGGATTCCACTGCCATTGGCGCTCAACGCTGAACGGCTCCCATTGCTTGAAACTAGGGCTGGGGTAGGCACTCAAGGCCATCGCCAATGGTTGGTTGGCATCGGTCGCCGAAAGCACCAAAGTTGCACCCAAATCATTGATATCGCGAATATTGACACTGGCTTGCGGCGGATGATCAATGCTGATCGTTTGGCTGAGGGTGGTGGTGTTGCCCATACGATCAGTCAACCGCACGCTGATGGTGTAGCTCCCTTCAACGTTGGGTAACGTCCAGCGATAAGCACGATAATAGGTCATCGGCGCAGCGTAAATACCGTTGATGCCAAGCTGAGCTTTGACCACGCCACCACCATTATCAAGTGCTGGCGTTAAGATTAACAGATCACGTTGATCGGTGCTGGTGCTGCTGGCCGCGAGGGCTTGCTCGCTGGTGGCCAGCCGATAAATTTCATCAGCCGCTAATTGGCGTTTATAGCTCAGCAATTCGTCGATGGCGATATTGCTGATTCCAGCGCCGATTGTCCAGCGTCCGACATTTAAATCTTCGCCAACTTCGCTGGGCAAACTAACGTTGCTCGCCTCGTTGACCAACATCCCATCGATTAACAAACGCTTATTGCCAGTTGCTTGGTCCCAACTGATGGCAAAATGATGCCAGCCAGCGCTGAGCGTATCGGGCACGCTCAAACTATGCTCTTGACCTGCTTGATCAACCGTCCAGAACGTCCAGATTGCTTGTTGAGTTTGTTCGTGGCGCAACGCCAAGGTATTGCGATAGATTTTATCGGGATCGACCGGGTTTTGCGAGGCGGCCAGCAAATAATGGCGACCTGTGCGCGAGCTAGGCCATGTTTTGGGTACATTTACCCACAAAGCCAACGTGCCTTGATCAAGGGTAAGTGTTGGGCTAGCTGGATAGGTCAATGCGCCATCACCAACCTTGACTGCTTGGCCAAATTTGCCACTGCTATAGCTGAGTTGATCGCTGGCGGCCATTGAGCCGACCGCAGGCAATGGGTTATGCTCAAAATGGGCGACCAAGGCCAAATCTTCAGCCGGATTGATTGTCAACAAGGCGCTGGGTGGCGTGGTATCGGTCGGGGCTGGGCCATCAGGTCGGCTCCATGGCACGCTATCATTCCAAAGCCAAACACTGGCTTCACATTTGACATAATTGGTACAAGGGTCAGCGCCAGGGCCATACCAGCCATAGGGATCAACTTGATTGCCATTGTGGCGTACTTCAAAATGCAAGTGAGGAGCGCCTGTGGTAAAGCCAGTTGCGCCACTCCAGCCAAGCAATTCGCCGCGTTCGACCCAACGTGGTTTGGCGGCATCGATAAAGCCCTTGAAGCTTGGGGCAAAATCATCGAGATGCCAATAGACCGTTTCATAGCCAGCGGCCTCGCCAGCATGTTGAATCAGCACGCCCAAGCCGCGGGTTGTGCGAGCATAGGCCCAGCCAGGCGCGGCGGCGACAATTGGCGTACCATAGGGCAAATCAGGAAAATAATAATCATGGCCATCGTGGCTGTTGTAGGAAAGCCCACTTTTGCCTTGATAATTGATCATCACATCGTTGCCATCGCCGCCGCTATCAACCATGGGATAGGTATGATCAAAATGTGATGAATGCACCATCCGAGCACCCTGCTCCCATGGAATGCTCAAAAAGCCTGTGCTAACTGGCGGCGTGCTGGGCGCGACGACTGGCTCATTTTGAAAGAGTTCGTGGTAAACCTTGCTATAACGGCTAACCAATTGTTGCCACGTCGCTTGATCACGCTCGAATGCTAAAAAGCGCTTGACCGTTAGCGCATGCGGATCATCGTTGGGATTGAGTTTTTGTTGGGTGCCATCGCTGAAATTAAGCAGCAAGGCACTATCGTAGGGACCAAGCCCAACCCGAATCTCCTTGGCGGCCCAATCGATTTGGCTCAAAAAGCCTTTGGGGCCAGCTAAAAATGGCTGTTCGGTGGCGGTGGTTGGCAACGTTGGGTTGCTAATCAGTTGCGAGGTGGTTTCCAACAAGGCCAATACAATCCGCGCCTCGATATTGTAATAGGCCGCCATGCCCTCGATGATCTGGCCGGCTGGCTGACCATCGATATTAACCTTGGCAAGGCTACTGTTTTGGCGTTGTAAAAACCCTTGCACCCCACCATCAAGCGATGATAGCCCGTGGGTTGGCTGCTGAGTGGGTTGCGGTTGCTGCGGGCTGGCGTGCACCACGAAGGGCAGCATTGCGCCGCCAAGCATCATTATTAATAAACCAAGGATCAAAGAACGCTGCATAGTTAATTCCAAAACTCTCATCTACATCGTTTGCCAGCCGTATGGTAGCACGCCCCCCAAGCAGCGTCAATTAAAATTAGCTGATACATTAGTCCTGTTATCTGGTCTGGGCCAGCCCACCAACTGGTTTTGATGAGCTGGCCTGGTGCTTAAACCGCTGGCTTTTGATGCCAAGCACAGCTACAGGTTGGGGTGGTTTTTTCGCCAATCGGCGGCAACACATGATAGAACATGGCAACCATCATCGGTAAAAACACCACAATATTGTAGAACAGGTGTAGCTCCATGCGGGCATAGAACAGTTGCAAGATGCTGGTGCGAGTGGCTGCGCCAAAGAAGGTTGTGCCCAGCAAGGCTTGCAACAGCAATAGAAAATGCTCAAAATGATGCCAAACTTGCAGGCCCAAAGCAATATTCCACCAAATGCGTGAGCGCCCTTGGAAGGCTGGCCGCAACATAATCAAGCCTACCAACATCACGATCGCATAGCTGTAATGCAGCCATTCCGAGCTAATCAGCCATGGAAAGAACATCCCAAGCACGCCATTGGCCTCGGAAAGTTTCCAATTGAGCGAATAGACTTGAAAGGCTTGGCTGAGGTGTTCGGCCCAGTGAGCGGCCACAATCACCAAAAAGGCGTAGCTAGCGCGTTTGTGCCAACGTCCGTTGAGCAATTCCATCAGGCGGCTGAAACTGAAATTTCCACGGTTGTTGGTCATGGTTGTTGGTTGATGCATGCGATCTTCCTCCTTTTTATTGATAATAGCGTTGCAGCGCCGCACGTAAGGTTGCTGGAAATGGCTCAGGCTGGAGTTGATCGCCTGTCCGTCGCATACAGGCAATGCCCTGTTCGCCCTGGGCCACCAGCGTGCGGCTATCAGCATTTTGGCGAAAATAACGAAAGCTCATCAAGGCCCGATTTTGCAGCAGTTCCTTGAGCCGCATTTCGATCACCACATCATCAAAGGCAAACAGCTCAGAGTGATACTCGCAACTGACCGAGGTGGTGACCAGCGCTAGCTCATTGGCGAGGGCATGCACCAACTCTGGCGTATGATCACGCAGAAACATCTCACGGCAACGCCCTTGCCACAACACATAATTGGCATAATAAACATTGCCAACCAAATTGGTTTCTTCAAACCCAACAATATGCCGATATTCATAGGCCTCGTACATGGCTTAGGCTCCTACCAACAAACTAACCACGATGGGTAGCTCTGCATCGCGCACATTGAATTGCTGCGATACAATTCGATACTGACCAGTCTGCAATACCAACCAATTATTTGCAGCTTGCGATTCAAAGCGCAACGGGCTATCGAAGGCCGCACCAACTTTGCTCAAACATTCCAAGGCTGTCCAAATTTGGGTGGCAGCTTGGTCAAGCGTCCAGCCAGTTTGCTGTTGAATGAGCTTGGCCAGTTGCATACGCTCAGCACCAAGCAGATCAAGCCATTGCTCAAGGCTGCGTGGGCTAATCGGCTCAAGATCACAGCTAATCGGTTCTTTGGCGGCAACCGCCAGCGTCAATTGGCCATGATGGCTGGCCGAAACCACATAATCTGCTACCTCAGGCTTGCCATCGCTGCGCCGTTGAATTGGCTGACGTTGACCGATCGCCCGTTGTAGCGCCAAATCGCTGCGTTGTTGGCGTTCGAGTGCGGGATCTGTTTCGACGGCAATGGTCATGTTGGTATGTGGCAAGACTTGGTGGACTTGACGCTCCAAATATGCCCCAATCAAACTAGCAGGCCATGCGCCTTTGTAGCCACTGCCCTCGACCAGTTGTAAACGCAAACCCTGCCATTCTTCAACGACATGGCCCTGTTGATCAACAGCGATCACATCGTAGCTGAACATGTTGCCATCCCAAGCGCGTTCTTGCGCATAAATCGTCCAATCGCTTGGCTGGCTGGGGCTTTGGCAGATAATCCGTTCGACCGCAACTGGCAAAACTTGGGCATAGGGCACGCACACTTGCAAGGCATGAATCAAGGCATCGCGCATGCCAGCATCGCCTAAAACGCTGCGTTGGGGTAGATAACGCCCAAACCATGGCTCGTTGCGCGTCGCCAAATTGGCAATGCAGTGCCGCGCCGTCAGATAGCGATAGCTTTGCAAGCGTTGGAAGCGGCCTTGATGGAACAGCAATGGCTCATAAATATCAGCAACAGGGTCAAGCGTCAGCACTGGCCAGTCAATTTGGTTAGGTGCAGCACTGAAGTTGGCAGGCTGATCGAATCGCGCAATCGCGCTAAAATGATCGACTTGGAATAGGGTTTCTTGGCTGCGAATCGCCAATTTGACCACACCCTTGGCAACTTGCAAACTACAAATCCGAATTGTCAGTGGCTCGTTGGCGGGCACGACGATTGGACGTTGGAGCGCAACCTGCTCAAATGTTGGAATCTGCTGCGAGCCAGTTAAGGCCATTGCCACTTGGGCCATGGCTTCGAGGCCAATCACCGTTGGGAAAAGTTGTTCGCCGTGATAGCTATGATCAACCACATATGGATCGTTGCTTGATGAGAGTTGCGCCTCAACAATCAATTCAATTTGTGGGTAATACAAACATTGGCGCTCAAGAAAGCGCAGGAATGGCAGTTCGGGCTGAATCGTTTGCAAGGTTGGCAATTCGCCATAGCGCCCAGTGACGACCACATGGCTGCTAGCGATTGGGTTAGCCAGCAAACGCAACAACAAATTGATCCCTGTATCGGGCGGAATTGGGCTGATACCAGCTTGGAGCAATTGATCGACTCCGCCAAGCCGCACGCCCATGCCAACATCCGACCAAATCGACCATTCGATGCTGAGCCAACGGCAATTGGGATAATCGTGTTGGCCTTGCTCAATGGTGCGGCGCATTTGCTCGTTAGCCACGGCATAATCAGCATCGCCAGCCAAGCCCATCCGCCCAATGATCGAGCCGAAGCCGACCACAAAGCGCAATTGGTGCTGATCCAGCGCCGCTAAAACGTTGTTCAACCCTTGGACTTTGGGTGTTAACGTTGCCTCAAAACTAGCGCGATCAAGGTTACGAATCAAACTGGGCACGTTGCGGGCAGCGCCATGCAGCACCATCGTCACGGTGCCTAATTGAGCTTGAATGGCGTTAATTGCCTGCTGTACGCTGGCTGCATCGCCCACATCGACCGCCCAATAACCGACTGTGATGCCTGCGGCTTGCATGCGCTCCAAGTTTTGGGCTAATTCTTGGTCGTTGCTGGGCTGCGAACGCCCCAACAAGGCCAATTTGGCTCCACTGGCTTTGGCGATTGCATAAACACTTTCGGCGGTGATGCCCTTGCCACCACCAGTCGCCAAAATCACGTCATCGGGGCCGAGTGGTAATTCGCTATCCTCGCCAAGGTGCAGCAATTGCAGAATTGGGCTGGTGCGCTGACCATTGTGATCATAGTGGGCTTCGAGATAGCCAGTGCTGGCCAGCGCTTCGGCCACGATCCAATCGCAAGCTTTGGGCGCATCGATTGGCACATGCACCGCTGCGACCGCTAATTGTGGATTTTCCAAGGCCAAGGTGCGAGCAAAACCCGCCAAGCCCTCGCCATGCTGCACCAACACAAAATGCTGGGGGTTGCTTTGGCTCAAGGCAACTCGGGCGGCCTCAAGTAAACGCTCAATTGTCGCCGCATCAACCGTCTCGCCAACGCAAACTACCACACCTTGGCCTGCTTGCTGTTGAAAGGCACTGCTCAGCGTATGCGCTAAAGCATAATTTGGCTCGTGGAACAATTGCCATTGACTAGCCAAGCGGCTCATTTTGGGTGCTGGCACTGGTTGCTCAACCAACGTGATCACGAAACTTTCGACCCATGGCGCAATGCCTGGGTAGCCTGGGGTAACGCTGGTCGTATTGGAGCTGTTTTGCAATTCGCTGATGGCTTGGGCCAATTGACCAACTGTGGCATTGGCATAGCTGGTTGGAGCCAACGGCGGTTGCAACCCCAAAAGGCGGGCTGCCTCGCTAACAATCTGGCCAACAGTCAGCGAATTAAGGTGCAAATCGCCAAGCACATGGTCGCTATCGTTGATTGAGGCTAGTGGTAACTCGCTGCGGGCAGCCACCAACTCACGCACAATTTGCAATGGCTCAGTCGCATTGCTGCTGGTTGGGCTGGCAGGCTGGGCGCTAGGGCTGATGGTGAGGCTTAAACTTGGCTGGTGATCATCAAGTTGGGCTGGAGCGGTTTCACAAGGATTGGTCAAAAAGCTTGGTTCATGGCGTAAATCAAATGGGCGACTGAAACGGGTTTGGGCTAGATAGCTTAAATCCAACGGGCTGCCCAGCACGAAGGCCGCCGCGAGGCTCTTGAATAAGCCAGCTAGCGAATTGCTTTCAACTTCCAAGGAAACTGCGGGCACGCCGATACATTCGCTGGCTAAGCGACTCAAAATCGTGCCTGGACCAACTTCGATCAGTAAATCGCACTCGCTCAGCCCATCAATCGCCTCAACAAAGCGCACCGGATCAGTCAATTGTTGGCTGAGCAAGCTGCCAAGCTCAATCTGAGCACTGAGTTTTGTGCCAGTGATGGTGGAATAGACGGTGCTTTGTAATGGCTGAGCGCGAATATTTGCGACATGCGC
This sequence comes from Chloroflexota bacterium, assembly GCA_020161265.1. Taxonomy (NCBI): domain Bacteria; kingdom Bacillati; phylum Chloroflexota; species Chloroflexota bacterium. The sequence continues at coordinate 73,266 of JAIUOC010000010.1, read as the reverse complement.
TTGGAGCACTGGAATCGCTGGCTGCATCATGGGCGAATGAAAGGCATGGGAAACTGCCAAGTTGGTGGCGACTAAACCTTGCTGCTGTGCCCGCTCAACGAGGGTGCTCATAGCCTCGCGGCTGCCAGCAATTACGGTTTGTTGAGGCCCGTTATAGCCAGCAATTACCGCCTGATCGCCGTTGATCATGCTTTTGATCGTGCTTGGATCTGCGCCGATGCTGGCCATGCCGCCATTAGCTTGACCATAATTAGCCATAGCGTGGCCTCGCGCTTGAGCCAACTCGATTAAGATCGCTTGATCGTAGGCTCCAGCCCAGTGCAAGGCGCTTAATTCGCCCAAACTATGGCCAACAGCAGCGCTGGCTTGCAGCTTGAACTGCTTGAGTAAATCCAGACCAGCCAACGTTGCCCGCACAATATTGGGCTGAGCGTTGGCGGTGTTAATTTGCTCGGCTTGGCTCAGTTGGGTTTGGCTCAAAAATTGATTCAACTCGGCAAAGCGCTGAAATATGGCACTTTTGGGGTTGGCTTGGGGCGCACCTTGACCAGGAAAAAGCAAGCCCAGCGTTGGTTGTTTTTTGCCAATTCCAATAAAAATCTGTTGTTTGAAATCAAGCTGTTGGTTGACTCCTGCTTCAAGCTGGGCGATCAGCAGCTCAAGTTTGGCTGCCAGTTGGCGTGGATTGTTGGCAATCATGGCGGCACGCGCCAAACCTGTGGAGTTGGTTTGGGCATAGTGACTGGCCAAATCGCCAAGTTCGGCGTAGGAAAGGTGCGCGGCGCGTTGGCGCAATTGCTGCAATTCACTCAGCAAGGCTTGACGATCAGCTTTGGCAACCACAATTAATTCGAGATCTTGGCTGTGGTTTTGGCCGATAAACGGCTGCCAATTGCTCGCTGGTTTGGCTTGCTCAGCTTGTTCGAGCACGATATGGGCGTTGATGCCGCCAAAGCCCATGCTGCTCACTCCTGCGCGACGCGGGGTTTGCTCAGGCCATGCTTCGGGCGTAGCGAGTATGCGCAAGGTTTCCAAGGCGCTGTGTGGTTGTTCGCAGCCAGTGGTTGGCGGCAAAATTGCGCTATGCACTGCCAGCGTGGCTTTGATCAAACCTGCAATGCCCGCTGCGGCTTTGGTATGGCCAATGTTGGCTTTGATCGAACCAACTGCGGCGATTGGTAAATTGGGATTTTGCACGTCAAGTCGGGCTTTGGCGATTGCTTGCAATTCAGTTGCATCGCCAACTGCCGTGCCCGTGCCATGACCCTCAAAATAGCCCACTTGATCAATATTGAAGCCAGTGCGCCGATAAGCACGTTTGAGCATTAGCACTTGGCCAGCAACTTCGGGTCGAGTGATCCCGCCGCTGCCATCCGACGAAATGCCCCAGCCACGAATCACGGCGTAGATCGGGCGTTGCTCGGCGTAGGCATCTTCGGCTCGCATCAAAGTGACAAAGCCACAGCCCTCGCCTGGCCAAAATCCAGCCGAACGTTGATCGTAAATGCGCATTAAATCGGTTGCCAAGGCTCCAGCACGGGCAAACCCAACCAACTCAAATGGATCAAGGCTGAGATCAACCCCGCCTGCTAGCGCTACATCAACTTCGCCGCTGGCAAGCGCGGTGCAGGCGGTGGTTACGGCTAATAATGATGATGAACATGCACCATCAACGCTATAGCCGCCGCCCATCAGATCAAAATGGTTGCAAATGCGGCCTGCAATCGTGTTGGATAAACCGCCCGCCAAGGTTTCGGCATCGACAATCGGGAATGGTGCTTTGTAGTTTTGTTCGAGTTGCTGCAAGAATTGGCCGCGTTGCTCGCTCGACCAGCCTTCTGCGGCCAAACCTGCCGCGACCACCCGCCGTACAAATGGCCAGCGCAAGCGCAAGGTATTGGCACGTGAAAACTCGCCAGTTAATGTATTGCCCAGGTAAACCCCGGTGCTTTCACGCGGCAAGCCTTGACCATCGGCAAAACCCGCGTCGCGCAAAGCTTGGTCAGCGACATCGAGCGCTAACCAATGGGCCATATCGGCGGAGCGAAAGCTATGGCCAGGCACACGAAAACGCACCCGATCAAATTCATAATCACGCAAAACGGCGGCGTATTCAACGTAGGTGCTGTCGAGAGCTGCCGAATCGGACGAAATATAATCGAGATTATTCAGACGTTGGTCGGGCATGCGCCGAAAAGCGCGGCGTTTGGCAAGGGTCATTTCCCAAAGAGCCTTGGGCGAATCGGCATCGGGGTAGCGACAGGCCACCCCGACGATGGCAATAGCGTGGCTCATGCTTCTGCTCCTGAGGCTAGGTTGGGTTGATTTTGGGTTGCTGCAAGGCGTTTGGTATTCCAAGCGTGGTAGTGCAAATAGGCTCCACGCACAATACACACCAAGGTCAGGGCAATAAATAGCGTGTAGGGAATGTGCAAAATGATCAATAGGCGATAAACTGCCGCGACGCTCGCGCCAAAGGCAAATTGCATCCAACCACGGCTGGGCGTTGTGCCTGGATCGGTGATCATATAGAAGGTAAAGAGGGCGAAGGCTAAACTGCTCATCGGCAAGAGTGAGGCATTCAAACTATGCCCAGTCACGAACATGGCAAATAGCCCTTGCAACACAAACCCACCAACCCAGCCAATAATTAATGGTAAGCGTTTGGTGAAATTGATGTTCAAAAACGAGCCGCTGATGATAATTACCAAGGGCAGCAATAAATCGGCTACACCATACAGATTTTCGGTAAAATGGTAGGCCGGAGCGCTAGCCACCGAGGTAAACAGCAGCAAGGTCACGGTAATCCCAAAATTCGATGGGTTGAGAAAGTGGCGATAGCCCTTGCCCAGCGGCGCACGCAACAAAATTTTGGAGCAAATTGCCACAGCAGCAGCAAAAATAATTGGAGTAACCCGCTGATTCGAATACAGCAACATACTAATTGCCAAGCCCGAAATGTGGGCTGGCAACAGAAAATCGACCAATTTGCCAAAACCACCCATGAAATTAGGCTGCTGTTTTTGCTGACGAGCCAGCATCACTTCAAACATAATTTCCAGGCTATAGGTGGTTGCTAAGGCCGCCAGCACATACGACCATGGCTGCTCAAAGCCAAAAATCGTGCGACCAAGAATATTTAGCAAGCTGATGGCGATGGCAAAACGGCGCAAGGCCATAATTCGAATATCAGGAACGGCGGTTTGCATACAAAAACTCCTTGCGCAATTATTGGCCAAGTACCAAGGTATGATTACCTGGTGTGAGTTGAACGACACTCGTTTGGACGCTACCATCAAGCCCGCGCCAGCGCACCGTTACTTCAAGTTGGGTTTGTGGATCAAGCGGCCCTAAGCCAAAGTGCAGATCGTAGCTGCGTTTGCCTGAATGGCCGTTGCCGCCATCAACTTGGCTCGTGAGCGCGCGACCATCGGGCAATTTGACCGTGACATGCGCTCCAATCGCCGGAATCGCCGCGCTGGTTGGTTGAAAACCTGTAATGTTGTTGGCCTTGCCATCGTTGGCAATCCGCAGGCGTAAACCAAGCGCTTGATTGCTGCTTTGACTGGTGTTGTGGTAGAAGATCGAATCTTCCCATTGGTTGGCTGAGGCAAAATCGAGCTTGCCATCGCCATCAACATCGCCAACTGCAATGCCACGGCTGACGGTTGGCTCAAAGCCTAGGGTTTTGGCAAGGTCGTAGTAACGGCCATCGGCGGCTTGGCTAAAAAATGGGTTAATTTGATGGCCTGCAATATCATCGCCAGCACTGAAGCGCGGCCAACTGGCTGGGTCGGCGAGCAATTGATCGTTGCCTGTTGCCAATTCTTGCAGTTCGGGCCAACGATTGATTGTGCCTTTGACAAACCCGGTTGCTTGCAAAATTTCGTCGCGCTGATCGTTGTTGAAATCGGCTAGCTTAATATCCCAAGCCCAACCACTGCGCCCAAAACCAAGCTGCTCGCTTTGGTCGGTGTAATCGGGCAATTCACTTTGATCGAGTTTGGCGCTGGGGTCGCTGACATAAGCAAAATTGCTTTCGTGCAAACCAAACGGTGTGGTGATGTTGCTCACAAATATATCGGGGTGCTGATCGCTATTAATATCGCTAAAATCAACGCCCATGCCCTTGAACGAATCGTGGCCAAGCACTTTGGATGTGGGAATCGTGAAGCCCCCACTGCCCTCAGCCAGTTCTAGTTTGATCGTGCCAGGCGTTGAGCGGTTGATTAAAAAACGATCTGGGCCAAAATCGTTGCCAATATACAGTTCTGGCAAGAGATCATTGTTGAAATCGTAGGTTCCTAGTGCCAATGTCCAGCCATGGTTCAACTCGCCGCTGAGCACGTCGGGTACAGCGACAAATGGCGCTTGCTCGGCACTGGTTTGCTGCCAAAGGAAAAAGTGCTTATCGCCGCCGTTGAATGCACGGGACATCGAGGCTTGCATGGTTTGCTTGCGGCTCGATTTGGCATCGAGAATTGCTGCCCCATCAGGAAAATAATTGGCAAACAGCAAATCTTGATGGCCATCGCCATCGAAATCGCTGACCAAACCAGTGTTGGTAAACCAGCGATCGCCCGTGGTTACAAGCTCTTGGGTAACATAGCTTTGGCTGCTGAGATCGACATTTGCACCCTGATATTGCTGGACAAAGATAATTGGTGTGCGACCCCAGTAATAGACAATTAGGTCGAGCATGCCATCTTCGTTGATATCGCTGGGCAAACATCCCATCGGAGCCATCGTGCTGGCATCGTATTTGAGGCTGCTTGGATCAAGCGCAAAGGCTGGATAACGCGCGTTGCTGGCTTGGGCAGGCTGTACCACCACGTGATCAATTCGGGTATCGACATAACAAATATCATTGGATAAGCCATCGTTATCAAGATCGTTGAGGGCAATCGCCGCCCCAACCGACGAGATCCAAGCATCAATATGGGCCAAACTTGGATTAACTGGGCGAATAAAGCGCTGGGTATGGCCCGCCAATGGGGCAAGTGGCTGTTGTGCAAAGCCAAAGCTTTGGCTCAAATCGGCTTGTTCAGCTTGTGAAAGCGTTGGTGGTTGGGCCACAACAAACGTGCCAACCAACACGGCAACAGCCAGCAACTGCGTTTGATACTTCAACAAAGTCTGTTTCATACGGCAATGGCCTCTTTCTTCAAGTAACAAGCCCGAATCAACTCCTGCCAATGCTGGTAAGCATCGATTGAGCCATCTTGGCTGACGGCAGGTAGTACCTGATCGGTAGTGGCAGCCGCCTCAGCTACGCTTTGCTGGCATAAAATCTGGCAGGCTAACTCGCTATGTTCAGGGATATACCCAGCATGAAGACGAGTCTTAGCGGCGAAGGTTACCCCTTGGGCAATCGCGGCGCTGTAGGTCGCGCCCAATTCAGCGATGGCATGCAAGGCCTCGGGATTGTTGCTGCCAGCGTAGGCACAAGCTAGGCCAATTCCGGCCCAGAGGTTAATTTGGCGCTCGTGGGTAAAACGGCTGATCACATTGGCGATCATGCGTGGGTTGGAGCTTGTGACAAACCACAAACTACGGCCAAGCCCTTGGTCAAAAATCGCCAATTGTTTGGCATCGAATTTTTTAGGGTAGTGGTGTTGGATGAACGAATCGTGCCAAGCGAAATAGCCTTGATGAAAGCCATAGCCATCGAGCACCAGCCAGCGTAAGAGCGGGTCAAGCGCTTGCACAACCTTTGGCAACGTCCAGCGCATGCGGGCGACGGCCCAACCAACCCCAACCTGAATAATGTAGCGTTGATGCTGGCCTTCATTGGCTAAAAATGTCTGAACGCGCTGGCGATTCCATGGCGTAATTTGGTCGAGTATCGTCAAGCCCATGCCTGCACCCTCGAAGGCAAAACCCTGCAATTGCGGCTCAATCTGCTCAAGTTGCTGTCTGAGCTGGCCTAAGCCTTGGTCATCGAGCGCAGCGTGATAGCCCTGCAAAAATGTTTTGCCGATTGTTTCAAGCCGTGCTTGATTTTGCCCATCGCCGATGGGAAACCCTCGCCGTGCAAATGTCGCTTCGAGCGGAGAGAGACGCAGCGGATACGTCCAGACACGATTAAGCAACATAGAGCCTGCCTTCCTTGCGCTTGCATTGCACACTCAGTTTGTGTTGTTGTTGATATGGCTATAAGGGGGAGTGATGGGCCAAGATCTTTCAGATATGGCCTACGCTATGACTAGGACTATTGTGCTATATTCCAGTGATGAATATTATCGCCAACGAGCACAATAATAGCTCACTACAAAGGGCTAAATCATTGTACTTCAAGGTTGTAGCGAACGCATAAATTGTACGATTGGCCATTGTTGTGGCATTGGTCGTTAATCAAGATTTTCTGGGATGTGGCTAGAGTACCATAGTTGCCTAGGATTAATCAACTATCTAGACAGATCAAAAAAGCCCGCTGACGCGATTAACGTCAGCGGGCTAAATCAGCGGTTTATTTGGGTTCGATCAAGCTGGTTCCGGTCATGGCGGCGGCCTTTTGCAGGCCCAGCAAATCGAGGATGGTTGGAGCCAGATCGGCCAAACGGCCACCAGCCCGAAGGCTGATCTGTTCGCGGGTTAGGCCTGTAGCTGGGTCGGCGACCAAAATACATGGCACAAGGTTGGTGGTGTGGGCCGTGTGTGGGCCGCCTGTTTGCGGATCAATCATCTGTTCAGCATTGCCATGGTCGGCGATCAAGATGGCTGCGCCGCCTTGTGCAACCACGGCTGGCACAACTTGGCCCAAGCAACGATCAACAGTTTCGCAGGCTTTGACCACCGCCGGAATCACTCCGGTATGGCCGACCATATCGGGATTGGCAAAGTTGACCACCAAGAAATCGTAGACTTGGCTATTAACCGCATCGAGTAATTTGGCGGCAACTTCTTCGGCACTCATTTCAGGCTGAAGATCGTAGGTTGCGACTTTGGGCGAGGCCGCCATCACCCGATCCTCGCCAGCAAAAGGCTCCTCACGCCGCCCATTCAAGAAGAAGGTGACGTGGGGGTATTTTTCGGTTTCGGCGCTGTGATATTGACGCTTGCCAGCATCGGCGATCACTTTGGCCAATGGCTCAGTGATGTAATGCGGCGGATAGGCAATTGCATACGGGAATGTCGCATCATACTGGGTCATGGTGACATAATGCAGATTTGGCACTTGCTCAGGTCGTTGCCAAATCGTGGTCGGCAGTTGCAAGCCTTGTTCGGCTTGGTTGGCATACCATTCTTGGATCATGGTGTTGAGATCGGGCTGCATCAAGGCACGGGTAATTTGGCGTACCCGATCGGCGCGGAAATTGAAACAAATCACCACATCGCCAGCGTTGATCCGTGGTAAGGCCAGGCCAGCGCTATCGGTGATGACCGTGGCTTCGATAAATTCATCGCCGCGAGCATCGCGCAAATACGCTTGCTCGATCGCACTGATTGGATCGCTGGCAGTGTGGCCAACGCCTTCGACCATTGCGGCATAAGCAGTGCCGACGCGCTCCCAGCGCTTATCGCGATCCATGGCATAATAGCGGCCAATGACGCTCGCCACTTGGCCAACACCGATTTGGGCAATCGTTTGTTGCAACTCTCGCATATAGCCAAGGCCACTTTGTGGCAAGGTATCGCGGCCATCCATAAAAGCATGAATGTAGGTACGATTGACCCCTTGCTGAGCCATCAATTGCAACAACCCTGCGAGATGAATATCGTAGGCATGCACGCCACCCCGGCCAATCAAGCCGATCAAGTGCATATTTGTGCCACGTTCTTTGACGATTTGGACAGCTTCGAGAAACGCTGGATTCGCAAAAAACTCACCAGATTTGATCGATTCGCTGATGCGCGTGGAATCTTGATAGACCACCAATCCAGCGCCGATATTCAAGTGGCCGACTTCACTGTTGCCAATTTGGCCTTCGGGCAAGCCAACATCAAGGCCAGAGGCATGCAGTTGGGTGGTTGGGCAGGTCGCCATCCAATGATCAACATTGGGAGTGTTGGCTAAACTAACGCCGTTGCCAGGGCCAGCCGGAGCCAAACCCCAACCATCCATTATGGCTAACAACACAGGACGCGGTGTTGTCATGATTACTCCTTGTAAACGTTAACATGTTGGCTCTATTTAACGAGAAAAGTGCCAAAAGTGCAAGTAGCAAAGGCTTCACCTACGATGAGCATAATAGAAACGAGGTTGTAAGGGCCAGCAGTCAGGGTCTAGGGTTCAGTTGGCGCGGAACCACGAAGAACGCGAAGAGCGCGAAGGTTAAGAAGCTGAAATTATTCTATGGCTTGATTCCACAACACATGATATGATCGGGATACTCTTAGTGTGAGAATCGATATGCCAAATCCGTCTGAAACTGATGTAGCCTTGACGGTGATCAAACGTTTGCGCTGGCTGTGGCTTGGTTCGGCCTTGGTGCTATTAGTCGGTGTGGGCTTTTTATTATGGGTTGGCACGGCCAAACAGCCATTTTCATTAATCGTTGTACTCTTATTTGCCGCTTGGTCGTTGATTTGGCTTATGCTCAGCACGTGGCTCTATCGTCAAATTGCCCAACATCTGAATCGAACGATCCTGCCTGTGGTGCGCGATCATCCTTTGTTGAACGAGCAAATTAGCCAAGCCAAAGCGGCCTTGGTGGCGGCGCAAGATCAATATTCCTCACATACCTCCCAGTTGATCGACTCGATTTTGCCCTTGGGTGTGCAATTGGTCAGCGAAGATGATGTTGAGCATTTGTTTCACACAATTGTAACGACCGCCAAACAACTGGCATCAGCTGATGCCTGTACTTTGTATTTGCGCACCTCGACCCAAACTCTGCGTCCAGTTACTATGCAAACTGATTCATTGAAGATTAATTTGAATGCTTTTGATCAACAATTACCAATTCCAGCTTTGGCATTGTACGATAATCAAGGCCAGCCGATTGTACGCACGATTACTGCGGCCACGGTACATCGTGGGGTTTCGCATAACGTGATCGATGTCTATGGCAGCGATTCATATGATTTTTCTGGCCCGCAAGCCTTTGATATGGCCATGAACTATCATTCAATGTCGTTGTTGACCGTGCCGCTGAAAGATAGCACGACCGAGGTGATCGGCGTTTTACAATTGATCAACTGTATTGATCGAGCGCAACATACGATTGTACCGTTCAGTCCTGAAGTTCAGCAAAAAGTTGAGGTGTTGGCTAGCCTTGTCGCCGCTGCCTTGGTGGTCAACGATAAGCAATTACCCGATGTTTAAGCGTGTAGAACATAGCGTTTTTTAACCACGAAGAGCACGAAGAGCGTTGGCTATAGGCTATTGGCTTTGGAGTTAAGATTCCAACCAATCTTCGATAGCCAATAGCCAAATTCATCTTTGTGAAACTTCGCGTTCTTCGCGGTTAAATTTCATCCCTCATCCTTCATCCCTCATCCTTCACCTGAGCCATTCGACTAATTGCTGGTTAACTGCTGGATTACCAAAGAAACTGCTGTGGTTGATCCGTTTGTCGGTATCAAATAGAATGCGGCGTTCACTTGGGATTGACCAGCCACTGCCATCGCTGGTGCCTTGATAGCCACCCGCTGTTGGCACAACCCCATCATTGGCCTCGCCAAAGAAATGGTCGATCAATTTATTGCCTTGTTGAATCATAAAACGTTTGATCCAATTAGGGTCGTTGGGTTGGTAATCGGCAACCATGGCATAAACTTGGGTTTGACCGGGCTGGCCAGTGTTGAGTTGTTGTAAATAGCTGTTTTTGGGAGTCATCGCGGCGAGGCCTGGTAATTTGCGCAAGCCAGCATGACCAATCAATTTCACAACCGTCAAAATTCCTTCCATAATCACACTGGCACTGGTATCGGGCAAATCGGCCAACAGCGAGGTATAGCGATCGAGCATGGTTAGCCAATGTTCACCATCAGCCAAGGGCGTGCCACGGTTGGGGCAAGCCACCATAACCATTTTGCGTACTCGCAACGGAATACCCTGCTGTACCCGACTGAGCAATTCGCGCCCAACCAAGCCGCCACGACTATGAGTAATTACATCAAGTTCGAGGTTATTGGGCATGGTTTTGAGTAATTCGTCGATATTGGCTTGTGGCGAGACGCTCAGCGACGGATGATTGAAGGCGAATAAGCGCCCATTATAGATTTGCTGCAAGCGCCCAATTGTCTCGTTGGGCAAGGCGGCAAATGCTCCGGTTGCGCTGCTAAATGTGCCATGAATGAGCAATAAACTGCGGCCAGTTTGCATCCGTGCCCAATCAATCGGATTGAGATCATTCAGCGGTAAGTTTTGCCAGCCATAAGCGCGTTTGACCGATTCCCACTTGCTAATAATCGCCTCAAGCGTGTTACCAATCAATTCATCAGTTTTCCAAGCGATCACCCGTACAACCTTGCGAATGGCTTTGATCACGCCGCCACGGCGGGCATCTTCGCCTGGTGCTGGCGGTAGTGGCACGATTGGCTCGCGTGGCAAGCGATAGGTAACGCTGGCTCCGCCTCGGCGTTGCGTCGCTGGATTTGGGCTTGGCTCAGGGAAAATCCATTGACTATAGCCAGTTGCTTGATCGGTATAAAGCACCGCTTGGGCTGTATTGTTGCCAAAATCGGGCGTTTGTAGCACAAAATCGCTGCTGCCGCGCATTGCGCCGGGCGGGGGTGGCAAACTGCTCTCAAGATCGAGGGTGAAGGTTTGGGCTAACTTGCTTTCAGTGGTAATCAAAGCCAAATCTAACCCTTTGATTACGCCAGCGCCAGCCTCGCCGCGCCGTGGCTCTTGACTTGGTACGGCGGCATTACCCGTGATACCTTGGGCAATAATCCGATAATTTGGGGCAACTTCATGGGCTTGGCTGGTTCCATCAAGCCGCACTTGGTTGTTGGGCATGGTTGGCTCCTTTGCTCAAATAGGCCAAACGCAAGGCTGGATGGCCATAAAAGATATAGGCAAGGCGGGTGGTGGTGCTATTGGCTACATAACTTAGGCGATATTGTTGCAAAATTGCGCCTACAGGTTGGGCTTGAAACGCTTGGCTATAAAATTGAGCGGCAAACGTTCCAGCTGCTTGATCATCAGCTTCCCACAACGGTGCAACAAAGCCCGCCGCACCACTTTTGAGAATTTCGGCGGGGAAGCCTGCTGCTTGGCCTAAGCTCTGGCCTGGGGTGGCAACTTGGCAGGCATTGATAAACACAAAACTAAATTGGGGCGGGCGACGGCGCGTATTGCCAACCAAGGCTTTAGCCGAAATCGCATTATTATCAGCCAGAATAATTTCTTGGATGCGGGCGTTGGGTTGGCTGCGACCATGCACGGCAAAGTGTAGAAGATGGCCAGCTTGGGTCGTGGCTTGGCTCAACAATGGATCAAGCGCCTGAATTGTGGCTTCGTAGGCTTGGGCTTGCCATTGGTTTTGCAGCATGGTTTGTTCATCAACTGCATGCACCAATTCAGCTTGGCCTGAATCCCAGCCATAGCGTGAGGCGATTGCGCTAATTTGGCTAATGTTGAGTTGATCGGGCGGCATTGGGCTGACCTGTGGGTGAATATACCAACGGGCGAAATGGGTTTGGGCGGCCCAATACAGCGGCTGATCGCCGGCTAGCAAGGGCGCTTCGACCATCGCCAATTCCCAAGGCAAAGCCAAATCGTTGCTGCGCAGCAAAACCGTCAGTGGCCGCTGCAATTTCTGGGCCAAATCGCTGTGTAATTGCCAAATTGGGCTTGGAACAAATTGGCCTAGATCGCTGGCAAGCGCTTCAAGTTCGCGTTGCGCCAACAATAAACTTGGATTAACCGCCGCACCCAAGAGATCAACGGCGCAATTTTGGGCAGCTTGTTCGGATAAGGCTTGTTGGCTCGGCAAATTGTGCAGCGGCGTAAAGGCTTGATCATGAGGCATCGCCGTCCATTTGAACGTATCGCCATCACGACGTAGGTTGATCAGCAAATCGACCGGAGTTGAGCCAAAATCAAACGGGCTAGTGTCGCTAGGTTCTGGCTCAGCGTTGCTATCGACCAACACTACTCGTTCAGCATGCCCCACCAATTGGCGTTGGCGATAATAATCGACATAGATTACACAGCGGCCTGTGCGGGTTGGTGTGGCCTTAAAAAATAGCGTGGCTTGCATGTCAAAGGCCAATTCGGCTTGCTCCCGATCAAATTGTAAGCCATCGCCGCTGAGCATAATTGTGCAACGCTCATCAGTTTGCAAGCCATGAATGACAATCGGATTATGGCCGCCGATCAAGCCAGCATCGGGTGTATCGCGAAAACCTACTGCTAGATCAAAGGCTTGGTTAAGTTGGGCTTGATTTTGAGCAATAACTGAGGGATAGGCCTTGAAGAACGGATCAAATTCTGTGCCTTTGGCTTGAGCACTTGGATTAACTACGCCTTGCAAGTGGTGCTGATCATCAAGCACCACGCTTAAATAGTCGGCGGTTTCGAGTTGATTGCTGTTGAGGGTCGGGCTGGCTGAGGTTTCTTGTAAATTGAGCGCCAGATAGATCGCAATATCAGGGTGATGGTAGCTTAAGCGTTCTTGGACAACTTCGAGTGGGTAAACATACCAGTAGATTTGTGGCTCAGTGCGTTGAACAACCACATATTCGGCTTGGCTATGGGCGAGCAATAACTGGGCTTGAGCGACTGTCCAGCCTGTTTGAAGCACCAATAGCCGGCGATTAATCGACCTAGACGACATAGCAAACTCCCAATGATCCTGCGTGACTCATTAAATCAACGTTTGAGGATTGGAATTATTGAATTTTGGCTAGGTTGTGAGGCTGAATTGATCTGGCCAAGCCCTCGCTGATTGAGGGCTTAGCTAAGCTTGAGGTTATTAATTACGACGAATACGAATACCTTGAATAAGCCAATCTGAACCAATACGAACCAGTTTTACTGAGTAGGTTCCTGAGCCACTTGAATAATTGATTGTTCCCTCAAGGTCCATCTTTGTTTCCTGACCTGTGCTGCTATTGGCATTGGTGTTACTTGGGATCGCACCGATGCTCGTATAGCCTTCAAATAACGCACGTTGACTCAATAAACTTTCAAGTTCCGCATCGGGGATAATGCTCGTATCAATATAAGCTTTGGCGGCATTGAAATCATTGGTAGCTCCAGCTTTCATAAAGCCATCAATGGTTGTAGTAGCATCCCCAATTATGGTTTTGAATAGTAAATAACCGCCGCCTACACACAGCAACAATACTACAAGCGATCCAATAATCCCAAATTTCAAGCAACCACCGCGCTTTTGGGGTTGGGGTGGGTAACCATAGGGTTGTTGGCCATACTGTGGGAAACCTGATTGTTGCGGTGGGTAGCTTGGTTGTTGACCATACGGTTGTTGTGGTGGGTAGCCTGGTTGTTGCGGTTGTTGGCCATATGGTGGTTGATTGCTCACAAAATACCTCCAAAGAACACACAAAAATGCCTTGCAAACCTAGTATAGACGATGGCTTGGCTGCTGAGAAGAGCAAGAACGATGCACTTAAACACCAATGCCATTCCGCGTTACTACGGAATGGCATTGAACAACGTTGCATGGACAGCGGTTACTTTTCGTACACTTTGCCCGAGGCGGCTGGTGGTCGGGCGCGGCCAATCACCCCAGCCAACACAATCAGCGTTACCACATACGGCAACATTTGCATAAATTGCGAGGGCAAATCGAAGCTATAAGCCTGTACCTTGAGCTGCAAGGCATCGGCAGATGAGAATAGCAACGAGCCGCCAAAAGCGCCAATTGGATTCCACTTGCCGAAGATCATTGCGGCCAATGAGATAAAGCCTTGACCGCTGGTCATGCCATCATCAAAGCCGAACGAGCCTTCCAGTGAGAACCAAGCCCCAGCCACCCCAGCGATCATCCCGCCAATAATCACGTTGCGATAGCGCATGCGATTGACGTTGATCCCCACAGTATCGGCGGCCTTGGGGTGTTCGCCGATCGCGCGGGTACGCAAGCCCCACACTGTGCGAAACAGGAAGAAGTTCAAGCCAAACACCATCAGAATCATCAAATAGGTGATTGGTTTGTGATCAAACAGAATCGGCCCAAGCAATGGGATATCGGCCAATGGCCCAAGCGGCATTTGTGGCAAGCCCGTGCGGAGTGGCGATTCAAATTTGAGCAAAAAGTTGGTGCGGGTAAAGCCCGTAATCCCAACTGCCATAATGTTGATCACCGTACCGCTGATTACTTGGTCAACTTTGAAGCGGATTGAGAGCCACGCATGCAAGGCCGCCATCATGCCGCCCGTCACGATTGCGCCCAAAATGCCGATGATCAAGGGCATCCAAACCACGCCTCTGACGGCGCTTTCGGGTAAGGCATCGCCATAAATTGCGCGGGCTGAGATCGCGGCAGCAGCATAGCCAAAACAGGCTGCCGTCAGCATCATGCCTTCGATCCCGATGTTGACCACACCTGAGCGTTCACAGACAATCCCTGCCAACGCTCCAATTGCGATTGGCGTGCCAAGCCGCACCACCCGCGAAAGCGTATCCGAGAGGTCAACGCTGTTGTTGGCGACTGCCCAGAGCAAGATCGAAAAGAAACCAAGGGCAATTACGCTGCTCATATAGGGAGCAACCCAACCGCGTTCAGGATTCTTGGCGATCAGCGTACCACCTGCCAACACTAATGCCCCACAGATCAAGCTAATTGTGATCATCGTAGGCAGTTCGATTGCGGCGACTGGTGGAGCTTTGGGATCTACCTTCATGTTGGCACTATCGGGAATCCGAATCGTGCTGGTAAAATCCCAAATTGATTGGATTTTGCTTTTTTCAGTGATTTTATTGCCGAGGCTGTTATTGACTGCAAAAATCAGGACAATCGCGATGAAAATCCCGAGCAGGCCAACCCCGCGTGCGCGTGTAAATTTCATACAAATCCACCGTAAAGGTTAAAAAATTCAAGAGCGACGGCGCTGGCGCTACTTACCCCAGCTACGGTTAAATGTGATTTTGCCACCTTCAGCTTGCTTGATACGATAAATCCAGCGCACAATTTGGTCGGCAGCAATAAACATAATCACTAAAGCTTGAATGATATTGATTAGGTTGATCGAAATACCCGTGTTAATTTGCATCGCGCCTGCGCCCGTGCGTAACGCGCCCCAGAACAGCGCTGCCGGAACAATCGCAATTGGATTGCTCTTGGCTAGCAAGGCAATTGCCAAGCTATCGAAGCCCAAACCACTGGAGAACACCGCCTTGAGGTTATATTCCAAACCAACAACTTGGCTTGTGCCAGCTAAACCTGCCAAAGCGCCCGAAATGCCCATTGCGCCAACCACCGTGCCAGTAATGTTCATGCCAGCATAGCGGGCGGCTTCGGGGTTTTCGCCCACAGTTTTGATTTCAAAGCCTTTGGGTGTGCGATTCATCAACCACCAAATAAAGCCAACCATCACAAATGCGATGATGATCCCCATATGAATCCGTAGATCCCAGGTGCTACTCGTTGTGGTAATTAAACGTGGATAAGCTTGCCCACCCGTCAAACTTGGGTCGGTGGCTTTGCTGATAATGCGTGGCAAGGCGGCATTTTCGTGGATGAAGGGCGTGCGTTGCAGCGTGGCGCTTTTATCTTTCATCACGCCGTTGATCAGATAATCCATAATTTGCAGGGCAATATAGTTGAGCATGATCGTGGTAATAACTTCATGCGCTCCGGTTTTGGCCCTGAGATAGCCAGGAATAATGCCCCACATGGCTCCGGCTAGCACCCCAGCTAGCAAGGCTGCTGGTAAGTGAATGATCGCTGGTAGTGAGGCAACGCCGAACCATTGCGGCATAAAAGCGGCAACCGCGACGCTGCCAAGTGCGCCCATCAACAATTGACCTTCAGCACCAACATTGAACAAACCAGCTTTGAAGGTGACCGCAACGGCCAAACCAGCCAAAATGTAGGGCGTTGATTCAACCAGCGTATTGCTGATTGCGCCTGGAATTGTGCTTGGTTTGCTCCAATCGCCAAATGCGCCTGAGAACAAACCAGTGAAGGCACTGAGGGTTACCCGTAAACGTTCGGGCAAGGTACTGAAAAACCAATCACTGCGGCTGCCATACAGGCTTAGATCAAAGGCTGGCAGCTTATTACTGGGAATCGAAATAAAGACAATCACTGCGCCGATCAAGACCGCCGTTAGAATTGCCAAGAGTGGTACGATTGCCTCACTGAGCCATGGCAAGCTGCGTTTAGTCGGCTTAGCTTCGGCGGGTTTTTTAGTTTCAGCGGGGGCTTGTTGCTCATTTGCCATTGGGTTGCTCCTGAATACCGGCCATCAACAGGCCAACGCGCTCGCGCGTAGCTTCGGCAATCGGGAGAATGCCAACAATTTTGCCGTGGTACATCACAGCAACGCGGTCGGCTAAGGACAGAATTTCATCAAGCTCTGCCGAAACCAATAAGACCGCTAGCCCTGCATCGCGCTGTTTAATAATTTGGTTGTGAATAAATTCAATCGAGCCAACGTCAATCCCCCGCGTCGGTTGCGAAGCAATCAGCAAGCGGTTTTCGCGGGTAAATTCACGCGCTACAATAATTTTTTGTTGATTACCACCTGAGAGCGAGCCAGCCGTGGTGGTGGCGCTGGGTGTGCGCACATCGAAGGTTTCAATCAATTCTTGGGCATTTTCGTCGATTGCGGCATCGTTGAAGGTCAAGCCCTTGGTAAATGGCGCTTTGTAATAGGTTGAAAGCACCAAATTATCACGGATGCTATAGCCAAGCACCAAGCCTGTGCCTTTGCGATCTTCGGGAATGTAGGCGACACCTTGTTCAGTGATCGAGCGTGGCGGGCGATTGGTAATATCCTTGCCGAGCAACTCAATCGAGCCAGTTGGCAGATGTTGCAGGCCAGTAATCGCCTCGACCAACTCAGTTTGGCCGTTGCCTTGCACCCCAGCGATCCCCAACACCTCGCCAGCATGGACATCAAGCGACACATCATCAAGCACGGTTAGGCCACGATCATCGCGCAGCTTAAGATTGCGGACTTTGAGCACCGCCTCGCCAGGATTAGCCGCAGTTTTGTCAACTTTCAAGACAACATCGCGACCAACCATCAGCGCGGCTAATTGGCCTTCGCTGGCGGTTTTGGGGTCTGCGCCGCCGACAACCTTACCACGGCGCAACACTGTAATGCGGTCGGCAACTTCGCGCACTTCGCGTAATTTGTGCGTAATAAAAATTAACGCCTTGCCCTGATCGGCTAATTCACGCATAACCCGAAAGAGGTCATCGGCCTCTTGGGGAGTCAATACGGCAGTTGGTTCATCGAGAATCAACATATTGACATTGCGATAGAGCGCCTTCAAAATTTCGACCCGTTGCTGCACCCCGACGGGTAAATCGCCGACGATTGCATCGGGTGGTACGGCCAAGCCATATTGCTCGGAAAGATCGCGCACCCGTTGACTGGCTTCTTTGGCATTGAGAATTGGGCCATTGCGCAATTCGGTGCCTAAAATAATGTTCTCGGTGACGGTTAGGGTATCAACGAGCGCATATTCCTGGTGCACCATGCCTAAACCAAGCCGAATCGCATCAGCCGGATTTTTGATCTTGGCCAATTCGCCGTTGATCAAAATCTCGCCTTGATCGGGGTCATACAAGCCGTACAAGATGTTCATGAGGGTGGATTTACCCGCGCCATTTTCACCAAGGAAGGCGTGGATTTCGCCGGGGAGTAGGGTAAAAGAGATCTGGTCGTTGGCCAAAACCCCGGGGAATTGCTTGGTGATATTGCGGACTTCCAACGCAGGTACGACGTTCGCTGTCACACAAGACTCCTAGTTAATCAACGAGGCAGCATTGCCTCAAATATGCAGAACAACCACGCTGTTGGCTGCCAAACGGTGGCAAAACGTGTCCCGGGTTGTTCGAGTTGCTGTGCTGTATATGCTGATAATACCACACAAAAAGTAGAAGGGCTGCGTCATTACGAACGCAGCCCTTCCACGGGGTTGTGCCTTGCGGCAACAATTAGTTCAAGGTAACGCCAGTGGTGATGGTACCATCGGCCAAGCCCTTCTTGATTTCGTCAAGTTTGGCTTTAGCGTCGGCTGGCAAAGCTGATTCTGCATCGTGGAATGGAGCGTAGTCGATCCCGCCGTTTGCAGCGTTGCCCAAGTACAGGCCGCCAGCGAACTTGCCATCAACAACTTCCTTGACCACATCGAACACAGCGTTGTCAACGCGCTTCATAGCGCTGGTGATCAACATTGGGGCTGGGCCTTTTTTGAAGGTGGTGTTGTATTCGTCTTGGTCAACGCCAATCACGAATACATTGTTGTCGGCAGCGGTCTTGATTGCGCCTGAGCCAGTTTGGCCACCAGCACCGAAGATTACGTCTGCGCCTTCAGCGATTTGAGTCTTAGCAGCTTCGCCGCCAGCGGTTGGATCGGTGAATGAGTCGATGTAAACTTTGCTGACTTGGATATCGGCATTGACGTATTTAGCGCCAGCTTCGTAGCCAAGCACAAACTTCTTGACCGCAGGAACTTGTTCCTTACCGCCAACAGCACCGATTTTGCCGCTCTTTGAAACCATTGCGGCCAAAGCGCCAGCGATGAATGCTGATTCGTCTTCTGAGAAGACCAAGCCCTTGACGTTTGGCAATGCTGGGTCGTAAGCGAAGTCAACGATAGCAAACTTCAAGTCAGGGTACTTCGAAGCAGCAGCTTTGATTGCATCGCCCATCAAGAAGCCTACGCCGATGATCAAATCGTAGCCTTGGCTAGCGAATTGTTCAATGTTCTTTTCGTAGTCTTTTGGATCGATGGTTTCGATGTAGTCGATCTTTACGCCAAGTTCGGTTTCGGCGCGTTTCAAGCCTTCGAACGCGAATTGGTTGAAGGTACCGTCATCGACTTTACCAACGTCGGTAACCAAACCGATTTTGATGTCGCTTGGGTTGCTTGCACCAGTGGTTGCTTCGGCGGTTGCTTCAGCGGCTGGAGTAGCGGTTACTTCGGCAGCAGCGGTTGGTTCGGCAGCAGCAGTTGCCGTTGGGGCAGCGGCTGCGGTGGTTGCGGTAGCCGCTGGAGCTGTGGTTGCAGCGGTTTCGGTGCCACAAGCAGCCAACACCGGAATCATCAAGACCAACAGCATCATGAACGCAATCATGCGTTTGTTCATGGGAGGAACCCTCCTAAAATAAAAGTGTATCTGTAGCTCCCCAAAAACATGTTACCCGCAATGCGTGGGGAATGGTGACATGCATTGGCGTTGATTATAACATAACACGGCGCAGTATAAAGTATGAGGGATGAATGGTGGCTATGGGCTATGGGCTATCGGAGATTGATTGGAAACGCCAAAAGCCAAAAAATATTTCGCAATCGTTTAGAATTGGTTGGCAAATGTGGCAGTATAGTAAAGAACATAGACCAAAGAGCATAGAACTTAAAGTTTGGGGATCGGTTGTTGGGGGCGGGGTTTGGACGATATATTTTTGAGTTTGAATATTTAACGATCTTCGCGATCTTCGCGGTTTCAAGCTTCGTGATCTTCGTGTCCTTCGTGGATCATAATCCTGATACCTCGCTATAAAGGAGCATGCATGGATGATTTACTGGTAATTGGTGGCGGCTCGGCGGGGATTACCTTTGCAAAATTTGGCGCTTCGTTGGGGGCAAAAATTACCGTAATCGAGGCCAATAAGCTCGGTGGCGATTGTACTTGGACTGGCTGTGTGCCAAGTAAAAGCTTAATTCACGCTGCCAAAATTGCTCATACCACGGCCACTGCTGCCCGTTATGGGATTAGCTCCCAGCCAAGCATCGATTTTGCCGCAGTGATGGGCTATGTGCACTCGGTGCAGCAGCAAATTTACCAACACGACGATGCGCCTGAGGTGCTGCGCCAAGCGGGCGCACGGGTGATTGAAGGTCGTGCGCGTTTTTATGATGATCAAACTGTCGAAGTTAATGGCGAGTTGCTGCGGGCTAAGCACTTTTGCATCGCGACTGGCTCGCATCCCAAAATTCCGACGATCCCTGGGTTGGCTGAGGCGGGCTACCTTACCAACGAAGATGTTTTTTTATTAGAAGCACTGCCCAAGCGGATTGTTGTGCTTGGTGGTGGGCCGATTGGCTGTGAGCTAGGCCAATCACTATTTCGCTTGGGAGCAGAGGTGACAATCATTCAACAAGGCCCACGCCTGTTGCCCAAAGATGACCATGCCATGGGCGCGGCCTTGGCTCAAGCGCTTAAAGCCGAGGGCTTGCAGATTTACCTCAACACCAAAACCCTTAAGGTCGAGTTGGAGGCTGGTGCAAAACAGCTCACGATTCAAACTGCCAATAACCAACCTCAAACCATGGTTGCTGATGCAATTTTAGTGGCGGCGGGCCGTACCCCGAATTTGCATAATTTGGGTTTGGATGCAGCAGGCATTTTGTATGATCCTGAACAACGGATTCATGTTGACCACTATTTGCGCACCAGTAACCCACAAGTGTTTGCCTGTGGCGATGTGATTGGGCGCTATCAATTTACCCATGTGGCGGCGCAAGAAGCAGGTTTAGTGCTGCGCAATGCGCTTTTTCCAGGCCAAAGTGCCATGAAATACGAATTAGTGCCGTGGGCAACCTTTACCGACCCCGAAGTTGGCCATGTGGGCTTGAATGAAGACCAAGCACGGGCCAAGTATGGCAGCAGCTTGCGGGTGTATGAGTTGCCATGGAGCGCCAACGATCGTGCTCGTACCGAGGATGCAACTCAAGGTTTTACCAAAATTTTGGCGGTTGGCCGCAAAGAACAAATTGTCGGCGTGCATATTATCGGCCAAGGCGCTGGCGATATGATCAATGCAGCGGTGTTGGCGATGGGCACAGGTGTCAGCGCCTCAAAACTCGGTGGCTTGATTAACGTTTATCCAACCCGCTCACAAGGCCTCAAAATGACTGCCCAACGTTCGTTTACCCGCTGGCTCGAAAAACCATGGTTGCAACGCACGTTACGCTGGTACTTTCGCTGAGTCGAAGCTAAAGGCAAAGCCGGTTGTAACAAGCTAAGCATAAAATCCAACCGCTAGAGCATTTGGCTGCTAGCGGTTGCAAATGATTCGTTCACAGTAGTAGTTATGGTTAATTTAGAGCGTAATTCGGTGATAGATTGTTACTTTATATTGTTGATCGGTGGTTTCAAAGGTGATGGCGTAAATCCCTACTAGATCAAGATTGTTGGTACGGAACGCAACATCGCGAGCTGCATTCCCATCACCATCGACCGTTACCTTGAATCGAGCAGTACTAATTGCGCCATTAGGAGCTGTAATATAGACCGATACAATTGAATTTTGCTCAAAGCCATAAGCGCCGTAATGGAATACTTGGCCAATTGGGCCAGTATCAGGGTAGGCGTAGCCATTTGGTGACGAAGCTGGAACCACGCCATAATCGGTTGTTGGTGGTTGGGCAGGCGTATAAAGTTCAAAATAAGCGACACCACTTAATGTTCCACCCTGAACCGTCACGCCATATACCCCAGGTTTGGCATTGGCTGGTAATGCCCCAACCAGCGAAAATGTGCCATCAGCCTGGCTGCGGCTATTGCCAATCACCACAGGGAAGGTTACAACTTCGCCATTGGGTTGGGTTACATAAGCAAACATGGTTTGATTTGGCTCGAATTTGCCTGAAACCTCAAACAGCGAGCCGCCCGCCACACAGGTTTCAGCTAGACTGATTACGCTGGGAGCCGGAAAAACCGCAGTACAACGTTGTGGTTCTGGGGTTGGCACAGGTGTTGGAATTGGAGTTGGTTGTGGTTCAACAATTGGTTGAAATACCTCTTTGCCCAATAAACCCAACAGCACTTTAAATTCATCGGGATTGTTGGGATGCCACTCGAAACGCGCCCGTTCAAACCATTGCGTCATCACCGTATCGCCATTGGCATTGGTTTCCATTTGAGGCGCGGTGAGTGGTAGGCCAAAGAGTTGTAATGAACGCGCATAACGATCCAAACCTGGTACGGCTAAGCCATGATTTTGCCAATATTGCTTAAATCCAGCACTCGACGTTTGATCACAAACATTATGGCCAGTTTCGGCAAACCATAAACAACCATCAATTGGACCTGATTCTGCTGCTTCGGGTTGGCGATTAAGCAGGGCTAAACGTTCTTTGCCGATCAGGCCTAGCTGCACTTCATAGGGTGTGTTGGCATTGGCTGGCCATGCTTCGAGCCGATGGCGCTCTGTCCATTGCAAACTATGATCGCTTTGCACAGTTGCAGCACTAATTGGATAGCCAAAAACTGGCAAGGCTCCATTTTCTTCCCAATAGTCAGCAAACGGATCATTCAGACAATATTCGGTGGCTTGGTTGAAACACAACTCATGGGCCGATGCAGCGCGTGGTAACAAACTTAGCGCTAGCAAGGTTAGCGTACTTATGATAATTCGACGCATTATCAAATCTCAACGAGGGGATTGCTAGTAGCGATCAGTGGCTCCCTCATGACCACTGGTCTACAGGTCGATTATAGCATCGCTACCAGCAGTAAGTCTAGCAGTTTATGGCACGGCAACCCCAAATGCGCCCTTGGTTAGTTGCTGTTCTACACCAGTTTCAACATGAATTTGCCAAACTCCGTCGCTGCTATTGTTGAGCAGATATTGGCTATCGCTCGACCAGAAGGTTAACGAGGCAGCATATTGGTCAAAATAGGGCAATACATTCAAAAAAGGCCCACTTGGCACAAACGATTTGAGCCGTTTAACTTGGCCCGATTCGACATTCAGCACTTCCCAATGCACTTGTACCCCAGTTTGAGCTTGACGACTAACTTTGACAATTCCAGCATCGCCGCTGGGGCCGCGTGGCCGCGCATCGGCAACCAACAAGGCCACCGAACGCCCATCTGGCGACCAGAAAAACGCTAAGGGACGGGCGGTTTCGAAACTTTGGCTTTTGCCGGTAGCTATTGTTTGAATCATCAAGCCTGAGCGGGTTTGCAAGCCAAAGGTTTGGTAGGCCACTTTGGCACGATCGGGCGAAAGCACAAACATAAAGCCATCGCTGGTTGGTTCGCTCAAGGCTTGTTGGCCGACCTGATCAATCTGCATCAGTTGATTGATTTCGCCATCAGCCACTACCACCACCCGCGCCGAGCCATCAGCATTCCAAGCAGGAGCTTGAAAATCACCAGCGGTTTCCTTGAAAAAGGTCAAATCTTTGGATTGAACTGAGTGGACTGCCGTGTTGCCAACCGGAGTGCCGCCGCCCGTGTGCAACAGTAAAGCACTGCTATCGGGCTTCCAAGCAAAATACGATGGTTGTCCATCACGCACTTTATGCGCTACTTCGGAGCCATCAGCGGGCACAACATATAATTCCATGGTTGTGCCCGACGCTAAAAAGGCCAGCATTTGGCTATTGGGCGACCAAGAAAGATAAAACGGGCGCAGATTAAAATCGCTGAAAACTGTGCGAGCTGGACTGCCATCGAAGGCCTGCACCCGAATTTCGATCACTGTGGGCGTTAGTTGAATATAGGCTACGTGTTGTCCATCGGGTGCAGGCGTAACCTGAATATATTGGATGATTGATGAGGCATCATTCGTCAACGCCAATTGTTGATTATGACCATCGATCAGTTGAATATTGCCAGCTTGATCTTGTACGAGGGTTCGATTGAGCTTAACTGCTGGTTGATCGCGTTGCCACCAGCCGATTCCAACCGCCAAACCGAGGCCAACAACTCCACCGATTAACAGTAGCCAACGAATGCGTCGTCGCATGACATCGCCTCCTATTAAGTTGTACCGCTCAGTGAATCCCCAATTAGTCCACTGAATAGTATAGGATTAAGCCTATCACGAATCGGCTTACGAGCCACTTAACTAGGCCTTTTTTAACCTAGGACTATTGCGCTATTTTGGGCTGAACCTATGTTTTGTTTGAGCTATCCAAAAGTCGTGCTATTTGCTATGAGGCTTAGCAATAGCTTGTGCTAAAGTTGCAACACCGCTGAATTGAGCTTACAAATACTGATTATTCCTAGCGAAGGATTGTTGTGATGCTTGCTTTTCAACCTAGCAACCAAGAATTAAATGAAGCCGGCCTTGTTGCTGGGTTGCGCCAGCGCGACGATGCAGCCTTTAATTATTTTTTGCAAACCTTCGCACCTCAGATGCAACGTTTGGCTCGGCGCTATGTTTACTCCGATGATGAAGCTGATGATATTGTGCAAGAGAGTTTTATTCGCGCGGCTGAGCATATCAATCGCTTTGAAGGCCGTAGCAGCCTCGGCACATGGCTGCATCGCATTACGATCAACGCTGCGCTCGATTATCGCCGTCGCCAACGACCCCAAACCAACTTGAATGAACTCGATGAGCGCATGAGTGTTAGCGATTTGGGCGATGCCACGCTTTCTGCTGAATTAAGCCAATATATTTATGCAGCACTGGAAACGCTGCCAACCCGCCAACGCATGGCGATCAATTTGTGTTATTTGCAAGGAATGACTGCCCAAGAGGCCTCATGCTCGCTGGGAATTAGCCCCGACACCGTGTATGGCTATTTGCAACAAGCCTACCCTACCTTGCGCCGCGCCTTGGCCTGCTACATGGCCGAAGCTTGAAACACCTTTTTGCTTAGGGCGTATAGCTGCTGCAACATCCATCTGGCGGCAGTTCCCGCAAGGAGGTGTCCTATGCAAATCACACTTATGGTGATGTTGTGTGTCGTTGGAGCACTCGCGCTGGTGCTGGGGGAAGCCCATATGCTGCGAGTTCCAGCTAGTAGCCAATCAATTTCCCTCTATACTTGGCGATTGGCAGTCTATTTGATGTTAATTCTCAGCACATTAAGCATTATTGCGGTATTATGATACCGATGTGCTGATATCCATCGGCTCATTGCCCGCCAGGCAATGGGCTTTTTTTTGACAAAAAACCATTTATTGAGATATTATCTCTTTTATAATGAGATTAATATCAATTAGCTAAGGATTTCAATTCAATGCGTCGATATAGTTTAGGGTTGTTGCTGGTGTTGGTGGTTGGTTGTGGCCAAAGTACAGCCACAGTTCAGCCAAGCCAAGTTAGCCAAAGCCAA
This sequence comes from Chloroflexota bacterium, assembly GCA_020161265.1. Taxonomy (NCBI): domain Bacteria; kingdom Bacillati; phylum Chloroflexota; species Chloroflexota bacterium. The sequence continues at coordinate 48,146 of JAIUOC010000010.1, read as the reverse complement.
CAACAAACCACTACCGCTGATCAAATCATGCCAACGGCAACCGCAATTAGTACCGCGCCAGTCAGCCAAATTCGTGTTGTTACAACCATGAGCATTCTGGCCGATGTGATCAAGCAAGTTGGTGGCGAACGAGTGATTGTTGATAATATTATTCCCTTGGGCGCTGGCCCCGAAGATTATCAAGCTACGCCTGGTGATAGCCAAAAAATCGCCGATGCCAATATTGTGTTTTTCAATGGCCACGCCCTTGAGGAATGGCTCGAACCTTTGTTTGAAAATGCTGGGGGCAGCGAGCAGCCACGGGTTGAATTATCGGCTGGCTTTGCAGTGATTGAAGAACACGCCGATGAAGAACATGCTGACGAAGAACATGCCGATGAGCACGCTCACGAAGAAGGCAACCCACACTTTTGGCTTGACCCAACCTATGTGATGTCGTATACCCTGACGATTCGTGACCAACTTAGCGCGGTCGATCCCAGTGGCAAGGATGTCTATGTGGCCAATGCCGAAGCCTATCTTGGCCAATTGCAAGCGCTCGACCAAGAATTACAAGGCTTGGCCGCCCAAATTCCGGCAGAACGGCGCAAACTGGTGACCAACCACGATGCCTTTCCGTATTTTGCCCACCACTATGGCTTTGAAGTTGCTGGCGTGTTGTTGGATAACCCCGAAGCCGAGCTTTCGGCTGGTGATTTAGCGGCCTTGGTCGAGAGTGTCAAGGCCAGCGGCGTGCCGGCAATTTTCTCTGAATCGCAGTTCAACCAAAAAACTGCCCAATTGCTGGCGGATGAAGCTGGGATTGAAACAATTGCGGTGTTGTATACCGACACTTTAGGCAGCGATACGGCAACTTCCTATATCGACATGATGCGGTACAATATGAATACTATTGTTGCTGCGCTCAAATAACGCACACTTGATGTATGGCAGTAGCTATAGGAACAGCAGCGGCTGTTGCCTATAGCTTCTTGCGTTAACGAAGGATTTTTCTATGGCAGCGGTTGCTTCCCAAGCGCATATTCGGCTTCAATCGGCCACCAGCCTGTCCCCAGCGCTTGAAGTTCGTCAACTTAATATTCGGTATGATCAACGCACGGTGCTCAGTGATGTGTCATTTCAGGCCCAATCAAGCCAATTAATTGGGATCATCGGCCCCAACGGTGCTGGCAAAACCTCGTTGATCAAAGCAATTTTAGGCTTAATTCCTTCAACAGGCCAAATTTTGGTGGCTGGCCAAGCTTTGGCCAAGCGTTCGCGTAAAGTGGCTTATGTGCCGCAAATTAGCGCGGTCAATTGGCGCTTTCCGGCTAGTGTGCGCGATGTTGTACTGATGGGGCGCTATGGCCAGCTTGGTTGGCTGCGTCGCCCGAAAAAGGCCGATTATGCCCTCGCCGATGCCGCGCTTGAACAAGTCAATATGCAAGATTTTGCCGAACGCTCAATCGCTGATCTTTCGGGTGGTCAACAACAGCGAGTCTTTTTGGCGCGAGCATTGGCCCAAGAACCCGATGTCTTGTTGCTCGATGAGCCAATTAGTGGCGTTGATGTGCCAACTCAAGAGGTAATTTTGCATCTGCTGCGCGATTTGAGCAGTGCAGGCCGCACCCTGTTGGTGACAACCCATCATTTGCAACATCTTGAACATCATTTTGATGCCTTGCTCTGCTTGAACCAGCGCCTGATTGCCTATGGCCCGCCCACCGCCATTATGACCCGCGAAGTGGTTGAGGCTACGTTTGGGCGTTCGTTGGTTTTAGTGCCAAGTGCCGAGCGCATCATTCTCGATTGCAATCATGGTAATTGCACCGAAAAACAGACTTTGATTAACCGCGACGGATCAGCGAATAATTAATGGATTGGTTGCGATTGGGCTGAAATTAGGCCCTCACCCCCTTGCTCTCGCACGCGAGGCGAGGGCGAGAGGGGGCAGATACTTCGCCTGATCCGTGGGAGAAGGCTTGGGATGAGGGCGTACTAAATACCGATCCCCGACCCCCGTCAACCGATCCCCAACTCAAAAAAGGTTCCCAACCCATGAAATGTACCGATTTTTGGAACTGTGTCGTGGTTCCTTTACAATTTGCGCCGACTCAACGCGCCCTGCTTGCCGCGATCCTAATTGGAATTTTGTGTTCAGTAGTCGGCGCATTTGTGGTGCTGCAAGATTTATCGTTTATTGGCGATGCCTTGGCTCATGCCTCGTTTCCTGGGGTGGTGATTGCCTCAATGCTCGGCTGGAATATTGCGCTGGGCGGGGCGATTTTTGGTGTGGCTACCGCCTTAGGTGTTGGCTGGATTACTCGCCGCTCCAAAGTTAGCCTTGATACCGCTATCGGGGTGTTGTTTGCTGGCATGTTTGCCTTGGGCATTTTCCTGCTTTCGCGTGATCGTGGCTACAATAAAGAGCTATTTGGCTTGTTGCTTGGCGATATTCTGGCGGTGCGCCAGAGCGATCTCTGGACGATTGTTGGCGTTGGCGGATTAATTTTGGTGGTGATTGCAGCGCTCTACAAAGAATTAGTGCTCATGACCTTTGATCGCACTGCGGCTGCGGCTCAAGGCTTGCCAGTAGGCTTCTTGCACTATTTGCTGCTCAGCATTATGGCGATAACGGTGGTGGTGGCAATTCAAAGCATCGGGATTGTGCTGGTGGTAGCGATGTTGGTTACGCCTGCGGCAACTGCTTCGTTAGTAGTACGGCGCTTTTGGTCGATGATCGTTTGGGGTTCAGTGCAAGGCCTGATTGCGGCAACGATTGGGATTTACGTTTCAGCCTATATCGACGGCGTACCAACTGGCTCATCGATTGTTTTGGCCCATACAGCGATCTTTTTGCTGGTATTGGTGCTTGCGCCACGTAAAAATGCTTTAGCTGGCCTGTTTCAACGCAAAGTTGCTGACTAACTAGGTATAATCGTTGCTCACACCTGAATTAGGCCCATGCTAACGATTTAGCATATTCCACATGCATTGATTCTTTGGTAGGATACGATCTTACTATCACGCATGAGGACTGCTTATGGCCGATTTAGCCTTGAACCACGATCAAATCCTTTTAGGTGATTGTCGTGATGTTCTTCCATTATTGCCACCAGCCAGCGTTGACCTCATTTTCGCTGACCCTCCCTATAATTTGCAATTGCGTGGCGATTTATTACGCCCCAACATGACGCATGTTGATGCAGTTGATGATGATTGGGACTCGTTTCGCGATTTTGCTGCCTACGATGCATTTACTCGCGCTTGGCTGCAAGCATGTCAGCGTGTTTTAAAAGATAATGGCACAATGTGGGTAATCGGTAGTTATCACAATATCTATCGGGTTGGTGCAATTTTGCAAGACCTTGGCTTTTGGATTTTAAATGATATTGTCTGGATTAAGCGTAATCCAATGCCAAATTTTCGTGGTGTACGCCTAACTAATGCTCATGAGACATTAATTTGGTGTGCTAAATTGCCAGGTCAGAAGTATACCTTTAATTATCATGCCTTACGCCACCTGAATGATGATAAACAAATGCGCAGCGATTGGGAATTTCCGCTGTGTACTGGCAACGAACGCCTGCGAATCAACGGCAACAAAGTGCATAGTACCCAAAAGCCCGAAGCTTTGCTCTATCGGGTGTTGTTAGCAAGCTCAAATGTCGGTGATGTGGTGCTTGATCCATTTTTTGGCACGGGCACGACGGGCGCGGTAGCCAAACGTTTGGCCCGTCACTACATTGGCATCGAGCGTGATCCCAGCTATGTTGAAGCAGCGCGAGGCCGGATTGCCGCGATTGAGGCGCCTAGCAGCACCGGTGCCTTACAAGCCTTGCCGAGCAACAAACGGCGGATTCCACGGATTCCCTTTGGCAATTTGTTGGAGCATGGTTTGTTGCAAGCGGGCCAACAATTATGGTTTAACCGCGATCCAAACTTAGTTGCCACGCTGTTGGCTGATGCTTCGCTGCGCATGGCCGATGGCACACGCGGCTCAATTCACAAGCTTGGCACAATTTTGACAGGCCAACCAAGTTGCAATGGCTGGGAGCATTGGTTTTTTCAGGCGAGTGATGGTACTTTAGCCTCAATTGATTTGTTGCGCCAAGAGGTGCGGCGTTTACGCGAACAAACTCCTAGCGCCGATGATTTAAGTGAGTTATGACGAACAATCTTGCTGAGGCAGTTCGAGCACAGGCTGCTCAATTAGGTTTTAATCTGGTTGGTATCACCCCTGCCCAGCCATCACCAACTTTAGCTGCCTACCAAGCTTGGGTTGAAGCCGGAATGTATGGCGAGATGGGCTATTTGGCACGGCCTGATCGCCAAGCGCGTCGCCAAGATTTGAATGTGATCGTGCCGAATGTGCGTTCGTTGATTATCGTGGCGCTGGATTATCGCACCCAGCCAATTCCCGCTAGTTTGCTGAATGACCCCAGCCGTGGCCGGATTGCCGCCTATGCTTGGGGCATCGATTACCATGATCTAATGACTCCACGTTTGCAAGAACTGGCGAATTGGCTGCAAACCCAAATTGCCGAGCCAGTTCAGCAGCGGGTCTATGTCGATACTGGGGCGATTTTAGAGCGTTCGCATGCCCAGCAGGCTGGCTTGGGCTTTATCGGCAAAAACACCATGCTGATTAGCCCACGGCGTGGCTCCTTTTTCTTCTTGGGCGAAATTCTAACGACCTACGAATTTGCTGATTATGATCAGCCTGCCCCGCCGACGATGTGTGGCTCGTGTAGCCGCTGTTTACAAGCCTGCCCAACCAAGGCCTTCCCCAAACCGCATGTGCTTGATGCTCGGCGCTGCATCTCCTACCTGACGATTGAATATAAAGGCTCGATAGCGCGTGAGCTCCGCCCGCAAATGGCCAATTGGATTGTTGGCTGTGATGTTTGTCAGGATGTGTGCCCGTGGCAGCGTTTTGGTGTACAAAGCCAAGAATCAGCCTTTTTTCCAATTGATCATGATCGGGCAGCTCCGCCCTTGGCCAGCCTTTTGACCTTAGATCCTGCTGGTTTTGGTGAGCGCTATGGCGAGGCCGCGATTAGTCGGCTCAAGCGTGATCGTTTGGTGCGCAACGCTTGTGTGGCAGCAGGCAACTGGCGCGACCCCGCGATTTTGCCCTTGCTAGCGCCCTTGTTGCACGATGCCAGCAGCCTTGTGCGTGAGCATGCCGCTTGGGCGATTGGCCGCAATTTCGATGATTCGGCCATCGCATTATTGCAACAAGCCCTGCAAACTGAGACCGAGCCAATCGTGCACAACGAATTGCTGCAAAGTTTGCAAGAACACTAAATTAAATACGGAAATTTGCCTGATCAGCGAAATTGCAAATGTCACAAATTGTGCTTTAGGGGGTGCAGGGGGATGAAAACACCCTGCGTTCCCCGCCTTGAGGCGGGGCGGAGGGGTGGTGATCTCGGTAAAACAGTTATCCTAGGAATTTGCCTCAAATCGTTTTGCTAGACGTTACGTAGCGGATCTGCTATTATCCATGGGCTTTTGTTGGCTTGTGGAAGAATTGCAAACGATGGAAAAACAGCAGACTGAAGGGCAAAAACAGGCTTGGTGGCGGCTTGGCTTGGGCGGAGTATTGTTGGTGCTTATGCTGGGCTTGATGTGGCCAGCCTTTGAACGGGGCTTGGCGCGGCGGCCTGTGCTGAACTTGCAAACCCCCGACGATGGGCTTGAAGGCACATTATTGCACGAAGCCCAACTGATTCGACGTGATCGCTCATTGTATCGCCCGATTGTGGCCGAAGAGTTTATTTCGGCTCCCTATACCCCTTTACACCCGATGCTGCTTTCGTTTATGCCGTTTGATCCTGCGCAGCCTTTTACGGCAGGCCGTTGGATTTCACTGCTCTCAATGCTGGCGATTGGCCTGATCATCAGTCTGTTTGTGGCTAGCCATACTCGCATTTGGCTGTTGGGTTTAGCAGTTGGGGCGTGTTGGCTAGCCTTTCCGCCAGCTCAATTATGGGCCTTGCGGCTCAAGCCCGATTTGTTTGCCTTGAGTTTTACGGCCTTGGGTTTGCTCTTGGCTAGCGGGCGTGAAGGGCGTTGGTTTGGTTGGGCGGCAGTTTGTTTTGGCTTGGCGTTTTTAGCCAAACAAACCTTGGCAATGGCTCCGCTGGCAGTTGGGCTTAATTTGCTGCTGCACGATTGGCGCAAAGGCCTAAAATTTGGCACAATTGCCGTTTTAGCAGCAGGTCTGCCCTATCTCGCGTTGGATCTTGTGACCGCTGGCTGGGCGACGCGCCACATTTGGGGCTTGCACCGCTCGGAGTGGTGGAGCTTTGATCTGATGTGGAAATATGTGCGTTTGCTTGGCTGGTCGTTGCCTTTGGTTGGCTTGGCGCTGCTTGGTTTAGGCTTGCACTGGCGACATTATGCCATGCGCCAAGCGGCCTTGTATGCGACGCTGGCTCCAATTTCGTTGTATGGGGCGGGCGAAGTTGGGGCGCACCATAATCATCTTTTAGAAACAATGCTCGCTTGGTGCTTGGCTGGTGGTTTGGCGGCTGGTTTGCTGATTAACCTTGGTTTGACTAAGCAAGGTTGGTGGCGGGCAGCGATGGCGCTGGCGATTAGTGGTTTGTTGCTGCAAGGCTGGTGTTTACGTCAAACCCCCAGTTGGTATGGGGGCGAATTTGGCATTCTCGATATGGCGCGATTTGTGCCCTATATTCAATCGAAGCCCGGCGATGTATTGCTCGATAACCCAGGCTTGGCGATTGCGGCGGGCAAACCCTTGATTTTCGATGATCCATCGACGATGGGGCCTGCGATTGAGAGTGAGGTTTGGCCAGCTGATGGGTTATATGAGAGCATTCGGCAACGCCGTTGGAGCTTGATTATGTTGCCGTTTAATGTGCAAACCGATCGGCGCGATGCGACGGGACGCTGGACTGAAGAGAGCATTCGACTGATTGACGAGCATTATCAACTAGAATTTGCCGATATCGTGTTTACCTACGTGCCAAAACCCTAAAATGCAATTGCCACCATCCCCTCCGAGACGGTGGCAATCCTTTTTTTACAAACAAAACACTCTAACCAAAGGACCCGCGGATACGGTTCGACAGCTTCAAAGCTAAACAAACTCCTAATTGTTATGGCTAAGCGAAGCGGCTGCCTGCCGAGGAGACCCCTCGCAGGGGCTGGGCTTGCTAGCGTTCCTTGCGGCTGACCTTAAAATTACGGTTATTGTCACATCACGCAAGAACTATAACAATGCTTCACATTGATAGCCGAGCAGCAGATGGGTGTTCGTCGGTGATCAGTCACCACCAGCCCGAGCCACGTGCATGTCTTTGTGCGTTTCCTCATAACAATAATTAATGAATGTGTTAGTTTCGACGCACCACCGACTATTTCCAGCGGCCATTCCGTTGGTCGATAGCGGTGACCAATGTGGGGTTTGGTTTGATTTGTTTAGGTGCTGTTCCCGCTGAACCGTATCCATACGGGTTACACTGTTAATATACTGGGCAGGCTGGTTAACTACAAGCGCTTCATCGCTGTTTTACGATGAAGCGCTAAAATGGGCAATTTTTGGCTTGGAATGGCTTGAGTTAAGGCAATTGTGTCAAAAATTAATTAAGAAAAATACCTAGGGTCAATTATTTAAAAATGAAAAAAATACCTAGGACTAAAAAGAAGGTCACAACTGCGATCAACACAAACTGGAGGGTTGTCGTAAATTTTGCCCGCGATGAGCTGGCGAGATCATTGCTGGCTTGAATGCCAAGCGTTGATGAAGCTGCCGCATTTGGTCGATTAACCTCGATCGGTTTAGCCTTAGGAGTACGTTGTTGGGGCTTGGTAAACTGATCGGCCAACAGATCTTCGGATGGCTCAGGCAATGGGATGGTAAATTGGCTGGGGGTACGGCGTTGCAGCGCATGTTGCAATTGGCTGACAAATTCGCCGACCGATGTTTGACGCTGGTTCGGATGCTTGGCCAAGGCTTGTTCGATAACTTGGGCAATCGCTGGCGATATACTTGGCACAACGGTTTGCAGCGGCGGAATTTGCTCTTGCAAGATTTTTTGCACCAACTGCGGTGAGGCCGTATCAGTGCCAAAAGGCCGTGAATTGGTGAGTGTTTCGTAGAGTACCAAGGCCAGTGAGTAGAGGTCAGAGCGCGGCGAGGCTGGCACTTCTTGCATAATTTCTGGGGCCATGTAGGCGATTGTGCCAGTTACATTGCCGGTTTTGGTAAGCCGAATATATTGAGCGGTGCTGGCGATACCAAAATCGGCTAAAACAGCTTGGCCATTGTTGCGGAACAGGATATTGCTGGGCTTGATATCGCGGTGGATAATCCCCTTGCTATGGGCATATTCCAAGGCATAGCCAATATCGATGCCCATCTTGATCACATCTTCGACGGCGAGCGAGCTAGCGATCATGCGCTCCAACAACGAACCATTTTCGATATATTCGAGCGCAATAAAATAGACCTCCTCGTCTAATTGGGGGTGGGGTACGGCCCCGGTCTCATACGATTGGACAATATGCGGGTGATGTAAAATCCGCACGGCATCGGCCTCGTTGAGGAAGCGGGTTAATAATTCACCGACGTGGATCAGCATCGACGGTAAGACTTTGAATGCGGTTGTGCCAAACTGTGGATGTTCAGCCTTGTAGACAACCGCCATGCCGCCTTGGCCGATCTGCTCAGCTAGATGATACTCCCCAAGTTGAAGATTACTTAAGTTTTGCATAGAGGGCCACCTAATGCTAAACATAGCTTGTGATCATAGACAGAGCGCACTGGCAGGTGCGCTCTGTTGTTTGGGCTAATCGACTTCCGCCACGCCTATGGCCCTGTAACGGGGGTTGGTGGTAGTGGCGGCGAGGTTGGTGGGCGTGGTGTATTGGTTGGTGGTGGTTTTGGACAGCCATTCCGTGATGGATCGCCTGGTTCGGTTGGACAATTATCGACGTTATCAGGAATCGTATCGCCGTCGGAATCAGGGATTGCGGTTGGCTGTGGAACATCGGTTGGAGCAGGACAACCGCCATTTGGCCCAGCTACATTCGGACAAGGATCATTTTCATCGGCAACCCCATCACCATCACTATCAACTGGTGCTGGTGTATTGGTTGGTGGTACAGCCGTTGCTTGTGGTGCAGTTGGGACAACATTGGTTGCCCGTGTCCGTGGGGTTGGTGATTGTGGGCGGGCGGTTGCGACAACTGCATTCGATGTGGCCGAGGCTACTGGTGTATCAGTTGGCTCAGGTGTTGGGCTATTTTCTGGGGTTGGGGCCAAGGTGCTAGTCGCAACTCCTGGGTCAACCACCACAACTGGCTGAGTACCAATGGGTGTTCCTTCGCTGGCACTTGCGCTCGTGGCAGTTGCCCCGCCATCGGTGGTAACAATCGCACTTGATGTGCCATTATTATCGGTGGTAGTGCTAGCATTGCTGCTAGAGAGCATATACACACCAATCAGCACCAAGCCTAAAATTCCACCACCGATGCCAGCGATTAAGGCCTTCTTTTTATTGTTATTTGGCCGATTAACCGCAAATGTACCTGAGCCGCCGTCAAAGCCGAGATTAGGCTGAGAGTTAGGGCCAAGATTTTGATTGACAGCGGTGCCAGGTCGGGCAACCTCGATCGGACGAGCATTGACCGTGCGATTGGGTCGCGAGCTTGGCCCACGTAACGGGTTTTGGCCAGTTAGAGGTTGGTTGACCCCCGATAATGGTTGATTGACCCCCGACATTGGCGCATACATTTGAGTGCTCTCGCCAGTGAGCGCCATATTGGTTCCGCTTGGTGCCCCAACCGACTCAGGGGTGTAGATCTGCGTCCCATCATGCGGTAATGCCGCATTAACTTGAGACCCTCCAGCCATTGGTAGGGGCTGATTGGCTCCGCTCAATGGTTGATTAACCCCGCTGAGTGGTTGATTGATATGGCTATTTGGGCTGCTGACTGCTGGAGGCGTATAGATTTGGGTGCCTTCAACAGGCAAGGCCATATTTGCGCCACTAGCTGGGCCTGCCAAGCCTTGGTTGGGCTGTGAAACAGGCACATTGACGGCGCTAACAGCACCAACCACTGGATTGAAAACTTGCGTGCGTGTTGAATCGCCTTCAGAGCTGCGTTCAGTTCGGCTCCCACCTGGTCGGGCAATTGGAATCATGGGCTTGCCATGGGCATTCAATTGCACATCGGGTTTGGTTGCTGATCGTCCAAATTTAGCCTGTTTGAGTGCTTCAACAAAATCAGACATATTCTCGAAACGGCGTTCCGGATCTTTGGCCGTGGCGCGTTCGATAATTTGGGCGGTCAGTGGTGGGACATGGGGGGCTAGCTCACGTAATGGCGGCAATGGAGTACTGATAATTTTACTTAATGCAACAGCGATATTTGCATGCATGTTGGCATAGGGGTTTTTGCCCGCTAAAGCTTCATAGAGAATCAAGCCTAATGCGTAAATATCGGAGCGAGCATCAGCAATTTGGCCTTCAGCAATTTCGGGTGCAGTATAGGCGACCGTGCCTGCAAAACCGCCAGTTTTGGTCATACGAGCCTCATTGCTGACGCGGGCAATCCCGAAGTCGGCCAAGACTGCATGACCATCGTGGCGATAAAGAATATTGCTAGGCTTGATATCGCGGTGGATAAACTGCTTGCGGTGTGCATAATCTAAGGCCGAACCAATATGCAAGCCCATCTCAATTGTTGGATTGAGTTGCTGACGGGGCTGGGTATGCAAGCGTTCGCTAAGTGTGCCACCGCCAATAAATTCCATAGCAATATAATGGATTCGTTGGCGGGTATTGTTTGGGTCAGGAATATCACTGGCTTCGTAGAGTTGCACAATATGGGGATGGTGCAACTCTCGAATCGCCCGTGCCTCGAGCATGAATCGTCGGAGCGTGTCGGTATCGTGGGCGAAATAGGGTGGTAACACTTTAAAGGCTACCGAGCCATAATCGGGGTGCTGCGCGTGATAGACGAGCGCCATCCCGCCGCGACCTATTTCATCCTGCAAGGTATACTCGCCCAACTGGGTATGTTCAAACGACTCCATAGCAGCATCCTACAACGAAAACAGCGGAAGACCGCTCTCTTCAGTACCAAAGATTAATATTTTTCGACAACTTCGTTGCTGCCCCATTATCACACTATTCGGCAGCCTTGACAAGCACTAGCACCTTAATCAGCCATTGGCCCATTTATGGGTTAAGCGGGCTGCTAATTGAGGTGTAAATATTGTAACTGGGCTTGGCGCTTGAGGCGCTTGATGACCCCCACAAAACCCGTAAAAAGTAGGTTGTTCCTTGTTTTAAGCTGACTGCAATTGTATCTGGCTCTTGGCCTGGTTGTAGTGAGCTTGTGATTGGTTGATAACTACCATTGACCAATTCATAGAGGAATATATCCATATTGTGGGCGGCTGGATTGGTCGTATTGGTCATGGTGATGTTAAACAGATATTCATAGACTGGCGACCCATCAGCATAGATCCGGTAGTAATCTGACTCGCCTTGAACTTCATTCAGAAAATTACTCGAACAAACGCTCCCACTATTGAGTGCTCCACCTAAGAAGCCTGCTGTCAGCGGATTATCGTTTTGATCTTCGGCAGTATCGCAACGAGCACTAACGCCCCGCACTTGAGGCATTGCATAAAGGCGTTCATAGATATCAACGGTTGCGTTGGCATTGCCTTGGAGGGTAAAACCAGTAAATCCATAGAGTTGAACTACAAAGGTTTCTTTGCTTTCAACTAAAACACTGTTAACTAATGGAATTTGAATATAGGTAAAGCCTTGACCAGCAGGCACGCTGACCGTGATATCACGGGCGGTAAAATCAGTTCCGGCCCCGGCACTGCCCTCAATTGTGCGATAACTAAATGAATTGAGGGTCGTATTGCCAAGAAATTTAACTTGCAACCACACCGAAAGGCGTTTCTCAGAGGCCATAATTGTGGTGCTGCCCCACTGAATTGTGCCTATCTGCGGCGCATTTGATTGGGCCGCCTGCTCTGGTTGGGTAACTGGTGGCGGCGGCGGTGGTGGTGTTACTTCAACTGTTTGAGCGTTGGCTTGAGGGTTAATTTGGAACAAGAGACTTAGGAAACAACAAACAGCTAGATAACGAACAATATGTTTAGCAGAATAGTGACGCATATACGAATTCCTGTCCTACACACTGAATATTAAGATGACCTATCTAAACTCTAGCCGAGCAACTCTCATAAAGGCATGTAGTTGCTTAAGGAACATTGGCCTTTAGCCGATAGTAGGGGTCTTTGCTGCCAGTTTTGCTCACAAAATAGACCCGAATCAAATAGCGTGAGCCAGCGCTGATGCTTGCCGATAATCCCTCGGCTTGTTGGCCTGTGTTTGTCGATTGTTGCATAAAGGTGTAGTCGTTACCACCATTATGCACATAGAGATACAGATTATAATCATGCTGATCGGGGGTTGTATTGAGCAGATCAATATCGACCCGACCATTTTTTGGCGCAATAAAGTAATAGTAATCGGAAGCTTGAACTGGTTCGTTAATGAAATGGTTATCACACCAACCGCCATTGGGATTGATCATCCCAGCAGTGGCAGGTAGATCGTTGGCCGTGCCACTTGAGTTTAAACATGATTGGAGATTGCCAACCATGCCCCCAAATTGACGACTACGCGAAATCGTTACTTCAGCCTTTACTTCTCCTACTACATCAATCCCATTCGTGCGGGAATTCAGTTGTACAAGAAATGTTTCATGGTTTTCGTAATAGTTATTGTTATAAATTTCTATTCTGATTAATCTAACTCGAGTTTGACCACTGATGTTGAAATTATTCCCCATTGTGCCTTCGTAATCTGATCCAGTATAGGCGGTAACACCTTGGGTATTATATCGAAGGTCAATATCAACATTATCAGATGGGTTGGCTCCATTGACCACAACTGCTAACCAAACACTGACCCCTTCAGTGGTTGAAACCTTGGTACGTTGCCACGAGACCGTAATCGCTTGAGGGGCTTCAGGGCTAGCAAAACTACTCGTGATGAGCATATGTTGAATGAACAAGAACATAAGAATAAAACGAGACCACCGCAGCATCCTAACACTCCTTTGGATAATTAGTTGGGGCATGCTAGCACCACTGGGGAGCTAGCATGCTTCATAAACTCTACGCTCCTTGTTGATGCACTTATTGGGCCGTTGCACTCAATTGATAGATCGGGGTAGCGGTTCCTGTGCTGGTAACCCAGTAAACCCGTGCTAAATAAACAGTATTCGCTGTTGCTGCGAAGCTAATTGAATCAGCAATTTGAGCTTGATTGGTTGATTGTTGCATGAACTCAAACGACCCATCGGTGAGTTGGCGATAAAGATAGAGGTTAAAGTCATGTTGGTTCGGCGTTACATTTTCTAATAACAGCCGTAACGAGCCATTGGTGGCTTGGCTCAAGAGATAATAATCGGAATCGCTAGGAATTTCATTGGCAAAATCGCTCTGGCATGTTCCACCATTAATTGCCAAAAGCGCTCCATTCTTAGGCGTGTTATTGATTGGCTCGGCGACATCGCTACACCCTTGGAAGTCAGCGAATGCAGGATAGAATTTTTGAGTCTTGGCAATTGTAACGGTTACCCGATTGCCCATGCTTGGGTCAATTTGAGCTCCTGCTACCGAGATATCAATAAAAAACGTTTCAAGGCCTTCGTTATTATTGCTATCCATGTTGGTATCAACTTTGATATATTGGACTCGTTCTGCCCCCTTCATCGCTACGGTACGAGTGATTGGTTGATTATTGCTAACCAAGGTTAAGCTTCGGTTATAGTCAGCGGGCGATTGAGCTGTCCCATTATAAACTTCATAGGTAACCCCAATATCGACCGAATCACCTGGATCGATGCTTTTGACGCGTACCGCTAAAATGAGGTCTTGGCCTTCAATTACGGTTGCAGCTATTTGATCCCAACCGATCACCGGTGGGGCTGCTAGTGCATTCGGCTGATCGATGGTCGGTGCAGCTGGCAACTTGAGGCCTTGTTGGGCATGACTGCTTGGTTGCAGCATGAGGCTTAGGCTGATGAACAATATTACTAACAATAGACGCTGAAACTTCTGCATTGTACTATCCCTATAATTTCAATTGCGCTAACTATGTATAACCGACTTCTACCTAACTATGGTAATGGCGGTGTCGTGGGTGGTGGTGGGGCCGCAGTTGGTTGTAGTGGTGGTACAGTTGGCGGCTCTGGCGCTTTGGTTGGTTGCTCGGTTGGCCGTGGCGTATTGGTTGGCCGCTCGGTTGGTGGATCAGCTGGTTTTGGACAACCATTCCGTGATGGATCGCCAGGCTCATTTGGACAAGCATCGCGATCGTCAGGAATGGTATCGCCATCACTGTCGCCGACGGCTGGTGGATTGGTTGGCTCAACTGGTGCTGGACAACCATTGTTTGGGCCTGCCACATCAGGACAACCATCAACATCATCGGTAAAGCCATCACCATCACGATCGCCTGGGGCTGGTGGGTTGGTGGGTTGGATGACCACTGGTGGAGTGGTTGGTTGCACGACTGGTGGGTTCGTTGCCGCTGGACGATTGGTTGGCGCTGTTGTTGCTGCTGGCCGTGCAGTTGGGTTCGTGCCAGGTGCGCTGGTTGCTTGCGGCGCTAAAGTATCAGTTGGCACTGGGTTTTCGGTCGCTTGCCGAATCAATTCGGCTTCGGCTGTTGCCGTTTCAGCGGGCAATGTGACCGTGGCAAACGAACCATCGACCATTGTGATGATTGGTCGGGTTGGGATGGCAATGGCATTTCGGCCACCAGTATTTGGGTTAACATCATCGCCACCGATGAACACGATCCCGCCTAAGAGGGCGGCAACCAAGAGCACAACTCCCAAAATTCCGCCTAAGGCTCCCCATTGAATTGGCGCAGGGCCGTTACGTACCACCACGTTGGTGATGTTGTCGTGGCCACCGCGCTCATTAGCAAGGCTGATCAACTCAGTTGTCGCGTTTTGAGGGGCATTAAGTGTGGCAATTTTGCCAATTTCTTCAGCCTGCACCCCATCAGAAAGCCCGTCTGAGCACAGTACAATCACATCATCTTTGCCCAAAACCAGCTCATCGCTGAAGTGCGGCGTTACCTCAGGATCGCCCATGGATTGCCAGAGGCTTTTGTTCATGGCGTTGACATGATCTTTGGTTTGGACGGCTCGATCATATTCGGTGTTGTTGGCGCGGAACAAATAGCCTTTGCTATCGCCAACATTCGAGAAAATAATCTTGCGGAGTGTGCCTTCATCCCAGACCAAGGCTAGCACCAAGGTTGAGGCGCGGTTGGTATTGCCAGCCTCTTTATAGACCATTTTGGTGGCATATTGAATCGCCGCATTCAGTTGATCTTGTTTGCTTTTGTAGTTTTTGGGGTCACTATTATAGAAAAACTTGGTCGTATATTCGACAACGGCACGGCTAGCCAACTCGCCATCGTCGTTACCGCCGACTCCATCGGCAACCACATAGAGCCGACCATGGCTCGCAAGCAATTTATGCTCGATCTTGACACTAAACCCAGTTGCGCCACCGCCGCGAATTTTGGCGAAAAGTTCGGTTACTCCGTTGACCAATTTGGTGCCAAAACTGCGTTCATCGGCATGTCGCCATGCCAAATTATCTTCGTTATTATTCCGTTGTCGCCCAACATCGCTTTGACCATAGACCACGAGGTTAGGCAGATTGGCTGCTTGACTCATTGCAATGCTCCTTGGTGGCCTAGCGTAAGACTGTTTCTGGTAGCCATCCTGTTTCTCCACCGTTGATACGTTGTACATTGAACCATTTACGTTGATCACCACTGATTGTGCTGGGGTTTTCATCAAGCACAAGAAATTTTTGGCCCTCAAGCGCTTGGCCACTTCCAAGGGCATTCGCGCTACCATCGCCAGGTCGTGCCCGTAAAATGTAGCCTTGACTTAGGGTTACCTCGCGCCCTCCAGCAGTTGGTGAAACTATTGGTGGTAAGGTTGAGGTTGGAATAACCGCTTCGATCGTAACCGTTGGAATACCACCAGTAGTGGGAGTTTCCGGTAAGGTTGAGGTTGGTTGCATCGCTGCTTGTTCTGGCGTTGCTTTACCATTTGGATCAGGCGTATCGCCACCACCCAACAATAAAAAGAGCACTGCAATTAAAACCAGAGCACTAATTGCCCCAATACTAATCATGGTTGAGCGACGTGAATTGCTAATTGGCATGCTTGGAGCGGCAAATGCGGCTCCATCGTTGCGCAAAGCTTCGTGCATGGCCATACTGAACGCAGCACATGAGCTATACCGATCGGTTGGCTCAAAGGCAGTCGCTTTTAAGAAAACCTCGATGGCGGTGGGATGTTTGGCCAAGTTTTTGCGAATCCGCTCGTTTTGCGCCGCCAATTGCTGGCGAAATTCAGTATTCCAAATCGCCAAAGCTGCTTGATACACTTGGGGATCGTTCGATTCCATGCCCTTGATTTTGGGCGGTTTGATCGTTGGAATCGTATCGCCAGTTAGGAAGTAGTAGACGACCAAGGCCAAGGCATATTGGTCGGTTGCTGGCACTTCATGCCCAGTATATTGCTCAGGAGCCATATACGGTGGTGTGCCAAAGCCGCGTTCATCGACCAAGGCAAAGCGTTCGTGTGAAGCCACGCTGAGGTCAATCAGAATTGCATCGTGCGAGGCTTTATCAACCAGGATGTTATCGGGCTTTACGTCACGGTGAATAACCGGGCTATCGGGGTGGGCAATATGCAGATAATCCAAAGCGCTGCCAATTTGCTCAGCGATTTGCAGCGCGATAGTTTCGCTTTTTTGCTTCGATAACTCTTTATTGCTGTAGGCATAAACAAACGTCGTGGCCAGCGTATAGGGCTCGTCACGGACATTACTGTGGACAAAGCCGATCACATGGGGGTGCTCGGCTTTTTTTAGCAAACGTTCCTCATTCATAAAATACTGACGAACTTGAGGAAGTTTATTCGTCAGAAATTTGAGCGCCACTTCTTCACGATGCCCATCATCGTGGTTGATGATCGCATGGTAGACTGGGCCGGAAAGCCCCTCAGCCAAACGATCATCAACAATTTCATAGCGCCCATATTGTTGACCTGCAACAAGATGCATAGTCGCTCCTCCGATAGCCTACTTACCAGCCCCTGGATCAATCCGAGTTGGGCGACGGCGGGTGGCGGTTGCTAAAGCGGTTGTGACTGCTGCCAAAATAATTGCGGCGGGCACACCACGCAGTAGATAATATTTTTGGAGTTGGTTTAACGAGGTAAACTCCGATTCGGTGGCTAGCCCACCAATTGGAATTGGCAAGGTTGAACTTTCCCAGGTTTGGCCAGCAATCGTCACCTTAACTTGGAAGGTGTGTTGTTTATCGTCGCGGGGTGCGGTATGGGCAAATGCAAGATCGTAACCAGTGCGATTAACGGGCTTAACCAAGGCTTTATAGGCTTGGTCCATATTGCCTGGCCGCTCTTCTGGGCCTCCAGCAACGTAGCGCCCGTTGGTGCTGCTGGCTAAATTGGGCAGTTGATTGGTAGCTTTATCCAAATTTTCAGTCTTGCCAATCCCAACGGCAATAATAATCGTGTTGTTTTTATTGGCAAGATCGACGATTTGGCTGAACAAACCAGCGCTATCAGGGGTAACTGAACCATCGCCAAATACCACCACATAGCTTTCAGTACCGCGTTTTTTGGCCTCGGCTGCGGTGGCGGTAACGGCCTCTAAGACTGCCCCATACAAATTGGTTGCGCCATCGCGTGGTGGCTCAGTGCGCAGAACCCCAATAATTTTATTGTGGTCGCGATCAAACTCAGGTGCACTGGCTGGGCGGGTTGATTGGCTATTTGATGAGCGTGGAATAAACAAGCCAATCGATTCGGGATCGTTGGGCGAAACCGCATTACCAAGGTTGATCCAGCTTTCGGCAGCAGTGCGAACTTCGCCGATAAATGGATCGCCGAGCGCGACACTTAAATCAGTCACTAAGCCAATTGTTGCCCCCGAAGCGCGTAAGACATTTTGGCTATCAAAGGGAATTGTATGGCTGGTTGGGTGGGTCGCATCAGTGGTGATTACATGCATCACCAATTGAGAATCTGTCAGCAATTGACCATCTTGATAAATTGCAATATCGCCAGGTTCCAGAGGCGGCACATCTTGACCAGTCGTCGTATCAGTCACCCGCATCTTGAAGTTGACCACCCGATCTTGCAGTAATTGGGCATCGGTGAGTTTAACTTCATAGGCCGCTTGAGCATACGTCAAAACTGGCGAGAGCAGCAGCAACGCAAGGCTACAACGCAAAATCCACGTTTTCATGAGGTTATGCTCCTGTATTAAACTCAAATACCATTTCTACTGCATTGTCTTGGTTGGGGTCGCCGAGATAGATCGTATCGCCATGTTCAAGCGGTACAGGCTGACTATCGAGCATAAAGCCTTGACCATCGCGTACCAAGAAGGTGCCGTTGGTGCTACCAAGGTCAATCACGGCAATTTGATTATCTTCCAACACAAATTTGGCATGGGTTCGTGAAACAATCACATCACTAACTTGAATATCACCCTTGCCGCCAATTGTAAAATCGGGGCGTAAGGCTTCGATTGAGCCTTTACGCGAGCCATTGTTGATGGTGATCGAGCCATAGGGTGCGTTGATCCGTCCGCCACCACCAGCCCCGCCACGTCGGCCAAAAGCGCGGGTAGCGATATTGGTGATGGTTTTAGTGGCATTCCGAATGGCTGGGCTGATCACTGGTACTTCGCTACGTGAGAGGCTGCTCAGAATTAATGGTAAGGTGAAGGTAACGCCCAACACGCCCCATAAGCCAAAGGCATTCAGGTAATTACCTAAGACAATGGCATCGTTGCTGGCAAAATCGTTGACGTTCTCAGGCAACGTATAACCAACCCGATTGAGCGCACTGCCAAGGGCTTGGGTGATATAGGCCGATGGGAAGATCAACAATACTGGAATGGTCGATAAAAAGAGGGTTAAAAAGCGATTATGCACTTTTTTAATTTTACGTGCGGCAAAGATTGCCAGAAAGAGAACCGAAACTGCCCAAATTAAAGCCGGAAGCGCAATCGTAGGATACCACCAGTCATACGTGATCTGACCCATTTCCTTAACTTTTTGCCAGAACTCAAAATTGGTCATCGTGCGTCTCCTCGTGAGCTAGCGGATAGTGCTGGATAGTGCTGGATGGGGCGGGAGTGTGCGCCCCTTGCTGCAATTGCGCTGTATACCATGGTGTTTAACCTGTAGATCTAGCTTCATACCCTGCTTCTTTGGCATGAAGTTGAGGCATAGCGTAGGTTGTCCATAGGACTTCTGTACTGCAAGGGTTTGGATAATCGTCCCTGATTATACCAGAATCGCCTTATTCTGTTTTACTATTTGGCTTGGATTTGGCGGGGATAACACAAACTTAAACAAAACCAGCACAGTTAAAACCGTGCTGGTTGGGGCTGCATGCAGCCTATTAATTAGCCTTGTTCGGCATATTTTTCGGCTAGTTCATCGGATACTTCAAGGTTGCTATAGACTTTTTGTACATCATCGAGATCTTCGAGCCGCTCCATCAGCCGCAAAATCTGGAAAGTGGTCGCTTCGTCGGCTTCCATGATTGTTTTGGCCAGCATAGTTTTTTCAGCGGTGCTGATTTTTAGGCCTTGCTCGTTGAGCGCATCGCGCACCGCTGCTAATTTGCTAAACTCGGTGTAAACAATAATTGCATCGTCGTTGACAATCACATCATCAGCATCGGCATCGATCGCCAGCAAGGTCACTTCATCGGGGTCGGTTTTTTCAGTCCGATCAATACTAATCAAACCTTTGATATCAAACATCCAACCGACTGAGCCGCCTTCGCCGAGTGTGCCGCCATTTTTGTTAAAGGCGGTGCGAATTTCGGAAACGGTGCGGTTGCGATTGTCAGTGGCAGCATCGACGATCACGGCAATGCCACCTGGGCCATAGCCTTCGTAGGTCACTTCTTCGAGCGCTGCTTCACCGCTTACGCCAGTGCCGCGATCAATTGCTCGTTGAATATTATCCGCTGGCATATTATCGGCTTTGGCTTTTTCAATCGCCAAGCGCAGCCGGAAGTTCATGTCGGGGCTGCCACCACCTTCGCGGGCGGCGATCGTAATATCACGAGCGATTTTCGTCCAGCGTTGGCCTCGGCGTTGATCAAGAACCCCTTTTTTGCGGCGGATTTCATGCCATTTTGTATGCCCTGACATCGGATAACTCCTACGGTTAACAATTGTGCACACCCCAGTGTGCCGCTCAATCATGAGTTTTTGTTGACCATTATAGCCTATGCTTGAGAAGCTTGGCAAAAAATTGGCGCAAGCATCACTGCCTGCGCCAATTCTTCGATCATTCGCTACGCTTTGATTTAGATGCGTTGCTTGGGCAAAGCGTCGTTATAAACCCCATTGTTGGAGTTATATTGAATCACTTCGTCGAGCAATTGGCGCAATGGCTCACCATCGAGGTTTTCATGCTCGATCAAGGCTTCAGCCATGCGGTTCATCACTTCGCGATTGCGTTCCAAGATTGCACGGGCGCGTTCGTGGCCTTCGCTGACCAAACGTCGCACTTCCGAATCGATCTTGCGTGAGGTTTCTTCCGAATAGTTGCGTTGTTCGCTGATTTCGCGGCCCAAGAAGATCAACTCTTCTTTTTCGCCAAAGGCAATTGGCCCCAGCTCTGAACTCATCCCATAGCGGGTAACCATCGCTCGTGCCATGCGCGTCACTTGTTGAATATCGCCCGAAGCGCCAGTGGTAAAGTCGCTCAGCACCAATTCTTCGGCGGCGCGGCCACCAAGGGCTACAGCAATTTGGGCTTCAAACTGCGAAACGCTCATATAGCTTTGATCTTCATCGGGGATCATCAAGGTGTAGCCACCAGCCATCCCTCGCGGAATAATCGTCACTTTATGCACAGGGTTTGCGCCAGGCATCGCTTTAGCAACAATCGCGTGACCAGCTTCGTGGAAGGCGGTCAACTCTTTTTGCTTAGGAGTCATCACGCGTGAGCGGCGTTCTGGGCCACCAAGCATAATTCGTTCGGTGGCATCTTGCATTTCTTGCATGGCGATGCGTTTTTTCGAGCGCCGTGCAGCCAAGATCGCCGCTTCATTGACGATGTTGGCCAGATCTGCACCCGATGAGCCAGGCGTTAATTTGGCAATTGCTTCCAAATTAACATCTTCGGAGAGTGGTTTGCCCTTGGTATGGACCTTGAGCACTTCAACCCGTCCGCGCATATCAGGAGCATCGAGTACAACTTGGCGGTCGAAACGGCCTGGGCGAACCAAGGCTGGGTCGAGCACGTCAGGGCGGTTGGTGGCGGCGATCACAATCACATTGGTGTTGCTATCGAAGCCGTCCATTTCAACCAAGATTTGGTTAAGCGTTTGTTCGCGTTCGTCGTGCGAGCCACCAAGGCCAGCACCGCGTTGGCGACCAACGGCATCAACTTCGTCGATAAAGACGATACAAGGAGCGTTGCGTTTGGCTTGTTCAAACAAATCGCGCACGCGGCTTGCGCCAACCCCGACGAACATTTCCACAAATTCCGAACCGCTGATTGAGAAGAATGGCACGCCTGCTTCGCCAGCAACTGCACGGCTGAGCAAGGTTTTACCAGTACCTGGAGGGCCAACCATCAAAACCCCACGTGGAATCCGTGCGCCAAGTTGGGCAAATTTCTCAGGAAATTTAAGAAACTCGACCACTTCGGTTAAGTCTTGTTTGGCTTCTTCTTGGCCAGCAACATCAGAGAAGGTTACTGATGGTTTGTCGCCAGTGAACATGCGAGCTTTGCTCTTGCCAAACGACATCGCTTGGTTGTTAGAGCCTTGGGCTTGGCGCATGAAAAAGACGAAAAAGCCAATCAGCAGAAGCGTGGGCAGCAAGAAGGTCAAGGCCGCGCCTAAAATACCGCCCCAAGCTGGAGCCGATTTAGGGTTGAACTTAACTTTGGCAGCGTTTTCCAACGGTGCTGCAATCGCCGTCTTATTCGCAGGATCTTTAAGCTCGGCTAATTTGCTAGCATCTTGGGCTTTTTGCGAAAGAATTTCTTCAATACTTTCGCTGGTGCTGTTCTTGCGAGAAATATAGGTGGTGGGTGGCGCGTCGTTGGTGGTCGCCCGAAACTCGACTTGACCTTCGGTTTGGACGATCTCGGCAATTTTACCTTGGAGAGCTAAGTCGAGAATTTCACTGTAGCTCTTTTCGCTGGTATTGCCAGGACTACCATTGATGTATTGATAGAAGAGCGCCAACGCCGCCACTACGATGATCAAATACACAAAACTGTTGCGTAAGAAGCGATTTTCACCCATCGCAGTATCTCCTGAACGTGCGTACACGCTCATAAAATTTTGCTGCACTCCATGCGGAGTACAGCGACCTTCAAAAATTATACCAAAGCGCTACCTACCTAGCAAGGGAAATGCCCATTAGCAAAGTGTTAATGTCAACAACCCACGCCTAAAGGCATTGGGCTTATACCTCAACCCTCAGCCAGTGGCTCAGGATCGGACACGATAGGCTGGTTGACGGGCAGCCCACTCAGGCGAGATATACCCCCCTGAGCATGGTACTTGGCCACAATGTTGTAGGCTGCATTCAAGTCGGCATGCAGTTCATAACTGCACATCTGACATCTGAATGCGGCTCTGGAGCGACGGTTGTTGCGGGCTTGATGCCCACAGCAGCTACACGTCTGCGAGGTATGTCGCGGGTCAACCGCAACCACCGTACCGCCGCGCTCCTGCGCCTTGTACACAATAAACGCTAGCAATTGTGCAAACGACCACGAATGTAAGCGCCGCTTGATTGCGGTGTGCCGCTTGCCCTTCATGCGTTTGCGGATGTTGGTCAGATTTTCCACGACAATCGTGCTACCCGCTTCGACCGACTGCACGATCTGCTTACTCACGACGTGATCGCAATCACGTCGAAAGCGGGCCTGCTTGCGCCGCAGCGTTTTCAAGTGCCGCTTAGCCGACTTGGTGTTGCGTTTTTGCAAGGCCCGCTTGAGCTTGAACAGTCGACCTTCACGGGCCTTCCAGCGTTTCTTGCCCAAAAAGTGCCGCGTACTGGTCACGGCGGGATGGCTCAACCCCAGATCAACCCCAACAACCGTCTCGCTTGGCGCGATGGTCGGCGCGGGAACCGTCACCACAACATGCAAGAACCAGCGCCCATCACGCTCAAGCAGATCCGCCGTATCAACCGAATAACCCACGTACTTGGTGGCATAGGCTGGTACGCGAAAGCGGATCGTCTGCCGACCAGCGACTAGCGACAGCCGCACGGTCTGGCTTTCCCAATTGATACGAAATGTATGCACGTTGTAGCGCGGGGGGCAGGAATGCGAGCGGGGCATCGAGACGGTACGCGTGCGGTTTTTTCGTAGGGTAAAGGAACTGCGGAGCGCCTCAGCCGCTTTGGCTCGTGCGGTATTGGTCAGATTGCTGTTGAGATCAGGAAGCGCTGCGCGGACGGTATAGTAGGCCAGAAAATGGAGCTTGGTAGCATTCGAGACGCTGTTGGACCAACCCAACTGCGCAAACAGGTTGAAGGCCGCCGTGAATTGACGGCTGGTTTCCTCAAGTGCGGCAGCCTGTGTGAACGATGGTTCAAGTTGTAGACAAATCGTTCGTTGCATAGGTGTGTTATAACATCCATCTAGCGTTTCTGTAAGCAGGTGAAAGCGGCTCTCCTAGTCGCTCTCTAGAGCTAAAACTTCTGGTTTACTGCGTCTAAAGGCAAGCTCCTATGTATAAACACGAGGGCTTAAGACCCCAATATAGGGCAAATTGCGGTAGCGTTCGGCATAGTCCAGTCCATATCCCACAACAAATTCGTTGGGAATGTCGAAACCACGGTAATCAACCTGCACATTGACATTGCGCCGTTCAGGTTTATTCAGTAGGGCACAAATCTCTAAAGCGGCTGGGTTGCGCCGCAACAGCAGATCATGCACATATTTTAATGTCAGGCCACTATCAATAATATCTTCGACGATGATCACATGCTTGCCAGCGATATCAAGGTCGAGATCTTTATTTAAACGAACTACGCCGCTGCTTTCGGTGCTGGCTCCATAGGACGAAACCGCAATGCAATCGTAGCTAACCTCGCGTTCAATCGAGCGCATCAGGTCGGCCATAAAGATCAACGAACCTTTTAAGATGCCAACTAACACTAACTCAGGTGCGTTAACCGTGGTTTGGGCAATTGCTGTGCCAAGCGCTTGAACTCGGTTTTGGAGTGTTGCGGTATCAATTAATACTCGCTCAAGATCAGGATGCATCGGCGTGAGTATCCTCCAAAGTTATGAGCAAAAAATTGGTTGTTTCTGGCGTTGGGTGGGCATGTTCGGCCATCAGCAAGCCAGGAATCCAAAGAATCCCAACATCATCAACGAATAACGGCCATTGGGCACGCAGTTCGCGCGGCAAACGCATATCAACCATAATATCTTGGATGCGACGTGAGCCAATGCCCCCTGCTGGCCGCATGCGATCACCTGGGCGGCGTTGACGTAACATCAATTTGCCTTGAATCGCATCGGCATCGAGTAAGCCTTGCCAGCGCGAAAGATTATATTCAGGGCGACTGGGCATCAGCTCCATAATCACCCGCCAACGTTCATCGGGTAGCGGAGTCATGCCTTGTTGATTGAGCGGCCACTCATCAATGCTCAATTGCGGTTCGTCGTTGGTTGGCTGCATAGTTGTAGCTACGGTCATTGTCCAACCATGTGGCTTACGATGCAAGACCAAATTATGCGGCATCTGGCAAAACAGTTGCAGGCTGTTCATGGCACTTAACGCATGGTCAAGCTGCGAGGATGTTAATTCGTCGCGCTCAGGCCGCAATAAATAAACCGCGCGGCGAATTGCATGGCGCTGCAACGCTGGATGCATCTGGTTCCATTGCTCACGATGAAAGGTGATTGCCCCAGGTTCAAACTCAATTAAATGTTGCCATTGACGATCAAGCTCGCTTTGCATGTAGTCGGTTTCAATTGCAGCCAAACGCGCTGTTCGCGCCAAGGCCGAAACAACTTTAGCATTGTATTCGCCGAGTAATGGCAATAATTGATGGCGAATGCGGCCCCGTGTGTATTCCAACGAATTATTAGTGGGATCACGGCGTGGCTCCAATTGCTGTTCATCGCAATAGGCCTCAATTTCGTCACGGGTAATATTGAGCATGGGTCGAATCAAAGCTGGCCCAACTGCTTGATGTGGCATTCCGGCGGTAACTCGCCATCCAACCCACTCGGTGCGCGGTCGCATGGCGCTCAAGCCGCTCGGGCCTGTGCCCCGCAACACATGCAACAACACCGTTTCTGCTTGATCATCGGATTGATGACCGAGCACGACCGCATCGGCTTGTTGTTGCAAAGCCACCTCAGCCAAGAAACGATAGCGGGTCGCTCGGGCCGCAGCAGGTAAGCCCACATGGTAGTGTTTGGCAACTTGGTCAACATCGCGCAGCTCAATTGTGGCAGTTAAGCCCCAATCAGCGGCGATTTCGGCCACAAAAGCGGCCTCGGCAGCTGATTGCTCGCCACGTAAGCCATGATCAAGGTGAGCCACATGCAATCGCCAGCCATACGGTGTGGCCAAGGCCGTCAGCCGATGCAGCAATGCTAATGAATCCGGTCCACCTGAAACCGCCACCACCAAACATGCTGCCGATGCGAGGCGACCATCGCGGATGAGGGTTGTTTCAATGTCGAGTAGTTGGGACATAGCAGAGTTCTCGTAAGTGGTGCCAACCTTGATGATAGCACATTTTTGCGGCTGGCCATGTCAATCTCTCGATGGAGTTTGCGGCTTGGAGTGGCTAGGATTAGCACTAGATTAACAACTGCTTGGAAAGCTTTAGGCTATGATATGCTGAGAGAAAACAATGCCGCAGGAACCATTGGCGGGTATCAGCCGTTGATCAGTTGCCTATCAGCTGCAAACGGCTTGGAATCGTTAACATGGGCTGATTGACGGTATGGGCTTTGCTTTAAATTGACAGCACTAGCGCTTCGCGGCATACTAGATCATCAATCCCCAGTTTGGTCAATTAAAATCAAGACTTCTAGGGCAGGTTTGGCCAAAGTTGGTATGCTATAATGCCGCGCAGCGACATAATTCAGGGTGTAAGGATAATTCAATGAGTTCAACACCGCTACGGGATCGGCTTGAACAAGCTGCTCAACATGATCCAAATCCATTAAAACCAACCAGGCTTGAGCCAGCTCCACCACCAGAAGAACCGCTGGATTTAGAGGAAGCGGCTGCTGAAACCGTTCCCCAACGTCGCGGCTGGTCGGTCGTCAAAGAGATTATCGAGACGGTCGTTTTTGTGCTTTTGGTCTTTTTTATTGTGCGTGGCTTGTTGCAGAATTTTCGCATCGAAGGTTCGAGTATGTTCCCAACCATGCACGATCAGCAATATATTTTGGTTAATAAAGCTTTATATATGCACTTTGACCTGAATGCGCCGCTGCGACTCTTGCCAGGCCGGGGCGATCTTGAGCAAAATGTGGTTTATCCCTTTCGCAAGCCGCAACAAGGCGATATTGTCGTATTCTTGGCTCCAGAATCGGCGCACGACGAACCTAACAAAGATTACATTAAACGGGTGATTGGGATCGAGGGCGATAAAGTTACCTTGCTCGATGGTCAAGTCTATGTCAATGACCAACTGCTCGATGAATCGGAATATCTTGATGCTGGCACGCAAACCAGTTGTAAAGGCTATGCCTCGACCTGTAGCGTTGATATTCCAGCTGGCCATGTTTTTGTGATGGGCGATAATCGCAACAACAGCAGCGACTCACGCGAGTGGGGGCCGTTGCCCTTAGATAACGTGATTGGCAAGGCCTGGCTTTCGTATTGGCCCAAAGAAGATTGGGGTGTTGTGCAAACGCCTAGTTATGCAGCACCAACGGGCCAATGAACGATTTCGAGCAATCCGAAGTAAAAACTACCCGCTTGGCGCTTGACCAGACTCAACCGCTGCCAGTTGCTGCGCCAAGCGCCGAAGAAATTGCTTGGTTGGAGCAATCACAAGCGCCATTGCCTGCCCCACCAACTCTAACTCCAGCACCGCAACGGCCTCGCTTGCGCCGTTCGTGGCACATGCTGGCCAGCTTGATTTTGAGTTTTTTGATTCTACGCAGCTTGATTCAAAATTTTCAAATTGAAGGCACCAGCATGGAACCAACCATGCAAACCAAGCAATATGTTTTGGTTAACAAAGCGATCTATGCCCATCTCGATTTGAATGCACCGCTGCGTTTGTGGCCTGGCCAAGCCGAGTTGCCCAAAAAATTTCTGTATTTGCTGCATCCACCTGAACGCGGCGATATTATTGTGTTTTTGGCTCCACCTGCCGCCCACGATTTGCCCGATAAAGATTATATTAAACGGGTGATTGGGGTTGGCGGCGATACGATCAAAATTCGCGAGGGCAAAGTTTGGGTCAACGAGCAGCAATTAACCGAGGATTATATTGGCGAGGTTGATACGCTCTGTGATACGCACTGTGAGTTGGTTGTACCCGAGGGTCATGTATTTGTGATGGGCGATAATCGACCATTTAGCAGTGATTCACGGCGTTGGGGGCCATTACCGCTCGAATATGTGATTGGCAAGGCATGGTTTACCTATTGGCCCAAAGAGCGCTGGGCAAGCTACTAAACATAAACATGGGCTGACCAGCAATTTTGGTCAGCCCATTCTGTTTAACGAATCCCAAGCAAAAGATCGGTTTCAAATTCTTCGCGTTCAGGCAAACTTACCCGCGATTCGATTAGAGCAAAATGTTCATGGCTCAGTAATTCGCCGCGTAACTCCTCTGGCAAGCTCAAAAAGCCCCATGTTGGCCCAATTTGGGTGCGATGCTCCAGCAACGATTGCAATTTAATTGGCAAATATTGACCAATTTCAATCGCAGTTGTGGTGCGTGGATCATCAACATAGCGCGAGAGATCTGCTTCGGGATCATCGAGCGGGGTTTTTTCGCCACGAGCTTGCATATATTCCCACGCTTTGCGCCAAATCGAGCGACGATAGGCGGTGTAATACAGTTTTTTCGGTTCCCAAGCTGTCCCAGCCTCGGGAAATTGGTTGGGGTCGCCAGCAGCATGAAACGCCGCAACCGTAATTTTATGGGCCATAATGTGGTCGGGATGCCCATAACTACCATTTTCATCGTAGCTGATCAACACATCTGGTTGATATTGACGTACCAAAGCCACCAAGCGACCAGTGGCAGCTTGTAAATCGGCCTTGTTAAACGATTCGGGATGCTCATTGGGTGGCGTGTTGATCATGCCTGAATCGCGGTAGGCCAACTGATGAAAATCAGTGATATTGAGCAGCGCAATCGCCCGAGCTAGCTCCACATCGCGAATCTCGGCCAATCGCGCTTTATTCTCAGGCGTATTCAATTCAGCATCAACAATTTCGCCTTCTTCGCCACGGGTGCAGGTCACCAAAACGACCCGTGCTCCTTGCTCGTGATACTTCAGCGCAATGCCGCCTGTTGAAATCACTTCATCATCAGGGTGGGCATGCACAAGCATAATGGTTGGTCGATGGTCAGTCATGAACATTCCTTTCGATGCTATGGTGCATGCCTAATATTGTGCCACGAAAATCTGTTAACGATCCGTTAATGTTGCAGTTGGCTGGCCGCCGCTTGGTCGAGTAGCCAGTCGGCATTGCTGATCAAATTGGCGGGGTAGCTTTGATAAGCCCCAGTCTGCTCGATCAGTTCGCGAATAACGCCAGCTTTATCGTCGCCTGCCGCCAAAAAGATTTTGCTATGGGCATTGTTGATCACAGGCGCAGTCAGCGAGATGCGATATTGTTTGAGTTTGGCGACCCAGGTTTCGGCCACCAACACATCGTTGCGACCCAAAATATCGCTGGCAGGAAAGAGCGAGGCGGTATGCCCATCATTGCCCAAGCCCAGCAGCATCGTATCGAATTGAGGAAATTGGCCCTCAGCTAGCCCGAAAATACGTTTAATTTCATGGGCATACAGACTGGCGGCACTTTCAGGCGCTAACTCACCACGAATTCGCAACACATTGCCCACGGGAATCGGAATATGATCGATCAAGGCGATTTTGGTCATGCGATAGTTGCTTTGGGGATCGTCAGGCCCG
Source organism: Chloroflexota bacterium (assembly GCA_020161265.1). Lineage (NCBI taxonomy): Bacteria > Bacillati > Chloroflexota > Chloroflexota bacterium. The sequence continues at coordinate 18,888 of JAIUOC010000010.1, read as the reverse complement.
ACGCAGCGCTCATCGCCCCAAAATAAAAAACAACGCCCCCAAAGAATCTGATTAATGTATCGTGGGCTGGCTAATAACTCAAACAACGCTTTGGGCGTTGAGCCACCCGAAAGCGCGATTGTCCAGCGGCCACGTTGAGCGATGGCGGTTTGAGCCTCGGCTACTAGCCGATCAGCCGCAAGGATCATCAGTTCCTCGCGGCTTGGGGCAATCTGAAGCGTCATACATGTGCTCCATGGGGATCGGTTGCTTGAGCAATTGCGGCGACTATCGCTAAAGCCCGTTCATAAACTCGATCATGACTATACATATTTAGTTCATTCAAGAGCAACAGGCTATCGCTGGGCCTTGGTAGTTCGCTCATCTGACAACGAGTTTCGCCATCAAGCTGCACATTGGCCAGCAATGCTTGTTTGTTGCTGCTGCGGCCCACGGTGATACTGGCTTTATGTTTGGCGGCCTGCACTTCGATGAATGGTACTTCCTCGCCAGCCCGATCGCTGGTTTGCATGCTGATCGTAACCGTGCCATTGCGATGTTTGAAATTGCAAAGCAAGGTTTCGCTATTGCCGCTTGCGCTGATCAACTGCCAATCAAGGCAGGTTGCCATCCAGCCGATGCTCAGCAAGCCGGCTGCTTGATGTCGCCCAGTGGTCACTTTGATGCTGCTAATGTTTTCGAGCATTGGACGCATGGCCATTGCATCGAAAATTTGGGCAAACGCGGTGCGCCACGGAGTTAAGCGTGCCCAAGTCAAATCGCTGACAGCATCGGTTTGATCGCTGATGACCATCTTGTGCAAACGCGCCAAATCTGGTAGCGGGTCGAGAAAATCTGCCGAATCCATAATCCAGCGATCGGCATGGGCAAACAATTGGGTGCGCACATTGCTGGCAGGGTGCAGTGGGCCAGGCCACCAGACAAACAAGGGCAAATCGGAAACGACCAAGGGTAGCACTGTGCCGGGCAAACGTCGCCGCATTTGCTCACCAACACAGAAGGTAATTTGTTCGCAACAGACTTGCTCGTGCTCTTCGCTGCTTGGTTGACAAACGGTGCTGACCCATGCGCTGAGTTCTTCGGCCTCGCTGCCAGTTTCGATCAAAATTGCGCGGCATGGATGCACGCCAAATACCTGCGGCAAGGCGGTGCGTACTCGTTTGGCGAGGGTTTGGTTTGCACCGTAACCAATCACGGTCATGGTGCAAACGCGGGTCATTACATGGCTCGCATCGCGATGCTGATCGCCTAATTCACGCCATAAATCGCGCAGTTGATCTTCAATCTCAGCAACATTGGCTGGACGTGGGCTATTGGAAATTTCGCCCATCATGGTTGCCACCTCCTACAATTTGCGCCACTCACGGCCATCACGTTGCATAAATTGATCAGATTCCTCTGGCCCCCACGTGCCTGCCTCGTAGTGTGGCAAGTGCTCAACGCCGTCGTTTTCCCAGCGCTCAAGGATGGGAGTCATCAAGGCCCATTGGGCTTCGACCTCATCGCGGCGGGTAAATAGGGTTGCGTCGCCGAGCATTGCATCGAGCAACAAGCGTTCGTAGGCTTCGGGCGCAGCTACCCCAAACGATGAGCCATAGCGGAAATCCATATTAACCGGATGGATAATCATGCGTTGGCCTGGTTGCTTGGCGCTAAATTTGAGGGTGATGCCTTCGTTGGGCTGAATGCGCAGCGCTAAGACGTTCGATTCAATCTCATCGCGGATTTCGGGGAAGAGCAGCAGCGGCGGTTTTTTGAATTGAATCGCAATTTCGGTGACCCGTTTAGCCAAGCGTTTGCCAGTGCGCAAGTAGAATGGTACGCCCGCCCAGCGCCAATTGTCGATCTCGAATTTAAGCGCAACGAATGTGGGTGTGCGTGAGGCTGGGTTGACCCCTTTCTCTGCCAAGTAACTGGGCACTTCATCGCCATTGATTGTACCATGATCATATTGAGCACGCAGCGCAAATTGATCAACATCAGTAGCATTCATCGGGCGAATTGCATGCAGGACTTTGACTTTTTCGCTGCGCACTTCATGCTCGTTGAACTCGACTGGTGGTTCCATGGCGGTCAGGGTCAGCAATTGCATCATATGATTGGTGATCATATCGCGCAAGGCTCCCGCTTCCTCATAAAACCCTGCACGACTGCCGATGCCAAGGCTTTCGGCTACCGTGATTTGCACATGGTCAATGTAGTTGCGGTTCCAAATTGGCTCGAAAATCGCGTTGGCAAAACGCGCTACCAACAGGTTTTGGACGGTTTCTTTGCCAAGGTAATGGTCAATTCGATAGACTTGGCTTTCATCAAAAGCGCGACTGACCAGATCGTTGAGTTCTTGAGCCGATTTATAATCGTGGCCAAACGGCTTTTCAACGATAATCCGTGACCAGCCATGGCTTTGATTGGTCAGATTGACCTTTTGCAAATTGCTAATCGCATCATCAAACCACGATGGGGGAATTGCCAAATAAAAGAGCCGATTGCCAGCAGTACCGCGTTGCTGATCGATTTGTTCAAGGCGACTAGCGATTTGCTCGTAGGTATTGATATCGCCAAACTCGCCACCAACCCAAAATAAACCTTCGGCAAAGGTTTGCCAAACTTCTTCGTTAATTGGCTGAACCCGCGAGAATTGCTCGGCACTTTTGCGCATTTCAGCGCGAAAATCATCATCGCTCCATGGGCGACGACCAACGCCAAGCAACGAAAAGCCTGCCGGAACCATGCCTTCACGGGCGAGGTTGTAGAGTGCAGGCAATAATTTACGGGCAGTGAGATCTCCGGTCGCGCCGAAAATCACCACAGTACATGCTTCAGGGGTGCGAGCAATTCGTAAGCCTGCTCGCAAAGGATTTGGCTGTTCCACAAGCCCTCCTTAGGAACCACGCATAATGACAGGGCTACATCCTTCCGTGTAGCCCCGTTGCGCCTTATAGCATAGCACTGTTTTACTAAATGATCAGAGGTCGTTAACTGGAGTCATCACGCTTTGGCGCGGGATGGCAAGGGTAAAGGTCGAGCCAATGCCAGGCTCACTCCAAACCCGAATATCGCCGCCAAGTAGCCGCGCCAAGTGGCGACAGAGCGCCAAGCCCATGCCTGTGCCATCGTAGCGGCGAGTGCTTGAGGCATCAAGTTGGCTGAATTCAGCAAATAAGAGCGGCAAATGCTCATGATCAATCCCAATGCCTGTGTCGCAAACCTCGAATGCGAGCATTTCGGGATCAAGGCTATCAGGGGCAATCGTCAGTCGCACTTGACCATGATCGGTAAATTTATTGGCATTATTCAGCAGTTGGAAGATTATCTGGCGCACTTTCGAGCTATCTGAATAGACCCACGAGGCATTGGGATCGATCTTAATTTCAAGTTGATTGCTGCGTTTTTGAAATTGAGTGCGCAAACTCAGCTCTAACGAATTAGTCAGCATTTCGAGATCAACATCGTCGTAATGCACATTTGATGCGCCTGATTCTAAGTTGGATACCTGCAAAATTGTTTCGATCACATGCAGTAAATGGCGACCTGCGCTGCGAATTTGGCGAGCATCATCAGTTGATTGTTGTTGGTTGGTTGCGCTCAAATCATCGATGAGCAGCTCGCTATAGCCAATAATTGCATTCAGCGGGGTGCGTAATTCATGGCTCATCATGCTCATAAAGGTACTTTTGGAGCGACTAAACACCTCAGCAGCCAAAGCGCTACTTTTCAGCGTATGAATTTCTTGGCTATCTTTGAGTAATTGTTGCGCTAGGCGCACCAGCTGCTGCACATGATTGATTGTGGCATTGATTTGTTGTTGGCTGAACGTGCTGATTTGCTCCAATGCCGTATGATAACGCTCCCAATCCAGCCCCAATTCTTGGGCATAACAGCGATGCCATTGCCAATCGATTGGTTCTTGGGCGATAAAATTGCGATTTTCGATTGTGCCTAAAACGTGATCATTGCTAATGACTGGCACGACCAGCCAGACCAAGCCGCCATGATGTTGGGCGATGACTGGTTGTTTGGTTTCATAGGCTTGTTCGCGAGCTTGCTCGATCGTTTGGCCCAGCTTACGCCAACCAGCGTGCTGACCAATTAATTGATACAGCGAATCATCGGCGAAGCATTGACGCTGGCTGTCGTGAAACCGTTGATAATGCTGTGGCTCAAGAAAATGGTCAAGCCCTAGGCCCGCGCTAGTTTGTAGATCAAAGGCAATTTTGGTTAAATCACGCAGACTGGCTAAGGTATCCCACAAGGTATTGGCTGGTAGCAGATCAAAAATAGCGGGTAATGGTTGCTGAATATGGCGCAAGTGGGCGGCGATGCCTTCGCAGGTGCTCCAATCGGCGGCAAGATAGGCCATTGTGGTAATTTGGGGCTTGCCGCTGGGCTGGCCGATCAGCCGAATCGCACTGGTTCGAACTGGATTGAAATGGGCTGCGTAGGCACTAAATGGCTTACGATCGCCGCGTTGCGGGCTAAAATGGTAATTCGGCGTGATCTGTAAATCGTCAACCTTATGCCAAGCGCCTTCAGCATCGCGATATTCGACCTGGAGCGAAGTCCACCAGCCATGATCATCGAACATGGGGCCATGCATCCAATAAACCACATTTAATTTGGTAGGCTTGGGAAAGGTTAGGGCATACCAATCGGGAGCATTATCGGGCTTAATTTCATAGGTATCGAACCAATGGCGATAATTGCCACGCTGGGGGCCAAATAATAAGAAGCGTGGGTCATCGACCCCATCGCCAGCCGGATGGCGCACCGAGCAGCTTGCCCGCACGCCATAGGCATAACTTGCTAAATGTTGGGGCGATGTACGCCGAATACAGGTTGGATGATCGAAGAGATAATGCATAGCTGGCCCTCCCAAATGCCCATGATGCATCTATTGTACTCAGCTACGATGGCTGATAGAATTGATTTTGCTAATACCTTAGTCCCGACTGTAGGGTGGGTTTTTGCCTATACTGATCTCAAGCGTGGGGCATGACTATGGTTTTGCCAATAGCTTGGAGGGTTCGGCAATTCGGAAACCGCGAAGGATGAGAATTGACGAGGTGGTAAAGCCCACTGCGTTTCCCTGCGGCAGAAGGACGGAAGGGTGGTAATTGATCTCAATAATTTCAAATAGACCGAAACTCGATTAATTTGATGTCCTTGGAGTATTTAAATCGGTGGCAGGGGAGCCAAAATTGCTAAATGCTCACTTAGTTCCTGCCATGTTGGCTCAAATTGCTTAGCTTCGATTACAATCCCCGTGCCACCTCGTCGATTCAGAACAGGAATCGCTGTATGAGCCTGAGCGGCATCGACTTGCCAAACGACCTCGGCAAGGCCTTCGTAGCTCAATGGATCAAGCGCTTGTTGCCAATTGCAACGAATCCACCAGCGCGGTGTGACTTGCACCCATGCAGGCTCGGCTTGCCAGCGCCGATAGACCGCAATGCGATCGAGATAGCCAATGGTATGCGGCCAGCGTTGTTGAAGTTGACGTAATGCGTTGGGGGCAAGTGGCTGATCGAGCACAATATCCCAGTGAATGGTGAGGTTGGCTTGGGCGATGGGCCAGCAAAAAGCCTCAATCACCGCTAAATCGCTATGATGAGCTACGATTACCACATGGCTGGCAACCTGATCAGCATACTGTTGGCCTTGCTCCCGCCATTCGTCTAAACTAAATTCAGCCCGACAATCCAAAATGATGCTACGAATTGGCTGATCGATCACGCGAATTGCTTGCTCGCAGGCTTGGAGCCAAACATCGCAAGCTGGTTGCGGCATGCCTTCGATTGCCAAGGGATCAAGCCCTGCTTGTTCACGCAAATCCCAGCGTAGGGCGCGAAGTTGTTGGTAGCTGAGCCAATGATTGGCCAAAATGTAGTAGGGTGGGCGATCTTGAAAGTGCATGCCAAAGCGTTCGGCATCGTTGCGCACGCCTGTGCCGGGCAACACTTGCAAAGTAAAAATATCGTAATCGCCAAGCTGTTGCAGCTGAATCCATTCGATCGTAGCGTGGGTGCTGGCAGCATCATCTTCGGGCAAGCCCAAAATGACATCAAGCAGCACATCAACGTTATGCTGATACAGACGGCGTGTGCCTTCGGCCCATTTTTCGAGGTCGGTACGCCGCCCAACCGCTTGCAAGGCCGTGCGATTGGCGCTTTGCAAGCCAACTTCGGCCACGGTCAAGCCTGCTTGCACCAAGGCCTCAACACTTTCCGGCTTAAGGTGTTCGCCACGTAATTCGGCATAAATTGGGGTTGGCTCAGGCTGATTGATGCTTTGTAGGCCGCGCATCAATTCGCGAAAATTGGGCAGCAAATTGAGATTAGCCTCAACAAAATGAATTGCCCGTGCTCCCTGCTGGCGTGCCCAGGCCACTTCATCCAATACGCGTTGGCTGCCAAACATCCGGCCACCCAATTTTGTGCCCATGTTGCGGCCATACAAACAGAAGGTACAGCCATAAGGACACCAGCGCGAACATTCGATAAAGGCAATTTCGCCAGCCCGCAGCTCCAAAAAGCCGAGCAAATAGGGCGATGGAATTGGATCAAGGCTACCCATGGCGGGGCGTGGCAAGCCAGCATGCAATTGGCCCGCGTGATATTGCAATGTGCCAGCTACCAGCGGGTAGGGCAATTGGGTTTGGTTCTGCATCGGCAAGCTAATTTGCTGGTGCTGGTGTTCGAGGGCTAGCAATAATTCGCTAAAGGTTTGTTCGCCCTCGCCTTCTACCGCAATATCGACCGCTGGATGGTGCAAAACCCAGGTGTTATTGCGCTGCACTTCAGGGCCGCCAACCACTACGATCAAATTTGGTAATGCTTGTTTGAGTTGGCTGGCAAGCTGCAACGAACGTTCGCTATTCCAGGTATACAGCGAAATCCCAAGTACATGCGGTTGTTGAGCGACGATCCAGTTACAAATCAGGCGATCGCCACCACGGTCGGCAATATCGCGTGGCACAATTTCAATTTGCATACGCTCAAGTAAGCCTTGGTTGTAAGCCCATGCTTTGAGGTAGCCCGCTGCCAGCGGCACATTCGCCGCCGGATTGCTAGGCACTGGCAGTTGGAGTAGCATGATTTTTAGCATGAAATACATTTCTGTTTAAACGCAGAGGCGCAGAGTAACCACAATTTCGGCTATGTTCTATGCTTTTTTAATTCACTGCCCAACGTGAGCCGTTGTCGTGTTTGGTAATTTCGATCTGCACCGGAAATTGATCCTTCAATTCTTGGATGTGGGTGATTACCAAGATGCGACTGAAATCTGGTTGAACTTGGGTAATAGCCTCGACCAAGCGTTCGCGCCCGCGACCATCTTGTGAACCAAAGCCTTCGTCGATGATTAATGTTTGCAAGTTGGCTCCAGCACGACGAGCCAGCATTTTGCTCATGGCAATCCGAATTGCAAAGTTGATGCGGAAGGCCTCGCCACCGCTATACAAATCGTAGCGACGTGTGCCTTGTTCATCGGCAATTTGAATATCGAGAGTTTCGCTGGTATCGCCTTTTTTGGTTTCGCGCTGGGTTTCAAAGCGCAGGTGCATTTGGTTGTCGGTCATGCGGCTGAGCAATTCGTTAGCTTCGCGCTCAAGCTCAGGAATCGCTGTTTCGATCAGCATTGCTTGAATGCCTTTTTTGCCAAAGGCCCGCACTAGTTCGTTGTGAACATCGCGTTGATCTTGTACCGAGAGCAATTCTTTTTCGGCTGCGGCCAACTGCTCAGCGACTTGAGCCACATGCTGGACGTTTTGCTGCGCCGCACCCAAATCTTTTTGAGCGACAGCCAAACGCCCACGAAACTCGTTGATTGTGCGTTGAGCGGTTTCGGCAGCTTGAATAGCGGCTGGCAATTGAGCCAATTCTTGATTGAGTTGATTGACCGTTACCTGAATTTGGGCTAAATCTTGGCGTTGGCGCTCGATCAATTCAGCCAAACGCTGGGCTTGGCGTTGGTTGGTTGCCAAGTTGGTTTGCGCCGAACGCAATTGATGATACTCGCCTTCCCAATGACCAAGGCTGGCAACCGCGTCGCGCATTTCTTGATGGCGTTGCGAGGCATAGCCTAATTCAGCCATTTGCTGGTAAATTGCCTCGGCCTGTTGCCGCGCAGTTTGGGCAAATTGCTGACTATCGAGCTGGACTTGCAAGCTTAAAATTGTTTCATGCAAGGTGGCATTATGGGTTTCAGCTGCCTGAATGCGCTCAAGTTGTTCTTGGAGTACGGCAGCTTTGGCCTCGATTGTGCCACGTTGGGCTAACCGTTGCTCAAGCTGGGCGATTAATCGGCCATTGGCTTGGCGCTGAGCATCAAGTGCCGCTTGATCAAAGCATAATTCGGCGATTTCAGTTTGGGCTTGGGCTAAGGCAGCGCGTTCTTCATGAGCAAAATCGCCATGTTCAAGCCGCTGATTCAAATCGCGCAAGGTGCTTTCGGCTTCGCTGCGTTTGGTACGATGTTCTTGGGCCTCGCTGATTTGGCCTTCCAAGCGGCCAACTGCTGCGGCTAGCGTGCTCAGCTGAGCGACTTTACGCTCCAACCCTTGAATTTCGCGTTGGCGAGCATCATATTCGTTGCTTAGTTGTTTGCGAGCTTGGCTGGCCTCACGATATTGATCACGCAGATCGTCGCGTTCAACGATATATTGTTCGATCACTTGGTGAATGCCATGCTGGCCGATATCGCTCTGGCAGAGTGGGCAGTGGGTATCGTGGGTTGCCCGCAGTTGGTCGATTTTATCGTTGATTTGCTTACCAAGTTGCTTTAAATTGCTCTCTTGAGCCGATAGTTCGCCCAGTTGCTTAGCATCTTGTTGGTCGCGGCTGCGCATTTCTTGGAGCTTGCGCTCATCGCGAATCAGGGCTTTTTGTTGGGCAACCGAGGTTTCAAATTCGCTGCGCCAGCGCGATTCGTTGGCCAAAACATTGTCGGCCTCGATAATCCGACGATTTTGCTCCTCGCGTGCGGCAATCAGCGAATCGCCGCGCACATTGATCAAGCCTTGCAAGCGTTGCACCTCAACCTGCAATTGAGTTAAGTTGGTGCTTTGTTGCTCTAGCTCGTTGCGCTGGCTGCGGGCTTGATCTAAATGGCGTTGATCATCGGCAAAACCGGCTAATTGCTCGGCCAAGGCTGCCAAATCTGCTTGCTTACTGGCTTTATTGGCGATCAATTCGGCGTTAGTTTGCTGATCGCGCTGATATTGCTGGAGTTGATGTTGCAACGAAAGTTCTTCGCGCTCGACCAAAGCGCGTTGCTCTTTGTATTGATCGTTGAGCTGGACAATTTGCTCACGCAAGCGATCAAGCACCACTAACTCTTCACGCGCAGCTTGCAAGGCTTGAAAATTGGTTTCAATTTCGCTTTGACGTGCGACCATCGCTTGCGCCACACCAATATCCTGAGCCAGTTGGCGATAATCGCCATCGCTTTCGGCAATTTGGCGTTCGAGGTCACGGCTGCGGCTTAGCTCGCGGTCGCGTTCGGCCTTACGATGTTCGAGTGCGCGGCGTTGTTGGTCGGCTTGCTCAAATATTAATGTTGCTTGCTCGATTTCATGGCTAAGCTGCTGCACCCGCTGTTGCGCTTCGGCCTCTTGGCTCAGATAAAAATCACGTTTATTGACCCATTCGCGGTAGCTGCTGATTGTGCCTTCAAGACCTTGAGCACGGTCGCTGAAGTAGCGAACTTGCTCTTTGGCGCGGGCTTCGAGCTGTTCGTAGGCATCGAGACCTAAAATCTCGGCCAGTACCCGTTTGCGTTCAGCAGGCGCTTTGCGGGTAAATTCATCGGCCTTGCCTTGCACCAAAAAAGCACTATTAATGAAGGTATCGTATTCCATGCGCAGCACAGAATGAATGATCTCTTGGGTTTCGCGGATGCTATTGCCAGAAATTGCCCGCCAATTATCACCATCGTTAACTTGAATTTCGAGGATGGTTTGGCCGCGTTTGGCTGAGGAACGGCGACGCAAGACGCGATAGGAGGTTTTTGCAACACTAAATTGCAAATCAACTTCCATCTCTTGTGCGCCCAAGGCGATCAATTCATCGTCAGAGGAAACGCGGGCCTTGCCCCAAAGCGCCCAGGTGATTGCATCGAGCAAGGCTGATTTGCCAGCGCCATTTTCGCCCGACAAACAAGCAACCCGAATTCCTTCGAAATCGAGGGTCGGCACATCATCGCGATAACACATAAAATTACGAACACGCAGCTTCTCTGGCAACATCCGGCGCACTCCTACCCAAGCGTACAAATTTGCTAGTTTCTATTATAGCCTGAATTGCGATTTTTCCTATGTTCCTTGATAATTGGCCCAATCAATCTCAGAGGAGGCTCTTTCGATGCAAACAACTCCATCGGGCTTGCGCTACGAAGAACAGGTTGTCGGAACAGGGGCGCAACCTAAAGCTGGCCAAACGGTGATTGTTCACTATACAGGCACACTTACCAACGGAACCAAATTCGATAGCTCGGTTGATCGAGGCGAGCCATTTGAATTTATTTTAGGCGTTGGCCAAGTGATCAAAGGCTGGGATGAAGGCTTATCGACGATGAATGTTGGTGGTAAGCGGCGCTTGTATATTCCAGGCAATTTGGCCTATGGCGAACGCGGTTACCCTGGTGTGATTCCACCGAATGCTGAATTGATTTTCGATGTGGAGTTGATCGGGGTTCGTTAATTTTGTTTGATAAAACCAACAGCCCTCGACAAATAGAGGGCTGTTGGTTTTTTATTTAATCTTTGAGGGCGGTAATTGCGCCTAATGCCGCTTCATGGACATATTGGTCGCTATCTAAAACCGCAGTCCGCAAGGCTGCTAACACATCGGCAGTGGCCGCTGCCTGACCCATGGCGGCAAAGGCGTTGGCGGCAGCTTCGCGGGCGTAAGGGTCGGCATCCTGCAACACACTGATCAGGCTATCCAAAATGCTGGGGGTGACCATGGCACTGCCCAGTTGCCCAAGCACCAAACAAGCCGCCGAACGCACAAAACTATCATCATGAAACAAGGCTGTGGTGAGTAGTTCACGGCTCATGCTATCGATTAATTGATTGCGCAACGTGCCAATCGAACGAGCTGCTGCATACCGCGCCCCCAAATCACGATCATATAAGGCCACATGAAACAGCCGCTCACGTAGATGGGCCGCCAAATTGTTTTGGGCACGACCAAGTTGGCGTGCTCCTGCCGCGCGAACCATGGCGACTCGATCACTCAAGGCTTGCTCGATTAATTGCCAATCGCTGCCAGTGTAGTGGCCGCGACGGGTTTGGAGCGAACGCACCGTGCTATAGCGGGTTTGCCATGGAATTTCATTCAGGGCATGGCGCAATTCAGTTAATTCGCCGTTGCGCCGATATGGCTCAATCTCATCGCTCAGGCTTTGGCGCAACCAATGGGCTTCGGCATCATCAAGCGTGTGGAGTAGATGCTCGATCACATCAAGCTTGAGCAAAATTTGCTCGATCACCAAGCGCAAGGCTGGCGAATGTTCAAATTCACTCCACAGCAATTGTTGGCTATAGCGCAGCGTATTGGCGTTATGAATCAGAAAGCTGGTGCCAGCGGTTTGGGTAACATTGGCCAAGGTGACAACCGCTCGCAATGGCTGGTTGGTAAAGGCCTGAAAAAACGGCTCAAGCACCAAGCTGCTCAGATAGTAGGTTAGACGTTCAGTGCCATAAATACCCATTTCGGTTTGGGGGGCACGGACAAAACGGCGCAAGCGTTGCAAAATCTCGGCTCGCCAGACTTCTAGATCAAACATGAATTGCTCCTTCACTCGACTCAATTCTCTCGTGAATCCAGATTGTGACTGCGGTTAGCGGAAACGTCTCCATCGGCAACGTCAGATGACTGTGTTCAGGCATTAGTTGCAAGGTTACGTCGGGAATGGTCGCCAAGTTGCTCAAAACTGCCTGATACGGTGCAATCCGGTCGCGTTGGCCATAGACCAACAAGATTGGGGCACGAATGCGGCTGAGCGAATCGGCCAAATTAAGCGTTGGAAACAGTTGGTTAAAGCCTATGGCAATGCGCATTGGCGGCGCTTGCCATTGCTGCCACAGTTGATACAAGGTCATGCGGTCGGGGTATTGCCAAAATTGCGGGCGGAGCAAAGCCCGTAGTTCGCTGCGAATATAATGATTGCTCTTGAGATCAAGCGCAACCGGCGAACCGATAATGACTAAACCATCAACTGCGACACCATCGGCAATTGCTCGTGCCCCGATACAGCCCCCCAAACTAACTGCCACCACGACCACATATTCAGCATGTTGGCGCAACCACGCGACCGCCGCTGCCACATCAGTGTTGCTATCAGGCACATCCAAGGTGCGCGGATTTTCGCCTTGGCCCGCTAGATCGATTGCCAACACACTAAAACCCGCTTGTTGTAATTGCGCGATGGCTCGTGTTGCATAGCGGGTTTTGTCGTTGCCAGCGCCGTGCAAATAGAGAATTGCCGTGTTAGTGTGCGATTTGGCATACCACAAGCCTGGTACATGCTCACCAGAATCAAGCATAATTTGAATTGGCTCACAACTTGTTGAGCCAGCCATAAATTGACGCAGCGGGTTATGCCACAAGCTGCGCAACGAGGCTAGCGCTAGTTGAATTGGCACGGCCAGCCAAACACTGAGCCAGCGCCAACGCCCACCGCGCCAGCCCCAAACTGCCAGCACTGCTCCAAGTAGGCCATCACGCCGACGTTGCGCTAGCCAGCCAAGGTTGGGCAGGTTGGCGAGCGCACTCAGCAGATTGAGTAGCCCCAGCCAACCAACCAAGCCCCGCCCAAATTCAATTAATGCTCGACCAAATCGCAACACTGAAACCACGCTCCTATATCCTGCTGAACTGGTCGGCGATGCCGCCATTCATTAGTTTTATTCGAATATTGATAGTCGTTAGACCACGCTGAGCCATTGCGCACCACTTGATTCAGCGCATCGATCAGATATTCGGCCTCTTGGTCGGTCGTCGTTGGGTGGATTGAAAGCCGTACCCAGCCTGGTTTATCCGATAAATCGCCTTGATCGATTAAATCGGTGATGCGTTTGGAGCGCTGCGGATCGACGTGCAATAGATAATGGCCATAAGTTCCAGCGCAGGAACATCCGCCACGCACCTGCACCCCAAAGCGATCATTCAGCAATTGTACAATCAAGTTGTAGTGCAAATTCTCAATGTAGAACGAAAAGATCCCTTGTCTTTGTTCCAAGTGATCGGCTAGAAGATGAATGCCATCGATTGAGCGCAGGCCTTGGAATAAACGTTTGGTCAATTGCGCTTCGCGGGCTTCGATCTGCTCAACGCCCATCGTTTGCTTGAGTTGGAAGGCCAGCGCCGCTTTGATCGTTTGTAAAAAGGCGGGAGTACCACCATCTTCACGGGCTTCGATATCGGCGACAAAACTATGACCCATCCATGGGTTCGTCCAGTTGACCGTGCCACCACCAGGCTGATCGGGAACTCGATTGTGGTAGAGTTTGCTGCTAAAAATCAATACGCCAGGCGTGGCAGGGCCGCCCAAACATTTATGCGGCGAGAAATAAATCGCATCAAGGGCAGCAGCTGGGTCAGCTGGGTGCATATCAATTTCAACGTAAGGCGCTGAAGCCGCAAAATCAATAAAACAAACCCCGCCGTGAGCGTGCATCACCCGCGCCAGTTCATGGTAGGGTGTGCGCACACCAGTCACATTAGAGCAAGCAGTGAAGGCTCCGATTTTAACGCTGCGTTCAGCATAGGCAGGCAGCAAAGCATCCAAATTGGCTGGATCGATCAGCCCTTGATCATCGGGCGGCACAACCACGACCTCGGCGATGGTTTCGAGCCATGAGGTATGGTTGGAGTGATGCTCCATATGCGAGATGAACACCACAGGTCGCTCGTGTTTTGAGAACTTAATCTGCTCGGCCCATTGTTCGGGCATGCGCAAACCCAAAATGCGCTGAAACTTATTGACTACAGCGGTCATGCCAGAGCCAGCTAAAATTAATACATCATCGCTGGCGGCGTTGACATGCTGCTTGATCAAACGTTGGGCAAAATGATAGGCTTCGGTCATCGAGGTTCCAGTGATATTCGATTCGGAGTGGGTATTGCCGACAAACGGCCCAAACACATTCAGCATTTGCAACTCGATTGGCGCATACAAACGCCCACTTGCTGTCCAATCGGCATAAACTATTGGCAGCGAGCCATAAGGTGTCATAAAATGCTGATCAATACCAACAATCTGACGGCGAAAAGCTGCGAAGTGGCTAGCAAGTTCGTGCATACATGCTCCTTAGTCGCCTCGTTGCGACCATCGCTGATTGTTTGCCCAATGCCTGAATTATAGACGGCGAACCCTGCTAGCGACAAGAGGGCTATGCTATAATCGGCCTATGATCTGGATTTGGCTTTTTAGTAGTATGGTAGTGGGCCTTGGGCTGCTGTATTGGCTGATTATTATTGGCGAAGGCAGCTATTTTGGCCGAGGTGTGGTGCGCTGGATTTACAGTCGTGGTGCATCGATTTATGATCGTGTGCGTAGCAATGTTACAATCCACGACGAGATTCACCTTGGTGGACCGTTGCGGGTTGCCTTGATGGCCATGCCGGATGCGGCGACCCTTGATGTTGGTACTGGCACAGGCCGTGTTCCACTGTTGCTGGCCCAAGAAACCTGGTTTCATGGAGCGATTCATGGGCTTGATCTAACGGCGGCGATGTTGGCACAGGCCCAAATCAAAGCCCAACAAGCCAAAGTTACCGAACGAATTCAATGGCACGAAGGCAGCGGCGATAATTTGCAACGCTGGCCTGACCAAAGCTTTGGCGTGGTAACATGTTTAGAAGCGTTGGAATATTTTCCCCGTCCACGGCGGGCCATTGCTGAGATGTGGCGGGTTTTACAACCAGAAGGCACATTAATCATCAGCACTTGGACACCACGGCATGCCCGTTGGTTGCCAGGCAAGGCTTGGACAGCCCAGCAATTGCAGCAATTATTCTTCGATTTTGGCTGCTGCGATTGTGAAATTCGGCCTTGGCAAGCTGATGCTTATGAGTTAGTTATTGCGGTCAAACCGTAGCCCTTGGCGTAGTGTCGAGATTTGCTCGGCGTTGCAAGGTGAATGTAATTTATGACGCAACCTTCTGCTCCTTCAACACCATTACTGCATAACCGTTATCGGGTGAAAGCCCGTTTGGGCGAGAATCGCTTAGCATTGGTGTTTCGGGCAACCGACGAACGGCTGAATCGTTCAGTTTTAGTCCATCTGCTACGCCCCGACTTGTTAGAGAATGCCCAATTACGCAAGCGTTTTAATGATGAGGCTCAAGGCCTAGCCAAACGTACTCATCCAGGCTTGCTCGATGTCTATGATAATGGCGAGGTCGGCAATCGCCCGTATATGATCACCGAAGATGTCGATGGCGATTTATTGCGCGATCGGCTGCCATTATCGGCAGAACGAGCCTTGGAAGTGTTACGCCAAGTGGTTGGGGCGGTGGCGATTACGATTAACACCCAAACTCCCACCCCGCCAATTGGCTCGCGCTCGATTTTGCTCACGAGCAGCGATCGGGCGGTGCTAATCGAGCCGTGGTGGCTAAATAACGAAGAATTACGCGGCGATATGCAACTGTATCGTGCGCCAGAACGGCTCAAAGGTGCTGCACCCGATGAGCGTTCGATCGTGTATAGCCTTGGCTTATTGGGCTACGAATTGCTAACAGGTATCACGCCCGACCCCAATGCCAAAGACATGCCCTCGATCTATCAACAAGTTAATGGCTTTGTGCCCTCGTTGGTGGCAGCGCTCCAAGTCGCAACAGCGGCTGACCCCGATCAACGCACGGCCACGGTTGCGGCATTGGCCCGCGATTTGGCGGCGGTTGATTCGGCAGCTGATGCTCCGACCAAACAATTGGTGCGGCCATTGCCAGCTTTGCGCGACACCATGCGCGATATGCGCCAAAATTTGGCTCAACGTCGAACCCAACCAACACCCACGCCGCCACCACAGCAATCGCCTTCGGCTAGTGCAGCCCCCAATTGGAATGTTGCGCCGCCTAAGCCGATGATGCCACCGCGCCAAGCACCGCCGCCGATCCAGCAACAAGCAGTGCAACAACCACCGCCGCAATATTATGCGCCTCAGCCTGCGCCGCCAGTGCAACAAGGCATTAGCCGCGAAGAATTACGTAGCGAGTTGCGCAGCGAAATTCGGCGTGAAACCTATCGCCGTGGTTGCTTGAATTTTATCTGGCGACGGGCATTTGGCCTCACATTAATTACCTTGTTGGTGATTGGCTGTGTTTGGGGCTTTACCTTTGGGCGCAATTGGCTAGTTGGCGGAGCGGCCAAAACCTGGGCTTGTGAGCGGATTCCAGCCTGGGCCTGCAATTTGCTACCTGGCCAACAAAGCGAAACCTATATCATCGTGCAAGATAATACGCCAGTGTATACCAACCAAGATCGCAATAGCGCCTTGGTAGTGAGCTTGCCGCGTAACACCGAAGTGGTGATTCGTGATCCTGCAACCAACTTAACCAGTAATGGTTGGGCCAAAATTGAAATCGACGATTACCAAGGTCGGCGGATTACGGGCTGGATTGATAGTTTGAATATTGCCAAGCCCCAGCCAACCGTTCAGCCAGATGAGCCAGATCTCCCGACAACCACTGGCGAATTGGTGTTCAAAACCTTGCAAGAAAGCAATGTTCGCACAACTGCCGAATACAAGAGCGATGGCAGCAACATCATTATGGCAATTCCGGCCAACACCCGCGTGGTTGCGCCCGACCCCGATGCGATTGTGACCCAAGGCGGAATTGTTTGGATCAATATTGTCTTTGAAAAAGATGGTCAAGCGATGACCGGCTGGATTTCGCGTGATCTTTTGCAGCAGGAGGAAACCCCTTGAGCGTGTTCGATTTGCCAGACGTTTTGTTGCAACGCTTACGCAATGCCCAATCAATTACGGTGCTGACAGGTGGGGGTTTGGCTCAAGAATGTGGGATTCCAAGTTTTCGCGAGGCCCAGCAACTCGATTCACGTTGGGCGGGCTACGAGCCGCAAGAACTGGCGACGGTTGAGGCATTTTTGCGCAATCCACGCCTGGTTTGGGAATGGTTTGCCTATCGGCGTGGTTTGGCCGAGGCGGCTCAGCCGAGTGCAGCGCATTATGCATTGGTTGATTTAGAGCAACTTATGCCAAAGTTCAAGCTGATTACCCAAGCCACCGATGGATTGCATTGGCGAGCAGGCAGCCGTGAACTGATCGAACTGCATGGCAATTTAGCTCGAATGCGCTCCTATGAAGATGGCGGCATGGTCGATTCGTGGGATGAAACCGAAATTCCGCCGCGCTGCCCGCGAACTGGCGGCTATCTGCGCCCCGATGTAGTGTTGTATGGCGAGGGTGTGCCGCGCGAACGCTTGCGCGAAGCTGATCAAGCGACTATGTGTGATGTTTTTCTGTGTATTGGCACCGATTCAGTTGTGCAGCCCGCCGCCTCGTTGCCATTGCATGCCAAACGTCATGGTGCAATCGTGATTGAAATTAACCGCCAGCCCTCGACCTTTGGCTTTTTTACCGATCATGCCTTCCATGGCAAATTGGCTGAACTATTACCACAATTGGTTGCTGCGCTTGAGTAATTGACTTGATTAGAGAGGAGTTGGTTATGGCCAAGTTTCCCGAAGAGCTTCTACAACACTTACGCCAAGCCGAGCGAATTGTAATTTTGACTGGGGCTGGAATCTCGGCAGAAAGCGGGATTCCAACTTTTCGCGATGCCCAAACTGGCTTTTGGTCGCGCATGAAACCCGAAGATCTGGCAACGCCCGAAGCATTTGAGCGCAATCCTAAGCTGGTTTGGGATTGGTATGCCTATCGGCGTGAAATGGTTGATCAAGCTAGCCCGAATGCAGGCCATTATGCCTTGGCCAAGATGGCTGAGCATGTGCCAAATTTGACCCTAATTACCCAAAATGTTGATAGCCTGCATCAACGGGCTGGCTCACCGAATGTTTTGGAGTTGCATGGCAACATTGGGCGGGTCAAATGCTCGAAAGAACATGTCGTGATTGAACCATCGGCATGGGTGGCTGATGATGAGATTGGTGTGCCGCGCTGTCCGCGTTGTCAAGCCTTGCTGCGGCCTGATATTGTTTGGTTTGGCGAAGTGTTACCAACCAAAACCTTTAATCATGCCAAAGCTGCTTGTATTCAAGCCGATGTCGTGTTTTCGATTGGCACATCGGGTTTAGTGCCACCAGCCGCCACCTTGCCCGTCACAGCAATTGAACATGGTGCCTATGGCATCGAAGTTAATACTGACCAAACGTACCTCTCTGATACCTTTGAGTGCTGTTTACGTGGCGCGAGTGGCATTATTTTGCCTGCCTTGGTCAAAGCAGTATGGCCGTTGTAGTAAGGATGAAGGATGAGGGATGAAGGATGAGGGATGAAGGATGAGGGATGAACAACGTCTCTTCGTGGCCTTCGCGTGCTTTGCGGTTGCCGTCCTCTTTGTGGTGCTTTGTGGCTCAGGATTGTAGGATTTGACAAGGGCGGCAATCTGCGGTAGAATCCCCGGGCTGTCAACGAATGACTTGTAACGAGTCACGACACACACAACTGATGCACTCGCCCACATCGGCTCATTTGACACGAACGAGCAGCGGTGGTAGAATCCTCAGGCTGTTGACCGACAGCATCGATGTTTGCTCAACATCACACAATTTGACGAATTGCTCCGCTCCGATGCTCTTCTGACATCAGCGGATTTTTTATCGCCAAAATCGCACCTTTCCAACTGATGGGTGCTGCGTCCGCAGCACATTCCATGCATCATAGTTTTTGTTTTT